>CABSMX010000069.1 GCA_902478945.1 uncultured Collinsella sp.
CACGGTGCTCGAGGAAGCTCTCATGCTTCCTGCGCCCACCGACCGCGACGTCGCCGAGCGCGAGCTCAACCAGCTCGTGCGTCAGATCAACAACCTGGGCCCTGTGAACCAGGTTGCGATGGAGGAGTACGAGCAGCTCAAGCGCCGCGCCGATTATATCGAGGAGCAGCTGGCCGATCTGGAGAGCGCGCGCAAGGCGCTCACCAAGATTACCGTGGCCATTGACCGTAAGATGCGTAAAGCCTTCCTGGTGACCTTTGAGAAGGTCGATGCGAACTTCCGCGAGATCTTCGCCATGCTGTTCCCGGGTGGCCAGGCGCATCTGGAGATGACCGACCCCGAGCATCCTGCCGAGACGGGCATCGAGGTCGTGGCGCAGCCGCGCGGCAAGCGCATCACCAAGATGATGCTCATGTCGGGCGGCGAGAAGAGCCTGACGGCGCTCGCCTTGCTCTTTGCCGTGTATCGCACGCGTACGGTGCCGTTCTATGTGCTGGACGAGGTCGAGGCGGCGCTCGATGACGCCAACCTGTCCAAGCTCATCGGCGCGCTCGATGTTTTGCGTTCCGATACGCAGCTCTTGGTTATCTCGCATCAGCGCCGTACTATGGAGGACGCTGACGTCCTCTACGGCGTCTCGATGCAAGCCGACGGCGTCAGCCGCGTCGTCTCGCAAAAACTTGATCGCGAAACCGGAAAGGTCGTGAATGCATAATGGGATTCTTCGATGCTCTCTCGCGCGGACTTGAGCGCAGCCGCGAGGCCCTCAACGAGGTCTTTTACTTTGGCGGCGAGGTCGATGAGGATTTTTGGGAGGATCTAGAGGACACCCTCGTCATGGGTGACATGGGCGCCGAGGTCGCCATTCAGGTCTCCGATGACCTGCGCGATACCGCGGCCAAGAAGAACCTCAAGACCGCTCCGCAACTCCGTCGCGCCCTGGCCGAGCAGCTCGAGCAGCATTTTGTGCCCGCCGAGCGCGATCCGTTCTCCGACACGCCGAGCTGCGTGCTGTTTGTGGGTATTAACGGTGCCGGCAAGACCACGACGGTCGGCAAGATCGCGAGCGCTATGGCTGCCCGCGGCAAGAACGTCGTGATCGGTTCGGCCGATACCTTCCGCGCCGCCGCCATCGAGCAGCTCGATGTGTGGGGCCAGCGCGCCGGCGTTCCCGTCATCAAGCGCGACCGCGGCTCCGATCCGGCGAGCGTGTGCTATGACGTGCTCGATGAGGCCGACAAGCGCGGCAGCGACCTGGTGCTTATCGATACCGCCGGTCGTCTGCACACGAGTCCCGAGCTTATGCGCGAGCTTGCCAAGGTGGTCAACGTGACGCGTAAGCGCGCCGCCAATATGGCCGCCGGCCCCATGCCCGTCTCGGTCGTCCTAGTAATCGATGCCGCAACAGGCCAAAACGGTCTGAACCAGGCGCTCGAGTTTAACGAGGCGCTGGGCCTGGACGGTATTATCATGACTAAGCTCGACGGCACGGCTAAGGGTGGCATCGCCATGGCTGTGGCCGAGAAGCTCAAGCTCCCGATCCTGCGCGTGGGCGTGGGCGAGCAGGTTGATGACCTGCAGGAGTTCAATGCCAAAGATTTCTGCCGCGCCCTGGTGGGCGAGTCCAACTAAGGAGTGACTAGTGTTTGATTCTCTGAGCGATCGCCTCAACGACACATTTGACCGCCTGCGTGGCAAGGGTAAGCTGACCGAGGCCGATATTACTTCTGCCATGCGCGACATTCGCATGGCGCTGCTCGAGGCCGACGTCAACTTCAAGGTCGTCAAGGAGTTCGTCGCCAAGACCAAGGAGCGCTGCATGACCGCCGAGGTCATGGAGTCGCTGTCGCCGGCGCAAAACGTCGTCAAGATCGTGCTCGACGAGCTCACCGAGATGCTCGGCTCCACCGAGAGCAAGCTCGTCTTTAGCAACCGCATTCCCAATGTCATCATGCTCGTGGGCCTTCAGGGCTCCGGTAAAACCACGGCAGCTGTAAAGCTGGCCTACCTGCTCAAGAAGCAGGGCCGCTCGCCGCTGCTCGCCGCGTGCGACGTCTACCGTCCCGCCGCCGCCGACCAGCTGGCCACGCTCGGTGGAGAGATCGGCGTACCGGTCTTCCGTGGTGACGGCGAGCACCCGGTTGATATCGCCAAGGGCGCCATCCAGGAGGCCGTCGACCACCTGCGCGACGTGGTCATCGTCGATACCGCCGGTCGTCTGCAGATCGATGAGCAGATGATGCAGGAGGCCGTGGACATCAAGAAGGCCGTCAAGCCCGATCAGGTGCTGATGGTCGTCGATGCCATGACCGGCCAGGATATCGTCAACGTCGTCTCGACCTTCGCCGGTCGCACCGACTTTGACGGTGTGATCATCTCCAAGCTCGACGGCGATGCCCGTGGCGGTGGCGCGCTTTCCGTGCGCCAGGTGACCGGCAAGCCCATCAAGTTCGTGAGCATGGGCGAGAAGCCCGATTCGCTGGAGCCGTTCTACCCCGACCGCATGGCCAAGCGCATCTTGGGCATGGGCGACGTCGTCGGCATCATCGAGAAGGCCCAGGAGGCGGCCGACGCCGAGCAGCTCGAGGCCGCCGAGCGCATGCTGCGCGAGGGCTTTACCATGAACGACATGCTCGACCAGATGAAGGCCGTCAAGAAGATGGGCGGCATGAAGGGCATTCTGGGTATGCTCCCCGGTGGCCAACGCGCGCTCAACCAGATGGGCGGCAACCTGGACGAGGGCATCTTCGACAAGAACGAGGCCATCATCATGTCGATGACCAAGGAGGAGCGCCTGCGTCCCTCCATCATCAACGGCCAGCGTCGCGCCCGTATCGCCAAGGGCGCCGGCGTGACCCCCACCGAGGTCAATAGCCTTATGAAGCAGTGGGGCGAGATGAATAAGATGATGGGCCGCATGCGCTCGATGGCCAATCAGGCACAGGCTGGTGGCAAGAAGGGCAAGAAGGGTAAGAAGGGCAAAAAGATGCGCATGCCCAATATTCCCGGTCTGGATGCCATGGGTCTGGGCGGCATGGGCGGCCTGGGAATGGGCGGCCCCAAGTCCGATATGGATCTGCTGCGTCAGATGGAAGCGCAGATGCGCAATAAGAAATAGGGCTGTAATTCCAGCTTGATATGGCAAAGGCCACTCGGAAGCTACCGGGTGGCCTTTGTTGTTGGCTTTGATTGTTGGGTTGCGTTCAGCGTCGTGCCCCGAGCTCGCGGTGCCGTGCCGTTAGTGGCAGCCGCAGCCCTCGTGGCCCTCGTGCTCGTGATGGCCGTGGCAGCTGCAGGAATTGCCATGCTCTTGGGCGTGCTCGTGGTCGTGGCCGTGGCAGCCGCACGTGGCCTCGCCGTTCTGTGCGAGCGTGCCGGCGATAAGGGCCTTGACGCGCGCGTTGCAGCTGCCCTGGGCACCTGCGTATACCGTGATGCCGGCTTGGGCAAGTGCGTTGATAGCGCCACCGCCGATGCCGCCGCAGATGAGCGTGTCCACGCCGCCGTTGGCGAGCAGGCCCGCAAGGGCACCGTGGCCGGTGCCGCCGGTGCCCACGACCTGCTCGTTGAGTACCTTGCCATCCTGAATGTCGTAGATCTTGAACTGCTCGCTGCGGCCAAAGTGCATAAAGATGTTGCCGTTGTCGTACGTGGTTGCCACCCTCATGGTGTCGACCTCCTTTGCTGGCCATGCGGCCGTTGTCGTGTTGATGGGGGAGTACGCGATATTGCCGCCTTCGATGATGAGCGCCCGACCATTTACCAGCGCGTTTGCCACCTTGCGATGCGCTCGGCTGCAAATGGCCGCCACCGTGGCGCGCGCGATGCCCATCTGCTGTGCGACTGCCTCTTGGTTAAGGCCTTCCAGGTCGCACAGGCGCAGCGCCTCGAGTTCGTCGACCGTCATGTCGATGGCATCTCCGCTGGCAAGGCCGTCGGGGGTAAAGCCGCGATATTCGGGGATGATCCCAACACGGCGTAATTTTTCGCGTCTTCCGGCCATACGCACTCCTTATCTGACATATGTCAACAATAGAATAGCGAACGCGTGGATTTGCGCAAGGAATTTCTGGCATATGTCAGAAAATGAGGGCTTATGTTTGGGCTGTGGGGCCGCGCGTGCCTGGGCTACAATGAATCTCGCTTGTAGGCGACTGACAGGAGGGTCAATGAGCAAGGCTGATCAACAGTTTGTAGCCATGTGCCGCGATATTCTGGACCATGGCACCACCACCGAGGGCCAAAAGGTCCGCCCGGTGTGGGAGGACGGCACCCCTGCCTATACCATTAAAAACTTTGGCGTTACGGCACGCTACGATCTGCGTGAGGAGTTCCCCGCGCTCACCCTGCGTCGCACGGCGCTTAAGTCTGCCATGGACGAGATCCTGTGGATCTATCAAAAGAAGTCCAATAACGTGCATGACCTCAACAGCCATATTTGGGATGAGTGGGCCGACGAGACCGGCTCCATCGGCAAGGCCTACGGGTACCAGATTGGGCAGAAGAGCCATTATGCCGAGGGCGATTTCGACCAGATGGACCGAGTGCTGTACGACCTTAAGAACACGCCGTACAGCCGCCGCATTATGACGAATACCTATGTGTTTAGCGACCTGTCCGAGATGCACCTGTATCCGTGCGCCTACAGCGTGACCTATAACGTGACTCAGCGCCCGCAGGACGACAAGCCGACGCTCAACATGATTCTCAATCAGCGCAGCCAGGATATTTTGGCCGCGAACAACTGGAATGTGTGCCAGTACGCCATTTTGCTGATGATGGTCGCGCAGTCGGTCGATATGATCGCTGGCGAGCTGCTGCACGTGATCGCCGATGCCCATATTTACGACCGTCATGTCGATATCGTCCGAGAACTTATCGAGCGTCCGCAGTTTGCGGCGCCTAAGGTAACGCTTAACCCCGACGTGCACGATTTCTATGCGTTTACGACTGATGACCTCATCGTCGAGGGCTACGAGCACGGCCCGCAGGTCAAGAACATTCCCATTGCGGTGTAGGTGGTGCTTATGACGTGTAAGCTATCTGCCATCGTCGCCGTGTGCGATGACTGGGGCATTGGGTGCGAGGGCGACATGGTGGTTTCCAATCGCGCCGACATGCGCCATTTTGTGGCCTGCACTAAAGGTTGCCCGGTCATCATGGGGCGCAAGACGCTGCTGAGTTTTCCCGGCGGGCGTCCGCTCAAGAACCGCCGCAATATCGTGCTCACGCGCGATAAGGACTTTGCTCCCGAGGGCGTCGATGTGGTGCATAGCGTTGACGAAGCGCTCGCTGCGGTTGCCGATGAGCCCGTTGCCTGGGTGATTGGCGGCGGTGATGTCTATCGGCAGTTTTTGCCGTACTGCGTGGAATCCGAGGTCACGCATAACCACTGCGTCCATCCCGTGGACACGTATTTTCCCAATTTGGACGCCGATCCCGCGTGGGAAGTTTCGCAGGCTGGCGGGGTTGCCACGATTGCCTCGGGCGAGGGCGATGAGGGCGTCGATTATGAGTTCGTGACGTATCGTCGCGTTGAGGCGTAAATCGCCTAGCGTGAACGGTATTATCGGGTTGATTGAATGCATGGGGCGGCGCTTAGCGTCGCCTCGTTTGGTATAGATGTGCTGTAAAGAAGGGTGCGGGCTGGCTGCTATGACTGATACCGTTGAGGTTCTGCGAATCGATTCGCTTACGGACGAGCGGCTCGATGCCTACGTGCGACTGACCGAGCGCGAGCTGCGCTGCGTGCTGGAGCCGCAAAAGGGCATCTTTATCGCCGAGAGTGCCAAGGTTATCGAGCGCGCGGTGCGTGCCGGATACGAGCCGGTGAGCTTTCTTTTGGGTGAACGCTGGCTCGATCAGATGATGCCGCTGTTTGAACGCCTGGTCGTGCGCGACGGCGCCGGCCCAGTTCCCGTGTTCGTGGCCTCCATGAAGCTCATGGAGCAACTGACGGGCTTTAACGTGACGCGTGGTGCGCTCGCGGCATTCCGTCGTCCACGTCAGATTCCGGTTGATGAGTTCTTGGGCGGCGTCGTCGAGGCGGCGGGGGAACGCCCGGTGCGCGTATGCGTGCTCGAGGGCATTGTCGACCACACGAACGTGGGCGCGATTTTCCGCTCGGCCGCCGCGCTCAATGTCGACGGCATTCTGGTGAGTCCTACGTGCTGCGATCCGCTGTATCGTCGCTCGGCTCGTGTGAGCATGGGCACGGTGTTTCAGGTGCCGTGGACGCGTATTGGCAGTGAGGCGCGCGTGTGGCCGCATGACGGGTTGGCGTCACTGCACGAAGCCGGGTTTTCTTGTGCTGCCATGGCATTGACGGACGATTCCGTATCGCTGGACGATCCCGTGCTGCAGGAGATTGACCGCCTGGCAATCTTTATGGGTACCGAGGGTGCCGGCCTGGGTGCCAAGACTATCGCGGGCTGCGACCGTGCCGTGCGCATTCCGATGGCGCACGGGGTCGATTCGCTCAACGTGGCCGCGGCGAGTGCCGTCGCCTTTTGGCAGCTGTGCCCGCACGTGAGCAATGAGTATCACTACCAGCCGGGGTTGTATCACTAGCCGGGTGTGATATCCGAGTCGTGCCACGGGGGTGTTTCTATTATCTTCGCTTGGTGCTAGGCTGGTCATGAGTGTAACTTTTATCAGCTGGTTTGTCGGTTGACGTACGCTAGTGGGGAGGGCGTGTGGCTAAGAAATCTACGGCTATCGATGTAACGCAGGGCGTTATTTGGCATCAGCTGCTGTCGCTGTGCGTCCCCATCTTCTTTAGTTCGTTCTTTCAGCAGGCATACACGCTTATTGGTACCTATATCGTCGGTCAGTTTGGCGGCAAGCTCGCGCTGGGTGGCATTCAAGCCACGATGGTGCTCACCGAGCTCTGCATTGGCTTTTGCGTTGGCGTCGGCGCCGGCTGCGCGGTCATTACCGGTCAGTATTTTGGCCAGCACGATGATGAGCGATTGAGTCGTTCGGTCCATACGGCCATGACGCTCGCGCTGGTGGGCGGTATCGTTTTCTCGATTCTTGGCATAGTGTTCGTTGAGCCCATGCTGGTACTTATGAACACGCCGCATGAACTATTGGCCGAGGGCGTGGCCTATGCTCGTTGCTATTTTGCCGCCATGGTTGCGGCACTGCTGCTCAATATGGGAACGGCACTGCTGCGCGCCGTGGGCGACACACGCGGTCCTGCTGTGATCATCGCTTCCGGCTGCCTTGTTAATGCGGCGCTGGACGTCATCTTCGTTGCCGTGCTTCATATGGAGGCTCTGGGCTGCGGCATCGCGGTGGCGCTGACCATTTGCTCCAACGCCACGATGATCGTGATTCGCATGATGCACGCACCGGGTGCGTGGCGGCTTTCATTGTCCAAACTTGGCATTGATCCTGGCATTTGTAAGAGCATGATCTCGTGTGGTCTGCCGCTTGGCTTTCAGTCTGCTGCGTATTCGATTTCCAACGTTTTGATTCAGGTGTCGGTCAACTCGTTTGGCGCCGATGTCACTACGGCGTGGGGTCTTTCGGGCCGCTTAGATGGCATTGTCTGGATGGTTACCGAGGCGCTCGGCGTGTCGATCACCACGTTCTCGGCACAGAACTTTGGCGCGCGCAACTACGAGCGCATGCGCAAGGGCTACCATACGTCGCTCGTGCTGTCGTTTATGCTCATTGGTGGCCTGTCAGCCGTGCTGCTGGTGTTCTCGGGTCCGTTGTCGCGTCTGTTTGTCGACGATGCTTCGATTTCGGCGTACACCACGACGATTCTTCATTTCATCGCGCCGTTCTACGCGATTTTCTCGATTATCGAAAACGCGTCGGGCTCCATTCGCGGTGCCGGCGTGAGCTTGCAGCCCATGCTACTCACGATTTTTGGCACCGTCGTGCTCAGGGTGATCTGGGTGTTTGCGATCATGCCGTTTGATCCGTCTCTTGAGCACCTGCTGCTGGTTTACCCCGTAACTTGGCTCATCACGGCCACGATGTTTACCATCTACCACCACAGCGGCAACTGGCTCGGCCGCGCCACCGCCTAATGATCCGTAGGGGACGGAGGAAAACGGATCCTGGGCCCGGCGATAAGGCGAATTGATCCGTTTTCCTCCGTCCCCTTTGGATCATTAGTATTCGATGCCTTGGCGGGCTAGGAGGCCTTCGTCGAAGTAGTGTTTGATGGGGCGCATTTCGGTGACCAGGTCGGCAAGATCGGCCAGTGGCAGCAGACCTCGGCCGGTGAGCACGAGCTCCGTGGTGGCGGGCTTTATCGCGATCAACGCTTCGACATCCTTGCGCGTCACGAAGCCGCGGCGCATGGCTTCTCCTAGCTCATCCAGGATGAGCACGTCGACCTGCGAGATCTGTTCGCGTGCAAGTTCCATGATCTGCTCGGCGCAAGCCTCGGGTGTCTCACGGTCGGCCTGTACAATGCGCAGTCCCAGGCGCGGCGCGGCATCGTGTTCGGCGCAGTGTAGCTTCTTGGCAAACTGCAGCATGAGTACGTCGAGCCCATAACCTGTGGCGCGCAGCGCGAGCCCCAGCGCAGCCGTCGTCTTGCCCTTGCCGTCGCCCGTATAGATTTGAACCTTGCCGACTTCCAGTGATGCCATCTCTGTCCTTTCGTACCCGGCGTCGGTTTATCGCCGTCTGGGCTGGGTATTCTAGATAGCATTATCAACCCCAGTAGATGGAGTTCAAGCAGATGGAGATGGATGACAACAAACGTAGACGGAATATGATCCTCTACGTGCTCATCGCCTTCGTCGTCTACCTCGTGCTCTCGACCGTTCTGTTCCCCAACATCGGTCACACGCAGCAGATTACGAAGACCGATTACTCGACGTTTGTCAAAGCGCTCGATAAGAAGAGCGTCGACAAGGTCGAATACAACACGGACGATTACACCATTTATTACACTAAAAAGGGCGAGGATGAGAATATCGCCTACAAGACGACCGGCGTGCCGAATGATGCGGGTTTTACCGATCGCGTGCTTGAATCTGGCGCCTCGCTTGAGTCGGTCGTTCCCGATAAGAACTCGGGTCTGATGACCTACTACCTGCTCACGCTCATCCTTCCCATGGCGATCTTCTTCTTGATCGGCTGGTGGCTCAACCGCCGCATGAAGAAGGCCATGGGCGATGACGGCCCGTCGATGAACTTTGGTGGCGGCGGTTTTGGCGGCGGCGGACTGGGCAAGTCCGGCGCTCGCGTGATCGCCTCCAAGGACGTGGGCGTGACCTTTAAGGACGTCGCCGGCCAGGAAGAAGCCAAGGAGTCTCTCAAGGAGGTCGTCGACTTTCTGGAGAAGCCGCAGCGCTACGAGGAGATCGGCGCCAAGCTGCCGCGCGGTGCTCTTCTTGTCGGCCCTCCGGGTACTGGTAAGACCCTGCTTGCCAAGGCCGTTGCCGGCGAGGCGGGCGTGCCGTTCTTTAGCATTTCAGGTTCTGAGTTTGTCGAAATGTTTGTCGGCCGTGGCGCCGCCAAGGTACGCGATCTGTTTAAGCAGGCCAAGGAAAAGGCCCCGTGCATCGTGTTCATCGACGAGATCGATACGATCGGCAAAAAGCGTGACGGCGGCGGCTTTAGCGGCAACGACGAGCGCGAGCAGACGCTCAACCAGCTGCTGACCGAGATGGATGGCTTCGATAACCACAAGGGTATCGTCGTCCTCGCTGCTACCAACCGTCCCGACAGCCTCGATCCCGCTCTGCTGCGCCCCGGTCGTTTTGACCGTCGCATCCCCGTTGAGCTACCCGACCTAACCGGCCGTAAGAACATTCTTGAGTTGCATGCCAAGAGCGTGAAGACGCAGCCGCCGATCGACCTGACCGCGATTGCCCGCGCCACGCCCGGTGCCTCGGGCGCCGACCTGGCCAATATCATCAACGAGGGCGCCCTGCGCGCCGTTCGCGAGGGTCGCAAGCGCGCCACGCAGGATGACTTTGAGGAGTCGGTGGAGGTTGTCATCGCCGGTCAGCAGCGCAAGTCCACGGTGCTGTCCGATCACGAGAAGCAGGTCGTTTCTTACCACGAGATCGGCCATGCCATCGTTGCCGCCCGCCAGAAGGGCTCTGCGCCGGTCACTAAGATCACCATCGTCCCCCGTACGAGCGGCGCTCTGGGCTACACCATGCAGGTCGAGGAGGACGAGCGCTTCCTGACGACGCGCCAGGAGGTGCTGGACAAGCTCGCCGTCTACTGCGGTGGCCGTGCAGCCGAGGAGCTCATCTTTGGCGAGATGACGACCGGTGCGGCCAACGACATCGAGCAGGCCACCAAGCTCGCCCGCAACATGGTGACGCGCTTTGGTATGTCCGACGAGTTTGGCATGATGGCGCTCGGTACTGTCCAGAACGCGTACCTCAACCAGGATACGTCGCTCACTTGCGCCCCCGGTACGGCCGAGCGCGTGGATGCAATTGTCGCCAAGCTGATCGAGGATGCGCACGACCGCGCCCTGCAGATCCTGAAGGAAAACAAGTTTAAGCTCCACGAGCTGGCTCGTTATCTGTACAAGAAGGAGACGATCACGGGCGAGGAGTTTATGAATCTCCTCACGCGCGAGAATCCGCTGATGCCAAAGCAGCAGTAATACTGGTTGCGCAGTGTCTATCGCCCCATTTGAGTGTCCATCTCAAATGGGGCGTTTTGCGTGGGGAGAGTTGAATATGAAGATCGTGGTAAGTGCCTGCTTGATGGGCGAGAGCTGCAAGTATAACGGGCTCGATAACTACCATCGCGAGCTGGTCGAAGCGTGCGAATGCACGGGGACCGAGGTACTCTTGGTGTGCCCTGAGGTCTTTGGCGGCCTGCCCACGCCGCGCAAGTCGTCCGAGATTGTGAACGGCGAGGTCCGTACCTGCGAGGGCATCTCGGTCGATCGCGAGTTTCGCCTGGGTGCCCAACGTGCGCTCGATATGTGCGAGCAGGCGGGCGGCCCGTCCGAGATCGCTGCGTGCGTCTTGCAGGACCGTAGCCCCTCGTGCGGTGCGAGTCGCGTCTACGATGGCACCTTTAGCGGTACGCTCACCGCGGGCAACGGTGTTTTTGTCGATCTGCTGCTGCGCCACGGGTACCGTGTGATTCCGGCTAGCGAGTTCGATCCCAGCATGCTGGAAGATTGTCCATAGCACTCGAACCCAACACTTCCCCACGGGTGACCGTTTTGGCATCATCCGTGAAGATGATATTGAGTACGACCCGGTCATCAAAGACGTAGACCGAGTTGACAGGCGCCGTACCCAGGCCTGTCTCTTATACACATCTCCGAGCCCACGAGA
>CABSMX010000070.1 GCA_902478945.1 uncultured Collinsella sp.
GGGCTCGGAGATGTGTATAAGAGACAGGCTATGCTCTAACTTCGACTGTATGAATTGCTCCGAAAAGAGGAAGCCGTGATCTGCCCGCATTGCCTTAAGACCATAGAGGACGGCGCCTCGTTCTGCCCCTATTGCAACGCATACGTTGGTCCGGGCGACGGTCCCGAGCATACCGAGTTCGTATTCTGCGATGGTTGTGGCGCACGCCTGTCCCCGCATGATCGCACCTGTCCCAAGTGCGGGCGCCCCGCCCCGGGCATCCTTTCCAAAGACGCGGCTGCATCCGATCTGGCAGCAGGCCGCACGGCCGGCTTTCCGCGCTTGACGCAGGAGCAGATCGATACCGAGGTGCCCCATGCGCCGGCCTCTGCCGCCGCGGTGCTCTCGGATGCCGCCGACCCCAACGAGACCTGCGTGCTGCCTGCCTTCGATAAGGACTTTGGCATCCCCAAGGTCGATATCCCCACACCGGTGTCCCTGCGCGATGATGTCCAGCCCAAAAAGCAAAAGGCCAAGCGCAAGGTCCATCCCGACGAGGATGCCTATCACAAGCACAAGCGCCATATCCCCAAACCGCTTATCGTCATCGCGGTGCTCGCCGCCGTGTGCGGTGGTGCGTATTGGTTTGTGACTGCCGATCCTATGGGCGTCATGCCCGGCTTCTACGACCAGTTTGGCCGGGCCGCCAAGACCACCTTCCCGTCGCGCCAAAAGGGCGAGGCCACCGAGAAAGAGTCCAAGCAAGAGGATGCGTCCGAGGTCGTTCAGGAGGAGACCGTCTTAACCGACGACCAGCTCTACGCCAGGCTCGATGGCCTGTACCAGACCATCGTGTCGTACAGCGACGATGATCAGATCGGCGAGGTCATCGATTCGTTTAATAACGGCTATCTGCGTACGCCGCTCTCCACCCGCCAGGAGTTGTCGCAGAGCGCTTATGCCCTGCGCGATCAGATTAAAAAGACCCAGGATGAGCTCAATAACCTCAAGGTTCAGGACGACACCGTCTATGCGGAGGACATCGATCATCTAAAGCAGCTTGCCCAGTGGATGTACGAGCGTGTCGACGTGATCTGCCAGAGCTGGGATATCTCGCTGTCCATTCCCGACGGCGAGTCGCTGAGCGCCCGTCAGAGCGAGATCCTGGCGCCCATCGCACAAGGCGGCAACAGCGCGCTTAACCAGTACGACGCCAACGTGAGCGCATGGAGACCGCAGCAACGTATGTAATTTGTTGCCCTCCGGCGGCGTAACCTGCGTGCGCAATTGATGGAAGCCCGTGCTTATTGCTACAATTTGACCAAATATGCTTTAAACGCACGAGGAAGGAACCACATGTTTGGTTTTAAGAAAGAGCTCTACACGCCCGAGTATCAGCTTGCCGGCGATGAGTGCGCGGTGATCGAGACGTCGAAGGGCACCATCAAGGTCAAGTTTGACGGCGAGGGCGCCCCCATCCACGTGGCGAACTTCTGTGAGCTTTCCACGATGGGTTTTTACGACGGCCTTAAGTTCCATCGCTATGTGCCCGGTTTTGTGATCCAGGGCGGCGACCCCAATACCCGCGATATGTCCGGCGCCGATGTCGCCGCCGGCCTTGAGGGCCCCGACGGCATGCCCGGTACCGGTGGCCCCGGCTACTGCATCAAGGGCGAGTTCGCTACCAACCCGCGTAACAGCCACGTCGACGGCGCGCTTGCCATGGCACGTTCCATGGATCCCGATTCCGCAGGTTCGCAGTTCTACTTCTGCCTGGGTGCCCAGCACAACCTCGACTCCGGCTATACCGTCTTTGGCACCACGGTCGAGGGCCTCGACGTCATCTCGCAGCTGCGTGCCGGTGACGAGATCGTCCATGTCGAGATCGTTCACGAGTAAAGGGGACTTCCTTGAATAGCCAGCTGATCCAACAGGGCCGCGCCGCTTATCGCGCGGGTGATTATTCCGCTGCCGCCCAGATGCTCGGTGCGGCAAAGACCCCCGGTGAGATTATGGGCGAGGCCGACCATCTGCGCGGCAACGCCTTGATGCACCTGGGCATGTATGCCGAGGCCGCCGAGGCCTACGCCGCCGCCCTTAACGACGGTACCTATGGCAAGCGCGGCGCGCTGCTCACCAACCGCGGCAAGGCGCTTGCTGCCGTGGGTGACTATGTGACTGCAGCCCAGGCGTTCTCTGCCGCAACGCAGGATGCATCCTATGCCACGCCGTTTAAGGCCTACCTGGGTCTGGGCAACGCGCTGTTCCAGTCGGGCGACTATGCCAATGCCGGTACTGCCTTCCGTCAGGCTGCCATCGACGGCGCCAACCCGGCTCCTGTCGCCGCACTCGGCGAGCTCGGTCGTTGCTTCATTAAGCTCGGCCGTCCGGCAGACGCCGTAGAGACCTACCGCACGGCCATCGACTTTGCCGGTCCGCGCGACGACACGCGTGCGCTTAACGCCGGTATGGGCGAGGCGCTTTCCGCCGCCGGTCGTCCCTCTGACGCGCTCGATGCCTTTAACGCCGCCACTGCCGACGGCATCTACCAGCTTACGCCCGAGCAGTCCGACGAGCTTGCCCGCGTGCACGATTCCCTCGCTGCGCTTTCGGCCCAGACGGCCATGGCCACGGCGCCGGCTCCCGCGATGGATGCTCCCGCCGTCGACCCGCTCGACCCCACGGGTGCTACCGGTCAGTTTATGCCCGACCCCTCGGACACCGGCTTCTTCACCCTGTCCGAGTCCGAGATGGTTCAGCAGGACCGCAAGGAGGCCAAGGTCCGTCGTCGCCATCGCCACACGGGCCTCAAGGTCTTCTTGGTTCTGCTTCTGCTGATTGTCCTTGTCGCAGGCGGTCTTGGCTTTGCCTACACGCGCGGCCTGGGCTTCCCCTCGCAGGAGTCTGTTGTCACCGACCTGTTCCAGGCCGCCGGTGACGGCGATACCGCCAAGGCCGAGTCCTGTCTTGCTTCCAGCCTGTCCGAGGACGCCAAGGCGATGATCATCTCTTCGATCCCGCAGGGCGCCACCGTCTCCATCGAGGGCATGGATCAGTCTATGACCGAGACCACCGCCAAGGTCAAGGCGTCGCTGTCCAAGGGCGGCGAGCAGGAGTACACCGTCAAGTTCGTGCGCTCCGACAACCATATCGGTTGGGCCGTCTCCTCGCTTGATATCGATCTTTCGGCCGCTGACAACCAGTAGTGACCTTATGAGATTTGGCGCTGCCCGGTGCTTCACCGCAAGTGAGGCGCCGGGCTTGCGCTAGTATGATGGGCTAGTAGTTTTCCAGCAATCATCCAACACATCAGGAGTTGCGTTGTTTTCTTTGATGGATATGTTCTTCGGTAGCTATGCGGGCGATCTTGCCATCGACCTCGGCACCGCCAACACGCTTGTCTCCGTGCGCGGCAAGGGCATCGTCATTCGCGAGCCCTCCGTTGTCGCCATCGACAAGAACGATGAGCGCATCCTGGCTGTCGGTATCGAGGCAAAGCGCATGCTCGGCCGTACGCCCGGTAACATTGTGGCTGTGCGTCCCCTTAAGGACGGCGTTATCGCCGACTTCGACGTTACCGAGGCCATGCTTCGCTATTTTATCGACAAGGCGTCCGAGAAGCGCTATCCGTGGACCCCGCGTCCGCGCGTTGTCGTCTGCGTCCCCTCCGGTGTCACGTCGGTCGAGAAGCGCGCCGTTTTTGAGGCTACGATCCAAGCCGGTGCCCGCCAGGCATACCTGATCGAGGAGCCCATGGCCGCTGCCATCGGCGCCGACTTGCCTGTCGAGGAGCCGACCGGCTCCATGGTCATCGATATCGGCGGCGGTACCACCGAGGTCGCCGTTATCGCCATGGGCGGTATCGTCGTGTCGCAGTCCATTCGCATTGCCGGTGACGAGTTTGATCAGGCCATCCTTACCCACGTTCGCGATGCCTATAACCTGGCTATCGGCGAGCGCACGGCCGAGGACATCAAGATCAAGGTCGGTTCTGCCGTGCCGCTCAAGGACGAGCTCGACGTCGAGGTCAACGGCCGCGACGTGATCACGGGCCTGCCCAAGACCGTGCGCATCGAGAGCGAGGAGATTCGTCGCGCGCTCAATAAGCCGCTCGACGAGATGGCCAAGGCCGTCAAGGACGCCCTCGACGCCACGCCGCCCGATCTTGCCTCGGATCTTATGTACTACGGCATCCTGTTGACCGGCGGCGGTGCGCTGCTGCGCGGCCTCGACGTGCGTCTGCGCGACGAGACCGGCGTTTCGGTCAACGTCAGCCCTACGGCGCTCGACAACGTCGTCAACGGCTGCGCCCGCGTGCTCGAGGCCAACGCGTTTGACGGTGGCTTCGTCCAGACCAATGCTTAATTTCCAAAAGGTGGATTCCATTTGGCACGATCTTCGGGTTTCTCTTCAAATCTGAATACCAAGCGACAATCAACGGGTATGCGCCCGTTGATTGTTTTCAGCGTAATTTCGGTGCTGCTGCTTACGTTTTACATTCGCGAGGGTGAGGCGGGACCGATTCATGCCGTGCGTTCTGGCGTGACGACGATTACCTCGCCGGTGCGTTTTGTGGGCTCGGCTGTGGCCGCGCCCTTTAACGCAATCGGAAACGTGTTCTCAAACCTTACGGCTTCGCAAGACACCCTCGACGAGCTTAAGAAGCAAAACGAGGTCCTGACGTCAAAGGTTGCCGAGCTCTCCGAGGCTCAAAAGACCGCCGAGCGACTCGAGAGCCTGGTCGGTCTTCAGTCGACCTACAACCTCAAGTCCACCGCGGCTCGCATTGTCGGCGCGTCGGGCGATGCCTGGACCTCGACCGTTACCATCGACAAAGGCTCTGCCGACGGTCTTACCATCAACATGCCCGTGACGAGTTCTGCCGGTGTCATCGGTCAGATTATCGAGGTTTCGGCCAAGACCTCCACCGTCCGCCTGATTAGTGATGAGAACTCGGGTGTGTCCGCCATGGTGCAGGATACGCGTGCTCAGGGCATGCTGCAGGGGCAGCCCGACGGTACCCTGCGCCTGGAGCACGTGAGTGTCGACTCCGACGTGAAGGTGGGCGATATCATCGTGACCTCGGGCATCGGCGGCGTATTCCCCAAGGGCCTGCCGCTCGGTACGGTCTCGTCGGTGGAGAAGTCTGCCAACGATGTGTACTACACCATCGTCGTGCGCGCTCAGACAACGGCCGAAAACAACGAGGAAGTGCTGGTCATTACGTCGCTGACCGATGAGCAGTCGGCTTCGGACGAGGATGTGAGCAGCGCCAACAGTACGCCGCAGGGCACCTCGCGCGATGCGGCCACCAAGTCCAAAGACGAAAGCTCGGATGAAAACTCCGATGCGTCCGACACGATCGATTCGGGCTCGAGCGAATAGGGAGGCATGTCCATGGATCTACACGAACAGGGGACTGGCTCCCGCACTTTTGCGATTGCCGCCATTGTCTGCGTCCTGCTGCAGGCGGGCTTGGCGCCGCAGATCTCCATCGCGGGCGGTCGCGTCAACTTTATGATTATCCTGGTGTGCCTGAGTGTGTTTTCGGGCGATCCCACGCGGGCCGTCATCTGCGGTTTTTGCAGCGGTCTGTTCTACGACCTGTCGGCAGCCGTGCCGGTGGGCGTGATGTCGCTGTTGCTGACAGTGGGCAGCTTTGCCCTGACACACAGTGCCGCCGGTCAGATAGGCGGCACCCCAAGCGCTCGCGGCATCACGGTGGGCGCCTTTGCGCTTGCCATTAACGTGATCTACAGCATTATCTTGCTGTTTATGGGTCTGGAATCGAGTTTTGTCGTGGCGATCTTTGGACACGCCCTGCCGTCCTCGATTCTGACCGGCCTGGTCGCCGTTCCGTTTTTGATGTCCGGCGTCGCGCCGCAGTCTGGCTATGGGTTCTCCGCGCGCGGTGGGCGTCAGACGGGCATGCGCTTTAAGCCCAAGACCCGTAAGCTCAAATAGGGGAGGCCTGTAGATGTCTTCCCAGTTGACGGTTGTTGTCGCCGGTATCGTGCTTGTCGTGGCCATTGTGGTCGCCCTGGTCATCATGCGCCGCGGCGACTCCCGCTTTACCTACGACACGCAGCACGGAACGGCCCCGCGCGCCACCGAGGGCGAGGGCAATACGGCCGCTACGGCCTTTAAGGGCCGCTTTTCCATCCTCACCGCGGGCGTGGGTGCGATGTTTGCCGCGCTTGCCGTTAAGCAGTGGGGCATGCAGATGGTCTCGTCGGACTACTACGACAAGCAGGCCAAGAGCAATCAGACCCGTACCGTTACCACGCCTGCCGTGCGTGGCCGTATCTTGGACCGCAACGGCGTCGCACTGGTGCAAAACCGCCCCTCGCTCGCCGTCGTCGCCTATCGCGATCTTGCCGACGATAAGGTACTGGTGCGCCATCTTGCTAACGTGCTCGGCATGCCGTATATCGCGGTGCTGCGCAACATCCAGGACAATTCCGAAGGCGCGCAGAGCCTGCATACGATCGCGACTGACGTGCGCCGCTCTACTGTCGCCTACATTCAGGAGCACGCCGGTGAGTTTCCCGGCGTGAAGATCGCCGAGCGCACCGAGCGCCAGTACCCGTATGGCGAGACCGCCTGCCATATCTTGGGCTATACCGGCACCATTACCTCCGAGCAGCTCGAGGCGCAGAATAAGAAGTCGTCGGACGGCAACGATAGCGCGGCTGGCCAGATCTCGTATCAATCGGGCGATATTGTGGGCCAGGCGGGCGTAGAGATTTACTACGAAAATCTGCTGCAGGGCATTCGTGGTGAGCAGTCCGTGAAAGTTGACGCCTCGGGTAACGTGACCGGTCAAGCCGGCGCCGTTCCCGCCAAGGCCGGTTCTGACATTAAGCTTACGCTGGATCTTAAGATTCAACAGGCCTGCGAGAAGGCTCTGGCGAATGCCATTGAGCTTGCCAAGACCACGGGTCATAGTGACGCCGGTAACGGCGCCGTGGTGTGCCTCGATCCCAACAATGGTGAGATTCTGGGTATGGCGAGCGAGCCCAAGTTTGATCCGTCGGTGTTCATCGGCGGCGTTTCCAACGACGTGTGGACCGAGCTCAACGACGACAAGGGTTCGCATCCGCTGCTCAACCGCGCCATTAGCGGCCAGTATATGTCGGCTTCGACCATTAAGCCGCTCTCGGCTCTGGCCGGTCTTGAGTTTGGAACCTATACCTCAGGCCAGACCACGAACTGCACGGGCTATTGGACGGGCCTGGGCAAGTCATGGGGTAAGTACTGCTGGCTGCATTCTGGCCACGGCACCATGACGCTGCAATCGGGTATTGCTAACTCGTGCGACCCCGTGTTCTACGATATGGGCAAGGCGTTTTTCTACAACGACCAGCATCCCGAGGGCCTGCAAGAGGTTTTTCGCCGTTGGGGCCTGGGCAAGACCTGCGGCATCGATCTGCCAAGCGAGGGCACGGGCCGCATTCCCGACGCCAAGTGGAAAGAGTCGTATTTTACCGACGCCTCGGCCGAGGACCGCAAGTGGAATGCCGGCGATATGACGAACATCGCTATCGGCCAGGGCGACATTCTGGTGACACCGTTGCAGATGGCCTGCGCTTACATGGGCCTTGCCAACGGCGGCAAACAGTATGTGCCGCATGTGTTCTTGTCTGCTGTCTCGCGTGATGGCGACGGCGATGCCTACAAATACAACGGCAAGGGCAAAAAGAAGCGCCTTGAGGCTCAAATTAACAACGATGCTGATCTTGCGCTGGTCCGCAACGGCATGCATGACGTGATTTACTCTGCGTCGACTTCGACCGCCGCGCACTTTAACTCCTTGACCCCCACGGTCTACGGCAAGTCCGGCACGGGCGAGAAGAGCGGCGAGGACGATTACGCGTGGTTTTGCGCCTACGCGCCGGCCGATGAGCCCAAGTACGTGATTGTTACTGTCTTGGAACAGGGCGGTGGTGGCTCCGATACCGCGCTGCACGTCGTGCGCGATGTCCTTGGTGCCATCTATGACGAGCCCGACACATCTTCTGCCACGGGCGATTCTTCGGTTCGATAGGAGGTTGCGATGGATTTTTCGCCGGCGGACCTGTTCCGCTCAACTAAAACCGGTTCCCGCAGCAGCCTGGACCGTGTCAACAAGCAGCTTTCGGCCTCGCGCGGCACGTTTCGCCAGAAGGTGCACATCGGCGTGCTGCTGGCAGCCTTGGCGCTCGTAGCCTATGGCGCCATCATCATTTGGTCGGCCTCGCAGTTTAAGGCCGACGCCTCATTCTCACGTCACCTGTTGGGCATCGGCATCGGTGCGGTGCTTGCGGTGCTCGTCTGGCGTACCGATCTGCGTGGCATCTCTAACTTCTCGACGGCGCTGCTCGTCATCGACCTCATTGTGATTTTCTCGCCCAAGATTCCGGGCCTGTCCTATACGGGCGGCCTGGGCATGACGGGCTGGATCAAGATTCCCGGTATCGGCCTTACCTTCCAGCCGGTCGAGCTCGCCAAGCTCATCACGATCTTCTTTATCGCCACGCTTGGTTCGCAGTACAACGGCCGCATCGATACCGTTCGCGACTACATTAAGCTCTGCGGCATGCTGTCCATTCCGTTTTTGGCCGTCGTCGCCATGGGCGACCTGGGTTCGGGTCTGGTCGTGTTGGTGTCGGGTGCCGTTGTGATCTGCATGAGCGGTGCGCGCCGCGAATGGGTGCTGTCGACCTTGGCTCTGCTCGTGGGTTTGGTGGCGCTCGTCCTGGCGCTCGATTCGGTGCTCGATTCTCTTTTGGGCCATGACGTTTTGATCAAGCAGTACCAGATGAACCGACTGACCGTCTTTATCGACCCCGATAATGCCGATTCGGACGATGCCTATAACTTGCAGCAATCGCTCATCGCGGTTGGATCGGGTGGCTTTTTCGGTAAAGGGCTGGGCCATGCGACCCAGTCTGCCGGTGGCTTTCTGCCCGAGTTCCACACCGACTTCGTTTTTGCCTTTTTGTCCGAGACCTTTGGCTTCTGCGGCTCCTTTTTACTGCTGTGCCTGTACGTGCTGCTCATGTTCTCGACGATTCGCGTCGCCTTTAAGTGCGAGTCGCTCTTCTTGCGGCTCTCGTGCGTAGGTATCGTCGGCATGTGGGCATTCCAGACCTTCGAGAACATCGGCATGTGCATCGGCATGATGCCGATCACCGGTATTCCGCTGCCGTTCATTAGCTTCGGTTCGTCCTCGATGATGATCCAGTTGCTGACGGTGGGTATCGTACAATCCATATGGCGGCATCGTTCGGGCGCCGCGTAACCGCTGGAGGGGTTTGCTATGAAGATTCCCGTGGATAAGCTGACCCGCGTCTTTAAGATGGGCGCGACTACCAAGAAGGATTCCGACACGCCGGTGCGCGTGTCCGTCTACCTCGATTCGTCTGCGTCGCGTTTTTTGGTCGAGACGGTGCGCGATGCCTTCGTGCCGCAGACGACGTCGGGCATTGTGCGCGTTGAGCGTCTGGGTGAGGACCGTATCGTCCCCAAGACCGATACCGATGTGGTGTTGGTGCTTTCGTGCGGGTCTGACCGTCTTGAGAGCGCCGTTCAGGAACTTGTGATTGCCGGCGCCCCCGTGTGCGTGCTGGCCGAGTCCGCTGTCGAGGTGCCTTTTATCCAGGAGTCCACGCCCATGCTCGGTGCGGTAACGGCCACCGATAAGACGTATCTGCTCGAGACGCTTGCCCGCTGGATTCTCGATCGCACGGACAAGGAGACGGCATTTGCGGCGAACTTCGCCTTTATGCGTATTGCTGCCGCTAACCGCATCATCACCTCGTGCGCGCTTACCAATATGGCGACGGGTGCCCTGGTGTTTTTGCCGGGCGCCGACTATCCCGTGATGGCGCTCGCGCAGGTGGGCATGGTCTTTGAGCTGGCGGCCATCTTTGGTCGCGGCATTAAGCCCGAGCGCGGTTATGAGGTCGCGGGCGTGCTTGCCGGCGGCTTGGTGCTCCGCGCCGTCACCCGCGCCCTGGTAAAGCAGACGCCGCATATTGGGTTTGCCGTCAAGGCGCTGACCGCCGCCGCGGGCACCTATGGCATGGGCCGTGCGCTCGTGTCGCTCTACGAGCGCGATATTGACTACAGCCGTGCCAACGAGGTGGCTGCCGCCACGTTCTCGCGCGTCCGCGACCTGGTGACCACGGTCGCCGGTGCCACCCGTCCCATGAGTCCTTTTGAGGATGCATCCGATCTCGCTGCTTAGGGGTTT
Source organism: uncultured Collinsella sp. (assembly GCA_902478945.1). Classification (GTDB taxonomy): domain Bacteria; phylum Actinomycetota; class Coriobacteriia; order Coriobacteriales; family Coriobacteriaceae; genus Collinsella. The sequence goes on from CABSMX010000070.1 coordinate 10,217, forward strand.
CTTTTGCGCGTTCCATACCAAGACTGTTTTCATCTGATCGAGCCGTTGCTCGCCAAGGTCGAAAAGCCGAGTCGCTATATCGACCACGAGTGGGGAACGCTCTCAAAGGCCGATGCCGACTACCGCTGCTGCATGATCTATCCGGACGTGTATGAGGTCGGTCTGCCCAACCAGGGCATCGCCATTCTCTACAACATCCTTAATCAGGCCGAGGGCATTTCCTGCGAGCGCGGCTATGTGCCGTGGCCCGACATGGGCGACGCCATGCGCGAAGCGAACATTCCGCTGCTGTCGCTCGAGGGCGCGGCGCCTGTGGCCTCGTTCGATATCGTCGGCATGCATGTGCCGCACGAGATGGCCGTCACCAACTTCCTCGAGGCGCTCGACCTCGCCGGCATTCCGCTGCTCGCGGCTGACCGCACCGAGGACGACCCCATCATCATTGCCGGTGGTCCCTCGGTCTATAACCCCGAGCCGTATGCGGCCTTCTTCGATGCCATCCTGATCGGCGAGGGCGAGGAGTCGCTGCTCGAGGTTTGCCAGCTGCATCGTCGCCTGCGCGATGAGGGTGTCTCGCGCGCCCAGATTGTCGAGCAGCTCGCGACGGTCGGTGGCACCTATGTGCCGTCTCTGTATGAGGTGCGCTATGACGAGCCCTGCTCTCCGCATGGCTACACCGTGCCGCGTGAAGGCAAGGACGTCCCTCCGGTAGTCTATAAGCGCGTCGTTGAGGACTTTGGCGCTACCAATCCGCTGTCGCAGTCGTGCGTGCCCTACGCGCAGCTCGTTCACGACCGCCTGTCGATCGAGATTCTGCGCGGTTGTGCCCGCGGCTGCCGTTTTTGCCAGGCCGGCATGACCTATCGTCCGGTGCGCGAGCGCTCGGCCGACCAGATTGTGTCCTCGGTGATCCAGGGCTTGCAGAAGACCGGCTACGACGAGGTGTCGCTCACCTCGCTTTCGACCACCGACCACTCCTGCATCCGTGATGTGCTCGGTAGGCTCAACCGCCGCCTGGAGGATACGGGCATTCGCG
>CABSMX010000071.1 GCA_902478945.1 uncultured Collinsella sp.
GATGCAGCGTAGTCTCGTGGGCTCGGAGATGTGTATAAGAGACAGGCATAAACAGTCCCTATTTCACCGCAACTTAGGGATGGCTAGTGGGTGGGGCGCCAGACGTGGAGGGCTCCGCCGAGGACGTCGACCTCGATGCGCGAGGCGACAACGGGCTCGCCGTCGGCTTGGATGGGGTAGTCGGGCTCCTCGAACGTGAGCTCGGCATGGCGACAGCGGCGCATGCGAACCGGCGGCAGCTTGGTATGGTGGCCGTCCTTGGCCGAAAGAAACATGGGTAGGGCGATCGCACGGGGGACGGGACCGCAGGCGTAGCAGACGTCGAGTATGCCGTCGCACGGGTCGGCGTCGGGGCAGATGCGATAGCCCGAACCATAGGTGGGGCCCAGCTGAATCGCCATGATAATCGCCCTTACGCGCTCGGCGGGCGCGCCGTCAAAGCTGACGGTCATGGGGTAGTTGCGATAGCGCAGGCCAAACTGCTCAAGTCCCGAAAGAGTGTAGAGCGGAGCGCCGGCGAGGCCCGTCTTTTTGCGCAGCTCGGTGGTGCCCAGGCCGATGGCGGCATCGATGCCGACCGAAAGCGTCTGGTCGTAGTACTCAACGGCAGCCTCGCCGTTGCCGCTCGCAGGGCTCCACGAGCGAATGCGCCCGATGTCCTGACGCTGCAGCTCGCAGGTGAGCAGCGCGCCAAAATCTTTGCCGGAGAAATCGTCGATACCGAGCGTCTGGGCAAAATCGTTGCCGGAGCCTACGGGCAGGACGGCAAGAGCGGGCCGGACCGCCTCACCTTGCGTCATAAGCCCATTGACGACCTCGTGGAGCACGCCGTCGCCGCCGAGTGCGATAACCGTGCGGTAGCCCTGGGCCTGTGCGGCAAGCTCCTTGGCATGCCCCGCGCGTTCGGTCAGCACCAAGTCAAACTGGGATGCGCGCGCGGTCATGTCCAAAAAGCGCTGCAGGCGCTCAGCGACCTCGCGCGCCGCACCCGACTGGGCGGCGGGGTTGGCGATGATGAGCGTGCGACCAAAATCAGTTACGTGCATGGGGCGACTCCCGGCGTATGACGTGACGGTGCGGTCGCGCTCAGGTCGAATTGCCCCCGATTGTGGCTGCACGGCGAATACTTACGTCTACTCTATCAGGTCGTTGTGGCGCTCGATAGCATCCGCTACCGTACCGCCCTCATCCACAATAAGCGAACGACGCTTGGGTGAGATAATGCGCTGGGCGGGGTACACGCCGCGGTGGCCGCCGACGAGATAGCTGATAAAGGCCACGATGACAAAGAACCCGGCGGCCGTGCCGTGGAACAGATCGATGGCCATCATGCAGGTGGTGATGGGCACGTTGAGGCCGGCGCAGAACACGCCGAGCATACCCAGCGCTGCCAGAAAGCTGGGGTCGATTCCGACGAGGCAACCGATCCAGCCGCCGAGCGCCGCACCGATACCAAACAGGGGCGTGACCTCGCCTCCTTGGAAGCCGGCGCCCAGGGTGAGCGCCGTCACCACGAGCTTGATGGCTGCGTCGGCAAGGGTCGTGTTACCGGCGAACCCGGCACCCGAGAGCCAGGTGGCAAGGCCGGCATACTTCCAGGCGTCGAGCATCGCGTAGGCCGCGAGCACTACGAGCGCGCCCACGAGTGCGCGAGCAATATAGTTGGTGATAAAACGACCGTACAGGCTCTTGACGGTTCGAACCGACCAGGCAAAGAGGCGTGCCGTCAGACCGAAGATGATGGCGCTGATAACAACGATGACGACCGTTGTGGGCGTCATAGCGGGAACGCTGGCGATGACATTCGCTTCGTACTCGGTACCCAGGGCAAGTGATGTAAAGTAGCCGGTAAACGAGGCGACCAGGCAGTAGATGCCCGCGGTGTAGTCGATCTTGCCGATAAAGCACATCTCCATGCCAAAGAAGGCTCCGGCGAGGGGTGAACCGAATACGGCGCCAAAGGCCGACGAGATGCCGGCGAGCATGAGGTCGTGGTGGTCATGCTTTTTGAGGTGGGCGAGGCTCGAGATGTTGCTGGCGATGGTGCCGCCAATCTGCACCGCGGCGCCCTCGCGGCCGGCCGATCCGCCCGTGAGGTGCGTGAGCGTGGAGCAGACGAAAGTGAGGACGGCCATGCGCATGTGGATGAGGCGTGTGCCCAGGGCGGAATCGATGACCAGGTTGTTGCCGCGCTTGGCGGCAAGGCCGTGGTTCTTGTACACCCATGCGGTAGCCACGCCCACGACGGGGAGCATGGCGTAGATCCACGCGTGGTGCTCGCGATAATCGGTTGCGATATTCAGTGAGGCCAAAAACGCCCAAGCGGCAACGCCCATGGCGAGAGAGGCGATGACGACGAGTACGAGCAACTTGGCGCTCGCAAACAGGTTGCGGGCGTTGCGGCGTGTGTCGGCGGCCAAGAGCTGCTCGGAGCGGGTGAGTTGACGCCTGCCGGCCATGATGACGTCGCTAAGGGAGAAAAAGCCGCCATCGTCGAGCGGCTGGGAATGATCCTGCGCTTCGTTTGCGCTTTCGGGTTTGTTGTTATGAGCCATATATTCCTCTTTTAGGTTGCAACGCAAGCATTATAAAACGTGGCAAGCGCGACGAGCCGGTGGGTTGGTTTCCATTCTGTTTCGCGGCTTGCGGCCGACAGGTGTATTTGCGGGTACAGGCCAAATCGCGGTCGCGCGTCGGGGGATTATACTGAGACAAGCATAAAGAATCGGCGTCCCTGTTGTGCGCCGTGGCATTAAAGAGGTGCATATGGCAGAGAAACTCATTCCGCTGGAGGACGCGCAGTCGATCGTTCTGTCGCACGTTGCTCCGACCGATCTCGTCGAGATTCCCGTGTGGCAGGCCGCCGGTCTTCCCTTGGCCGAGGACGCGGTGGCCGATATCGACATCTCGCCGTTTGCCAACAGCGCTATGGACGGATATGCCGTGCGCTCGGCGGACTTGGCGCAGGCGTCTGGTGAGACGCCGGTGACGCTCGACGTTATCGGACACGAGGCAGCGGGCCATGTCTTTGAGGGCGTGGTCGGCACGGGCGAGACCGTCCGCATCATGACGGGCGCGCCGGTGCCCGAGGGTGCTGACGCCGTAGTGAAATACGAGATCGTCGACGTGCTTGACGGCGATGGCAACGAGGGCTCGCACGTTCGCTTCTCGGCGCCGGCCAAGGTAGGGGAGAACGTTCGCTCTGCCGCCGAGGAGGCCCATGCCGGCGATGCTGTGATGCGCGCCGGCGAGGTCGTGGCTCCGGCGGGCGCGGGTCTGCTGGCAAGCGCCGGATACGCGAGCGTGAAGGTGCACGCTGCCCCGCGTGTGGGCATCATCTCGCTGGGCACGGAACTGGTCGCACCGAGTAACGTGCCGGCGCGCGGGCAGATTCGCGACTCCAACTCCTCGGCGTTGATGGCCGAGGCGCTCGATGCAGGAGCCGAGCCCGTGTTCTACGGCATTGCGCCCGACGATGAGCAGGCGATTGCCGAACTGGTGCATCGCGCCGTGCAGGAGTGCGATTTTGTCATTACGAGCGGTGGCGCCTCGGCGGGCGATTACGACTACGTGACGGCGCTCGTCCGGCGCGAGGGCGAGGTGCTGTTTGACCGCATTTCGATGCGTCCGGGCAAGGCCATCACGTTTGGCTTGCTCGGGGGTAAGCCCTACCTGGGGCTTTCAGGCAATCCGGCCGCGGCGTATGTGGGCTTTGAGATGCTCGCGCGCCCGGCGATTCGCAAGATGCGTGGTTTTGCCGAGGGGGCGCGCCCCGTGCAGCGAGCGGTTCTTACCCACGGTGTGAAAAAGCGCCAGGACCGACGCTTCTTCGATCGCGCCACGGTTTCGCGCGACCCCGAGACCGGTGAGCTGTTGGTGACCGAGGCCAAGACGCAGAATTCGGCGCTGCTCGGCACGATGCAGCGGGCCAACTGCCTGCTGCGTATTGACGAAGGACCGTGCGACCTCAAGGCGGGCGACGTCGTGGATGTCGTGCGTGTCGACCTGCCCGAGGGAACGGTGTTGTAGGAGGAAGGCTATGGAGTTGAAGATATCGATCGTGACGTGCTCGGACACGCGCGATCTTGCGCAGGACGAGGCCGGAGCCGCACTCGAGGAGCTTATCGAAGCGCAGGGCTGGACGGTCGCCTCACATGTGGTCGTGCGCGACGACGTCAGCGAGATTGGTGATGCCATTGTGGAAGCCGCCGATGAGTGCCACGCCAATGTCGTGCTCACCTGCGGCGGCACGGGGCTTTCGATGCGCGATGTGACGCCCGAGGCGACGCGTGCCGTCTGCGACCGCGATGTGCCGGGTATTGCAGAGGCGATTCGCGCGTACTCCATGACCAAGACGCGCCGCGCCATGCTCTCGCGCGCTATTTGCATGCAACGAGGTCATACACTTGTCGTAAACTTTCCCGGTTCTACGAAGGCCGCCCGCGAAAGCTGGGAGGCCATAGCGGGCCAGCTGGAGCACGCGGCTCAGATGACAGCGGGCGGCGGACATACCAACTAAGCGGTTTACCTGCGGCGGGGCGACCTAAACGGCTGCTCCGCCTTTGTTTTCCGCCGAAGCGACGCCGAGGTGCACGCTAACTCGAAACTATATTCTCTGGCGAGAATAATTTCTCACTATCATTATTCGCGCAGAAGTATAATCTGGTTGCAGATTAAAGCCCGCGGTGGGGTACCCGGGCACAAGGTCCGAAAGGGTTGAATATGTTCGATATGGTTTCTCGCCGCGGATTCGTCTCGCTTTCTGCTGTCGCCGCCGCCGGCCTTGGTCTTGCCGGCTGCTCGGGCAGCAAGACGTCCGAGCCGGCCGGATCCGATGCTGGCTCCGCCAAGGCCTCTTCCAAGAAGGAAACCGTCGAGCTGCAAGTTTTTGCTGCCAACTCGCTCGAGAAGGCTCTGCCCGAGGTCCAAGAGCTCTACACCGACCAGACCGGCACCACGTTTGCCGACACGCAGTTTAAGGCGTCTGGCGACCTTGTCGAGCAGATGCGCGCCGGTGCCGCCGTCGACGTGCTCATCACGGCCTCCAAGGGCACCATGGACGACGCGGAGGCCGCCGAGCTCGTCGACGCCGACACGCGTGAGGACATGTTCGTCAACGACCTTGTGATCATTCGCGCCGAGGGCTCCGACACCAAGATCGAGGCCATCGCCGACGTCGCGAACCTGGACGGTAAGATTGCCATTGGCGACGCCAAGACCGTCCCCGCCGGCAAGTACGCCAACCAGGCGCTGGCTTCCGTCGGCCTTTATACCGGCACCGAGGGCGACGACGGCGAGTATGCGCCCGAGATCGCCGACAAGGTGGCCCTGGCCGACAAAGTTGGTACCGCCGCCGCCTATGTGTCCACAGGCGACTGCGTGGCCGGTTTTGTCTACAGTTCTGACATCTACCGCTACGACGGCATCGAGGAGGCCTTCGTGTGCCCCGAGGATTCGCACAAGCCCATCGTGTACCCGGGTGCCGTTGCCGAGAGCTCCGGGCACACCGACGAGGCCAAGGCGTTTATCGACTTCTGTCTGACCAACAAGAAGGCTCAGAAGATTTGGGCTAAGTACGGCTTTGAGCTTTCCGCGTAGTGCGGCTTGGCGCGATAATTCCATCGTTTTGTGTTTCACTCCGTCCTTGTATTCGCTTGGAGCTTTTCGTGCTTAATAGATTCCGCATGCTTGTCGCCTGTGCTTTGACCTTCGCGCTTTGCTGGGTGCCGGGATTTGCGTTTGCTGGGGACGCTGAGGACGGGGCCCAGGCTGCTGCGACCGCTCATGGGCTTTCCTATGGGATCGAGGGTTTTGAGCGGTTGGCCAAGGGGACCGCTCGTGCCATGGAGGGCCAGCCCGAGGGCTACCGGTTTCCCGTTGACGAGGACGTGGACCTTGTGGTGGCGCCCGCTGCCGATCGCGTTGTGGTGTGGATATCGCCCAAGGCGGTCGAGAAGTATGGATTGGATCCGCAGGACAACGAGTGCGTATCGGGTCTCAAGGCCCTCGTCTGTAAGCTCGACAGCGCAAACTGCATGGGAGGTGCGCAGCTAGGGGACGTGGATCTTCCTTGGTATGTCACGGCGGAAACAACGTTTGAATCCGGCGGGTATACCTATGGCTTTGACGAGCGCGGTGCGGATGGGGACCGCTATGTGGTGATTGCATCAGCCTCGGGTGATGCCAAGGGCGGCGCGCGTTGGCTTGATAGCGCTCAAATGGTAGAAGCATCGTCTGTCGTGTTGCGGGACGAGCGGGGGCCCTTGACCTCTCTGGCCTCCTTTTTGGGCGACATCGACTATCGCCCGTTTTGGGTGTCTATCAAAACGAGCGGCCTTGCCCTGCTGATCTCCTTTGCGCTGGGCCTGTTCGCCGCGTGGAAGACTATGGGTACCTCGAGCCGCATCAAGGGCTTGCTCGACTCGGTCTTTACCATCCCTATGGTGCTGCCGCCCACGGTCTGCGGCTTTCTGCTCCTCATGCTGTTTGGCCGCTCGACCGGGGTGGGCCAGTGGCTTATCGCGCACGGCATCTCGATTGTCTTTACGTGGCCCGCGGCGGTGATCTCTGCCGTGGTGGTGTCGTTCCCGCTCGTCTATCGTACGGCACTCGGAGCCTTCGAGAGCCTCGACACGCAGATGCTCGATGCGGCGCGCACGCTGGGCTGGTCCGAGCGTCGCATCTTCACCAAGCTTATGATGCCGCTTGGCTGGCCCTCGATTGCCGCCGGCGCGGTGCTCGCCTTTGCCCGCGCGATGGGCGAGTTTGGCTGCACCCTGTTCTTTGCGGGCAACTACGCCGGTATTACGCAGACCATTCCAATCGCCATCTACTTTGAGTGGATGGGCGGCAACACGTCGGTAGCCCTCTTTTGGGTCGTCGTCGTGATCGTGTTTAGTTTCCTAGTCATCCTGTTCATTAACATGTACACCGCTCATTCGCAAAAGTATCGCGAGCGGGGCCTTTCCCATGCGGAGTACAAACAAGCCAAAGATCTCGCCGGACAGGGCGATTCGCTCGACCCGGCGGGCGGTGATGCCTTGCGTATCGATCGCGAGGCGCTTGCCGAGCTCATGCGCGATGATGTGGCGCCGCAGGGAGGTCGATAAGCTATGTCGCTCGTTTTGGATATCAAAAAGCGCTATCCCGGGTTTATGCTCGACATGCAGCTTGAGGCCGGCGAGGAGCGTGTGGCACTACTCGGTGCCTCGGGTTGCGGTAAGAGCTGCACGCTGCGCTGCATTGCCGGTGTTGAGACGCCCGACGAGGGCAAGATTGTCGTCAACGGCGTGACCTTTTTTGACTCGGTGGCGGGCATCAACCTGTCACCCCAGGAGCGTAAATGCGCTCTGCTGTTCCAAAACTATCAGCTGTTCCCCAACATGACGGTGGCCGACAACGTGTGCGCGGGCGTTGAGGATGCGGGCGACGCCGCGGCGCGCAAAAAGCTTGCCGAGCGCTACCTGGGCATTTTTGGCCTGGCCGACTTTGCCGACCGCTATCCCGCGCGCCTCTCGGGCGGCCAGCAGCAGCGTGTGGCGCTTGCCCGCATGGTAGCGGCGCATCCGGGCATCTTTATGTTCGACGAGCCCATGAGCGCGCTCGATTCCTATCTTAAGAGCGCGCTTGAGCAAAACATGCTCGACCTGTTCGATGTATGCAACCGCACTGTGCTCTACGTGAGCCACGATATTGACGAGGCATGCCGCCTGTGCAAGCGCATTTGCGTGATGCATAACGGACATGTGGAGGAGATCGGCTCCGTCGAGGACGTGGTTCGCCGTCCGCAGACGCTGGCGGCGCTGCGCCTGACGGGCTGCAAGAATACGAGCCGCGCGCGCAAGATTGGCGACGAAGAAGTCGAGGCCCTCGACTGGGGCATGACCTTTAACGTGGGTCGCGAGGTTCCCGATAATGTGGCGTACCTGGGCGTTCGCGCAAGCTATTTCCATGTTGACAACCGTGCCGAGCGGGGCCGTAACAGCTACGATTTGCATGTGGCCCGTGTGAGCGATTCGCGCTTTGAGCGGCTGGTATTGCTGGACGTGCCGCGCGCTGATGCGCCCACGCGTCTGCAGTGGAAGGTCAACAAGGTGGGCGTGCCTGTCGACGAGCTGCCGCAAGCAGGCGAGACGCTGCGTATGCATTTTGATGCCAGCAGGATCCATTTGGTTTGTCGATAGCGCCAGGTAATGCCGTCGGGGATATAAGCCACGGCGGCTTTGTCTTGCCGCTCGCCGAATGAAGGATGACAAACTCTTATCAATTAAGATAATTATTTATTAAACGACGGCACACGACGCTGTCGTACGAATGTCAACGGTGTTCGCATGGTCGACGACCGTTGATATAGTTGACCTTAACTTGTAAAGGAGGGTGCGCACATGCCGCAGACGACATACATTCGCCGCGTTGCCGCGCGTGCCCTACCCTATATATGGCTCGGAGTCGCATATGAGCAGGTATGTTCGCGGCTCCGGGAGAGACGACGCACAACTAAATAATCAGCTGCAAAGCAGGTTCCCCAAAATTCCGGGTTTAGGCGCGGCTGGGTTTTCGCCACCCACCGTGCAGCAATACCGTAGCTATTCATTTTTGGTTCGAGAGGGGAACCGTCATGGCTGAAGAATTCGATTTCCATCCGATGTGGGAGAGCCTCGGCATGAATCTTGCCGACCACGACATGCTGCTGGGCGCCGTGGGTCAGATGTACGGCGATATGTTCCTGACGCAGAACAATCGCCCCAAGTCCACGTCCTACCTGGATTTTGTCGCCACCAACATCCACAGCGGCCGTATTAAGGAGATGCTCGACAAGAAGGAGGCCGGCGAGGCCACCAAGATCGTCGGTTCGTTCTGCGTCTACGTACCCGAGGAGATCGTGCTTGCCTGCGATGGCATCCCCGTGGGTCTGTGCTCGGGTGCCGACTGGGCAACGGACAAGGTCGAGGAGCACCTGCCGCGCAACACCTGCCCGCTTATCAAGAGCTTTGCCGGCTTTAAGCTGGGCGAGGTCTGCCCCTATATCGAGTCGAGCGACCTGGTGGTAGGCGAGAACACCTGCGATGGCAAGAAGAAAGCTTACGAGTTCTTTGCCACGCAAAAGAACATGTACGTCATGGATATTCCCAACGTACACGACGAGTCGACGCTCGTGACCTGGAAGGCTGAGGTTAAAAAGCTTGCCGCCAAGATCGAGGAAGAGTGTGGCGTCAAGATTACGCCCGAGCGCCTGAAGGCTGCCATCCACGCCGTCAACGAGAAGTGTCGCGCCCTGCAGCGTCTGGCTGCCACGCGCGCTGCCGATCCGGCGCCCATCAGCGGTCTCGATAGCCTGCTGACCGTTCAGGCCGCCTTTATGGACGACACGCCGCGTCTGACCGGAGCCATTAACGATATGGCGGCTGAGTGCGAGCAGCGTGTCGAGGCCGGCGAAGGCGTGGCGCCCAAGGGGACCAAGCGCATCCTGTACACCGGTACGCCCATGGCCGTGCCCAACTGGAAGCTGTTCAACCTCATCGAGAAGGCCGGCGGCGTTGTGGTAGGCGAGGAGTCCTGCACGGGCTTGCGCTACTACAAGGACCTGGTCGACGAGTCCGGCGAGACGGTCGACGAGATGCTCGACGCCATCGCCGAGCGCTACTTTAAGATCAACTGTGCTGTCTTTACGCCCAACGACCAGCGTATGAAGGACATTGTCCAGATGGCCAAGGACCTGCATGCCGACGGTATCGTCGACGTGGCCCTGCAGTTCTGCACGCTCTACGAGATGGAGTCGTTTGCCGTGGAGAAGGCCGCCGAGGAGGCCGGCATTCCGTTTATGCACATCACGACCGACTACGCCGGCGAGGACGCCGGTCAGCTCCAGACCCGCATCGAGGCCTTCCTCGAGACGATTTAGCCGCACCTGCGCCAAGCTGTGCCGTCGGGTGTTCCTATCCACGCGATAGGGATTTCTCCGTTGCCATGCCGGGCGGTGTCCGGATGCACCGCAGGGCGCCGATCGGCTTCGCATAGCTGCCGGGGCGGGGATTTCTGCCGTCCCGGCAGATTCTGTCCGTTTGTTCAGACACGAAAGGAACTCAATGAACAACGATCTTTTCAAGGCGGGCGTTTCCCGTCGCGGTTTTCTGACCGGCTCCGCTGCCCTGTGCGTCATGGCGGGCCTCGGCCTCACCGGCTGCGGCGGTTCGGGCGCCGAGAGCGGTAGCGCCGCTGCCTCCGGCCAGGATGTGGAGTATCGCGACGAGCTGCAGATCGCGTTACCGGCGAGCCCGGACGGTCTCGATCCGCACACCACGTCGTCGCTTGTGACCATGGACATCATCTGCAACGTCGTCGAGCCGCTCTTTGGCCTCGATAGCGACTACGAGCCCCAGCCCGTGCTGGCCAAGGGCTATGAGGTCTCCGACGACGGCCTGACCTACACCATCAAGCTGCGCGAGGGCGTCACCTTCCACAACGGCAAGGAGTTTGGCTCCGAGGACGTCGTGGCCTCGATGAACCGCTGGCTCACCGTCAACGACCGCGCCGCGAGCCTGCTGCCCGGCGCCACCTTCGCCGCCTCGGGCGACCACGAGGTCACCTGCACGCTGACCGAGCCCGCCGTCGACTTTCTGATCATCCTGGGCAACCACTCCCAGTATCCGGGCATCTTCCCCTCCGAGGTCATCGAGGCCGCGGGCGATACCGGCGTGACCGAGTACGTGGGTACCGGTGCCTACAAGTTTGTGGAGTGGAAGCAGGACCAGTACGTCCATCTCACCCGCTACGAGGACTATGTCGCCGCCCACGGCAAGGCTTCGGGCTACACCGGCAAGGTCTCCGCGCCCACCAAGGACATCTACTATCAGTTCGTGACCGAGGCCTCCACGCGCGTGAGCGGGTTTGAGACCGGCGAGTACGATATCGCTGGCGAGATCCCCACCGAGAACTACCACGACTTCGACGGCAACGACGACGTCAAGCTCTACACCCATAACGCCGGCGTTCTGACCGCCTTCCTCAACATGAACGCTGTCTCTTATACACATCTGACGCT
>CABSMX010000072.1 GCA_902478945.1 uncultured Collinsella sp.
GAGCGGCCTGATGCTCGAGCTTTGGCTTTCGCGCCAGGGCTACGAGGTCGCATGGGCTGCCGACCAGCGTTCCAAGATCCAGAGCGCGCCCGATGTTGACGATGCCGACCTGGTCATTACGCTCGGTGGCGACGGTACACTGCTGCGCGCCGCCCGCATCCTCAACTACCGTGAGATTCCCATTTTGGGTCTTTCCTATGGTCATTTGGGTTTTTTGACGGCCGCGAGCCCCGAGGAGCGCGACATTTTGCAGGTTGTGAGCGATGCCCTGTCCGGCGAGCTCCATGTGAGCCGCCGCGCCACCATCGCCGCTGATATCGTCTCGGTACGCGAAGACGGCACGAAGGATGTCGTGCGCACGTTTGCCCTCAACGATATGGCGCTTACGCGCGGGCCCCTGTCCGATATGGTCGAATTCGACATCACGGTGTCCGGCCATCATATCGACCGCCTGCGTGGTGACGGCGTGGTTGTATCGACGGCGACTGGCTCCACCGGCTATGCGCTTTCCGCCGGCGGCCCCATCGTCAGCCCCGATTACACGGGCATGGTCTGTGTGCCCATCGCTCCGCATACCATTCAGGCTCGCGCTTTTTTGACCTCGCCGAGCGATGTCGTGGAGATCTTTATGTCCGATGACCGCCCGAGCGTTCCGGCGATCGCCATCGATGGACAGTTTATTACCTGCGATGGCACGGTCGAGAGCGTGGCTGTGCGCCGTGGTCCCGGCGATGTGCTGCTGCTGGATTACGGCCCCGAGAGCTTCTATAACTCGGTGAGCCGCGTGTTCTACGGAGTGCGTCATGATCGATGAGCTGCAGGTTTCCAACATTGCACTCATTCGCGAGGCGACGTTGGTTCCGAGCGCGGGTCTAACGGTTCTGACCGGAGAAACCGGCGCCGGTAAGACCGCGCTGCTCTCGGCGCTTAAGCTCATTTTGGGCGAGCGCGCGGATTCGTCGACGGTGCGCGAGGGCGAGGCGCTTGCCAGTGTCGAGGCGCGTCTGTTTGACGGACCGCACGACACGGAGGGCGTCACCGTGCAGCGCAGCCTTTCTGCCGAGGGCCGCAGCCGCGTAAAAATTGACGGCCGCATCGCCAGCGTGCGTGAACTTTCGGAGCGCGTCGGCGTGATGATGGATCTTTGCGGTCAGCACGAGCACCAGCGCCTGCTCGACCCGGCGCATCATGTTGCCATGGTTGATGCCTGGGCAGGACGCCCGGCACTCGAGGCGCTCGAGCACTACCGTGCTTGCTTTAAGGCATCGCGTGCGGCTGCCAAGGAGGTCCGTCTCGTCGAAGAGGCCTCGCGTGCGCAGGGGAGTCGCGTTGAGGAGGCGCGCTTCGCCCTGGAGCGCATCGCCGAGGTCGACCCCAAGCCGGGTGAGTATGAGGAGCTCGAGGAGCTGCTGCCGCGCTCCGAGCATGCTGAGGTGTTGGTGGCCACGGCCAACGATGCCCATGTATCGCTTGCAGCTGAAGGGGGAGCGCTCGATGCCGTGAACAGTGCCGTGGCGGAGCTTTCCCGCATGGCGACCGTCGACCGCAAGCTGGGTGATATCGCCGATGCGCTTTCGGATGCCTGTATCTCGCTTGAGGATTGTGCCAACGAGCTGCGCACCTATCGCGATGGGGTCGCCTTCGATCCGCGCGAGCTGGCTCGTATGCGCGAGCGCTATTCCGATCTTAAGGCCCTACTGCGTCAGTGGGGGCCCACCATGGACGATGTCTTTGCCATGCGCGACCGCTCACAAGAGCTGTTGTCCCTGGTCGATGATGGTGATGAGCGGATCAAGAAGGCTCGCGAGGCGCTCGGGTGTGCCGAACGCGAGCTTTTTGCTGCTGCCAAGGCGCTTAAACGCGTGCGGAATACCGCAGCCCCTCGCTTTTGCCACGAGGTTGGCCGTCAGATGGCGCGCCTGGAGATGGGCGACGCCGAGCTCGTTTGGGAGTCGCGCGATCTTCCGCGTGCCGAATGGACGCTGGCGGGGCCTTCGAGCTATGAGCTTTTGTATCGCAGTGGTGCCGGATTGACGCCGCGCCCCCTGCGCCGCATTGCGTCGGGCGGCGAGCTGAGCCGCGTCATGCTGGCGAGCAAGGCCGTCCTCGGCAACGCAGATGGCGTGGATACGCTGGTGTTCGACGAGGTCGATGCAGGTGTCGGCGGCTCTACCGCACGTTCCCTCGCGAGCGTGCTGGCAGATCTCGCCGCTACGCATCAGGTGATTGTCGTAACCCACCTGGCGCAGGTTGCCGTTATGGCCGACAAGCACTACGTTGTGAGCAAAGAACCCGGCGATATTCCCCAAACGCATCTGGATGAGGTGGCTGGGGACGCCCGCACCGCAGAGATCGCCCGTATGCTGAGCGGCGATCAATCGGAGGCAAGCCTGGCACACGCCAGGCAGATGCTGGAAGAAGCGCGAGGCTAGAACGAGCCGGCGTTGTTGGTGGGGACAAAATATCAGCAATTGTTGCACCGTCACTTGCTTGTCTGGCCCGACCGTCAAAAACTATGCCGCTTTACTACGATGAATCGGCGTAGCTCGAGCACAGCTAAAATTGTAAAAAGAAAACCGCAGGTAGAACCCCTGCGGTTTTCTTTTAAAACACGATGTGGTCGCATATTCCGATTTCATCGTAGTAAACCGGCATAGTTTTGTGGGAACGGTACATAACGACTCCTGATAAAGCCTACTCCACGACCTTATCCGGCTGGATGAGCTCCTCGTAGTAGCTGATATGCTCGCGGGCGTCTTCAATCTCGGGCAGCAGGAAGTTGTAGATAACCTCGATTATCATCGTGGCACTCATCTTGGAGAACGCAAAGTCGCCCGTGGTGAGCAGCGCCTCGTGGTTCACGGTATTAAAGGTGTAGTCTGCCAGGCGAGCAAGCGGAGATTTGCTGTCGCTGCTGATGACGACTACGGTGGCGCCACAGCCGCGAGCCGCTTTAGCCATGCGATTCAGTCGACGCGACTTGCCGGAGTTCGAGATCAGCACTATACAATCGCCAGGGCGCAACGTGAGCGCGAAACCAATCGAGGTCTCGCTGATGGTGCTTGCCATGCAGCGAAGGCCCAGCTGCGAAAACTTAAACGTCGCGTCGAGCGCGACGGCGTTGGTGTTGCCTACGGCTGCAAATTCGATCGCCCCTGCGTTCTTAAACGCGTGCACGACGGCTGCCAGCGTGTCGTGATCAATGCCATCGATCGTCGCATTGAGCTCGCTTACCTTGGCAGCGAGAATATTCTTGAGGCTCTGCTCCATATTGTCGAGCGACACCTCGTCGGTGAGTCCTTCATTGCGCTGGCTCTCCAGATCGCGCGCCAGCGAAAACTGAAAACTGCGAAAACTGCCAAAACCCAGTTTGCGGCAGAAGCGCGAGACGGTTGCCTCGGAGGTTGCGGCAGCGTGCGAGAGCTGGGCGGCTGTCAGACGCGGTGCCTCGGACTGATGCTCTAGGATATAGTCGACAATGCGCTGCTCGGACTCGCTGTACCCCCTGTGCGTGCTAATAAGGGAGAGTGCGCTCTTGCTGCTATCTGACATGGGATGGCTCCTGGCTGGCATAAAAATCGGACTTGCTTTGTAATGTCGTAGTATAGGGGCATTTTCATTTACAAGATACACCTTGCCGTTTCAATAGTTGATGGTAAACTTTCATCGACCGTTTACGGTTATGAAAGAACCTTTCACCGGAGAAATGAGCTGCATTGCTTCTCATATAAGCGGTGGGTTGGTATCTTTCAAGTGTGGAAAAACGCGCATCGAAGCGCGTGTAGGGGAGCGCCTGCGGGCGCAGTACTCAAGAAGGAGGGACACATGGCTAAGTTTGACATCATCGCCGCGACCGGTTGCCCGACCGGCATTGCGCACACCTTCATGGCGAAGGAGGCGCTGGAGAAGGCTGCTGCCGAGCGAGGTCTGACCATTAAGGTCGAGACCCATGGCCAGGTCGGTGTCGAGAACGAGCTCACGAAGCGTGAGATCGCCGGTGCCAAGGCCGTCGTCGTCGCAGCCGATAAGGATGTCCAGGCGGAGCGTTTCGCCGGTAAGCCCATGGTTTCCGTCGGCGTTTCCAAGGCCCTGTCCGTCGAGGCAGCCGGTAAGCTGATCGACCGCGCTCTCGCCGCCAAGGGCGACGGCTCGGTTGCCGCCGCTGCCGATGTCGAGGACGAGGTCGAGGAGAAGGAGTCCGTCGGCCACATCATCTATAAGCACCTTATGAACGGCGTCAGCCACATGCTGGTCTTCGTCGTCGCCGGTGGTGTCCTGACCGCCGTTTCGTTCCTGTGGGGCATCACGTCCTTCGATTCGACGGCTGCCGATTATAACAGCTTTGCCGCTATGCTCAAGATCATCGGCGGCATTGCTATGAACCTCATGGTTCCCGTGCTTTCCGCCTACATCGCCGAGTCCATCGGCAAGCGCCCGGCGCTCGTCCCCGGCTTCGTTGCCGGTATGATCGCCATCCAGGGCCTGCCCGTTAACGCCGAGACCGGCATGATCGACGCCGGCGGCGCCGGCGTGGGCTTCGGCTTCCTGGGCGGCATCGTCGGCGGCTTCCTCGCTGGCTATGTCATCCTGCTGCTCGAGAAGGTCTTCTCCAAGCTGCCCAAGAATCTGGATGGCCTCAAGGCTATCTTCCTGTACCCGCTGTTCTCGACCGCCATCGTCGGCCTGGTCATGCTCGGCATCTCCGGCCCCATGGCTGCCATCAACACCGCCATGATGGACTTCCTCAAGGGTCTGTCTGCCTCTGGCGCCATTGTCCTGGGCCTTGCCATCGGCTGCATGTGCGCCGTTGACATGGGCGGCCCGGTCAACAAGGCTGCTTACGTCACCGGTACCGCTATGCTCACCGAGGCCCTGGCCGCCGGTGTCGGTACCGACACCTACAACTTCGGCACCAACTTCATGGCTGCCGTCTCCGCCGCTTGCATCGTTCCGCCGCTGATCACCACCTTCGCCGTCGTTGTCGGCAAGAAGTACTTCAGCCAGGAGGATCACGACGCCGGTATCGTCAACCTCATCCTTGGTTGCACCCACATCACCGAGGGCGCCATTCCGTTCATGACCAAGAACATCTGGCCCGTCATGCCCATCATGATGCTCGGTTCCTCCATCGCCTCGATCCTGACCATTATGTTCAACGTTCACGATCCGGCGCCCCACGGCGGCTTCCTGGTCCTGCCTGTTGTCGAGAACGGTCCGCTGTGGGTCCTCGCGATCCTCATCGGCGCTGTGGTCGGTGGCATCCTGTTCGTGGCCTTCAAGAAGTATGACTTCGAGAAGAACCAGAAGGCCGCTCCCGCCGCTGCTGCTCAGCCGGTCGAGGCCCCCAAGGCTGCTGCCGTCGAGGCCCCCAAGGCCGAGGCTGCCGACTTCGTGAAGGTCGAGAACGTCTTTGTCGCCGAGAACTTCGCTTCTCGTGACGAGGCCCTGAGCTTCGTCTCCAACCAGGCCGTCAAGGCCGGTGTCGCTGACGACGCCGACGCCGTGATGAACGCCTTCCTGGCCCGCGAGGCCGAGGGCACCACGGGCATGATGGAGGGCTTCGCTATTCCGCATGCCAAGTCCGATGCCATTACCGAGGCCGCCGTCATTGTCGTCAAGGACGACTCTGGTGTGACCGGTTGGGACACCATGGACGGCGCTCCCGTCAACGTGGCTATCGCCCTGCTCATCCCCGGTGCCCAGGCTGGCACCACGCACCTCAAGATCCTGTCCAAGGTCGCCGAGGCGCTCATGGACGAGGACTTCCGTGCCACCGTCAAGGGTTCCTCCGACGCCGCCGAGATCGCCAAGACGATCAACACCCGCCTGGTCTAATCCCCCAGCTCGCGAATAACATCGCCCTTTGTAACAAAGGCGGAGACCCTCTCCAGGGCCTCCGCCTTTTTCTGCCCCACCCATAAGTTGCGGTGAAATAGGGACTGTTTAAACGATTCAACTCCAAATTCAGTCCCTATTTCACCGTAACTTAGAAGAAGGGGATAGCGCGGCCTGTCTATCGGATCGTCCGTGCGGATAAATATTCAGCCAGAATTCCGTTCTCACGATATTACTCTGGACCGACCAAGTTTCCGCAGCTCGCCTGCCGGGCGGGGCGGTTAAGTTTGTCGCGAGTTCCGCACGCAAAGGAAAGCACTTAATGTGCTTTCCGTCTTGCGCAGGACTGTAGAGCAGCAAACTTAACCGCCCCGCCCGGCAGGCGAGCGTGCTGCAACGACATCCGTCCAATAATTCGTGCGAAACACAATGAAAAACAGTTTGATGTGAGTTAATATAAACAACGTCGTGAATATGGCTCCTGTCGCATGGTCGACAGGGGTTAAACACAAAAAAGGAGTCAATTATGGTTTCTGAGAAGGCTACCCTCGTTAATCCTCAGGGTCTGCACATGCGTCCGGCTGGTCTGTTCGCCTCCACCATGGGCAAGTACGCCTGTGACGTGACGGTCGTCACCCCCGAGAAGGAGGTCAACGGCAAGTCCCCGATGGCCCTCATGGCTGCTGGTATCCCCTGCGGTACCGAGGTCGAGGTCAAGTGCGACGGCGCCGACGAGGCCGAGGCTCTGGCTGCTGCCAT
The DNA here is from genome assembly GCA_902478945.1 of uncultured Collinsella sp. Taxonomy (GTDB): domain Bacteria; phylum Actinomycetota; class Coriobacteriia; order Coriobacteriales; family Coriobacteriaceae; genus Collinsella. The sequence continues at coordinate 6,595 of CABSMX010000072.1, forward strand.
CGAGCTCATCAAGAGCGGTCTTGGCGAGTAGAACTCAAACGGGTCGCATGTTGAACAACTAAGTTCATATTTGGGGGCGCAGTGACCTGTTGTAAGGTAGCTGCGCTCTTTTGTCATGGATATGGCAAAACGCTTTATCACATGACACGGAGAGAGGAATGGGAATGTATCAGGGAGTCAACGCTTCCGAGGGCATCGGTATCGGCACCGTCATGGTCGCCGTCGATCCCGACTTGACGTTTGAGCCGCACGAGGTTGCTGATTCGGCAGCAGAGAAGGAGCGCTATCAGTCCGCTCTTTCGGTCTTCTGCGAGAAGACCCAGGCTCAGGCCGACCACATGAAGGAGACGGTGGGCGAGGCCGAGGCCGAGATCATGAGCGGACATATTGTCCTGGCTCAGGATCCGGGTATGACCGACGCCATCAACGCCGCCATTGACGGCGGTACCTGCGCCGAGCAGGCGCTCATGGACACTTCGACCATGTTCGAGAACATGTTCCTGTCCATGGACGACGAGATGTTCCGTCTGCGCGCGGCTGACATCGCCGACATCCGCACCGGTGTTCTGGCCGAGCTGCTGGGCAAGGAGGTCGTCGACCTCTCCGTCCTGCCCGAGAACACCGTCGTTGTCGTGCATGACCTTACGCCGTCCATGACCGCCACGATCGATAAGGCCCACGTTGCCGGTATCGTCACCGAGACCGGTGGTCGCACGTCGCACTCCGCGATCATCGCACGCGCCCTCGAGATCCCGGCTGTCCTTTCGGTTTCCAACAGCTGCACCGCGCTGCGCAACGGCATGACCGTTGTCGTCGACGGTGGCAAGGGCATCGTCGAAGCCGATCCCGACGAGGAGACGCTCGCTGCCTACACCGCCAAGGCCGAGGCCTTCGCTGCCGAGAAGGCAGCCCTCGAGGCCTTCCGCGGCAAGCCGTCCGTGACTGCCGATGGCATCAAGAAGATCATCGCCTGCAACATAGGTAACCCCGATGACGTGCCCAACGCGCTCGATCACGATGCCGAGGCCATTGGTCTGTTCCGCTCCGAGTTCCTGTTCATGGACTCCGCTGAGCTTCCTTCCGAGGAAGAGCAGTTCAACGCCTACCGCAAGGTCGCCAGTGCGCTCAAGGGCGCTCCGGTCATCATCCGTACGCTCGACGTGGGCGGCGACAAGGAGATCCCGTACCTGCACATGGTCAAGGAAGACAACCCCTTCATGGGTTTCCGTGCCGTGCGTTACTGCCTGGCCAACCCCGACCAGTACAAGGTTCAGCTTCGCGCCCTGCTGCGCGCCAGCGCCTTTGGTGACGTCAAGATCATGATCCCGCTCGTCACTTGCGTCGAGGAGGTCGTGGCCGTCAAGGAGCTCGTCGAGCAGTGCAAGGCCGAGCTGACCGAAGAGGGCCGCAAGTTCAACGAGAACATCGAGGTCGGCATCATGGTCGAGACGCCTGCCGCCTCGCTGCTCGCAGACCGCCTGGCCGAGGTCGCCGACTTCTTCTCCATCGGCACCAACGACCTGATCGGCTACACCATGTGCGCCGACCGTGGCAACGACACCATCTCCAACCTGTACCAGGTGTACTATCCCGCCGTGCTCCGCTCGCTCAAGAATATCATCGAGAGCGGCGTGAAGGCCGGCATCATGGTCGGTATGTGCGGCGAGGCCGCTGCCGATCCGCTGCTTGAGCCGCTGCTGATCAGCTGGGGCCTGGAGGAGTTCTCGATGAGCGCTCCGTCCATCCTGCGCGCCCGCAAGACCATCAGCCAGTGGACCAAGGCCGAGTGCGACGAGCTCGCCGAGAAGGCGCTCGCCTGCAACACCGCCGCCGAGGTCAAGGCACTGCTCGAGTCCGCAGCTCGCTAATTTGGTATCAGAGGTAACCGCGTGGTTGGAATGGGCCGGCCACGCGGCCCTCACATATACAGGGGGTACTATAAATGTTCTACACGCTAACCGCTAACCCGGCTGTCGACATGACGGTTTCGAGCTCTCCGCTCGAGCCCGACGAGAACGTCCGCACCGGCTCGGCCAGCTACACGGCCAACGGCAAGGGCCTCGACGTGTCCTTCGCCTTTAAGAAGATGGGTGTCGACACCGTCGCGCTCGGCTTCTTCGCTGGCTTCACGGGCAAGTTCATCGTCGAGGAGGTCATGAACCTGGGTTGCCTGTGCCGCCCGGTCTGGACCGACGGCATCACGCGTATCAACACCTACGTCAACGATGGCCAGCATGAGTACGGCATCCTTAACCCTGGCGCCCCGATTACGCCGGAGCACCAGAAGGAGCTCTACAACATCCTGGACACCGCGGGCGACCTTGAGTGCCTGATCGTCTCCGGTTCCGTGCCTCCCAAAGCTACGCCCGACTTCCTGGCTCAGGTCATGGAGCACGCTCAGGCTCGTGGCGCCGACGTCGTCCTGGACCTGTCCTCCGACAAGCTCAAGGAGCTCGCTCACAAGAAGCCGCTGCTCATCAAGCCGAACCATCACGAGATGAAGGCCATCTTCGGCGTGCCGGTCGACACCGACGACGAGGTCCGCGTTGCCATGAAGCTCGCCCACGACGCCGGCGTCCAGAACGTACTGCTCACCCGTGGTAGCCGCGGCGACGCTTACTTCTCCAACGGCGAGGACATCTGGTACGCCAAGCGTGAGTTCAACATCAAGCTGGTCTCTTCTGTCTGCGCCGGCGACTGCACCCTCGCTGCGTTCCTGCACAAGTGGTACAGGGATCGCGACAACGTCGAGGAGGCCATGAAGCTCGCTATGGCTACCGGCGCTAACGTTGCCGAGTCCGTCGGCATCGGCGACTTCGGTCACGTCGATGAGTACAGCAAGCGCGTTGCTGTCCGCAAGCTCGACCGCAAGTAAGCGAAACTCATTATTTTCGCGTGTACGGCGCCCCGGTTTTGGCCGGGGCGCCATTTTTGTATATTGTGGACGAGCGACAGGACAAGGACCCTGTTTCTTTTGCCCGTCATCCCGCCGCCCTGCACGCGTTCTACACCGTTCGCCGAGTCGCGATGGTCTTTTCCCGAAGCGTGGAATATACTTTCACTAACACGTTGCCTTGTGAAAGGAACTTACATGATTTACACGCTCACTGCAAATCCCGCCATTGACTACAACATTGCCTGCGACGGTCTTTCCGCCAACACCGTCACCCGCACTCGCAACGCGGTCTATACGCCCAACGGCAAGGGTCTTAACGTCTCGTTCACCCTCGATCACTACGGCGTCGACACCACGATCCTGGGTTTTTTTGCCGGTTTCTCGGGCGAGTTTATCGTCAAGGGCGCCGAGGCCCTGGGCGTGCCCGTCAAGCCCGTGTGGACCGACGGCATCACGCGCGTCAATGTCTTCCTCAACGCCGGTCCCGACACCGAGTACAACATGGTCAATGCAGGCGCTGCCATCAATGCTGCCAACGAGCAGGAAATGTTTGAGCTCATTGATTCGCTCGACGACATGACCTGCCTGGTCATTAGCGGCTCGCTGCCCCCCAACACCTCCGAGGGTTTCCTGGCCGAGGTACTTCGCCGTGTTAAGGCAAAGGGTGCCGAGTTCGTGCTCGATATCTCGAGCCATCAGCTGGCCGACCTCATTGCCATGGAGCCGTTGCTCATTAAGCCCAACGACGATGAGCTGCTCGACATCTTTGGCATTAAGGTGAGCGGTGGCGACGACGAGTCCGTCAAGGGTGCGATGGCCGAGCTCCACGCCAAGGGCGCTAAGAACGTGCTGTTGACCCTGGGTGGCGCTGGCGCGTACTTCTCCAACGGAGAGCACATCTGGTTTGCCAATCGCACCTTTGAGGTCAAGCTGCTGTCGACGGTCTGCGCCGGCGACTCCTCACTTGCCGCCTTCCTGTCCGTGTGGCACGACGCTCCCGAGCGTGTTGAGGATGCCCTGCGCCTCTCGATGGCCACCGGCGCCAACGTGGTGGAGTGCCCCGGTCTGGGCGATTTTGCCAAGGTGGACGAATATAAGAAGCACATCGAGGTTCGCCAGGTCTGCTAGCCGCATCGATATGTCGTTGTCGAACACCCGCTTTGGATCTCCGAGGCGGGTGTTTTTTTGCGTTCTGGCCGCATGTGGCGCTTACTGTCCCGTTCGTTCGAATCGACGATACGATTGCATGTGCGCGCATGCTCGTTTCTTGCTAGACTTCTTGAGAACCATCGTTTAACGTTTGCAGGCGCAGGAGGCCATAGCTATGTGCAATGTTTCGCTCAACGGTACGCAGCCGACCGATGCCTCCATCCGTGTCCTGCGTGCGCTCGAGGCAGCCGGTCTTGAGGCCTGGTATGTAGCAGTCTCTTATACACATCTGACGCTGCCGACGACTAGTCGAGT
>CABSMX010000073.1 GCA_902478945.1 uncultured Collinsella sp.
GTATAAGAGACAGTCGTGTTTCTCCTCGCGGCGAGCGGCGGCGCGGGCTTCGTGGATGCCCTTGATTGCGGCATGGCGAGCCGTGCGGGCATCATGGATGGCGTCACGAGCCTCGGCGGTCGTCGCCTTGGCAGAGCGCAGCTTGGCGGCCAAGTCGGGATTGGTTTCGGCGACTGCGGTAATCGCGGGGCCGTCGAGCTCCTCTTGCGTGGGCTCGGCCAAAAAGTCGATGGCATACTGGGCTGCAACCATGGAGCCCTTGGCCAGCACGCTCTCGTCAATCTTGTAAAAGCAGGAATGTTGGGCGTACGTGGCGCCAATCTTGGGGTTGCGCGTACCTACAAAGGCGAGCACGCCCGGTACGCGGCGCAGGTACTCCGAAAAATCCTCGCCCGAGAGCGTGCCGCGATAATGGCCTTGGCCGGCGGGGCCCAGACACTTAATAACAGCCTGACGGCAGCGCTCGCTCGAGGCCGCGTCGTTTTCGACCTTGTAGTTGGCGATGGTGTAGTCGGTGAGCTCAGCCTCGGCGCCCAAGGCGGCCGCGGTATGCTCCACGATGCGGCGCATAAGCTCCGGCATTTCCTCGTGGGTCGAATCGCCGTAGGTGCGCACCGTGCCGGCGAGGTAGGCCGTGCCGGCGATAACGTTGCGTGCGGTGCCGCCGTGCAGCTCGCCGACGGTGATGACGGCCGGCTCGTAGGGGCTGATCTCGCGCGAGACGATGGTCTGCAGGGCGTTGACGATCTCGGCGGCCACCATAACGGCGTCGTGACCGCGCTGGGGCATGGCGCCGTGGCACGAGGTGCCGCGGACATCGATGCGGAACCAGTCGGTATTGGCCATGCGCGGGCCGGGCTCGCAGCTTACGGTGCCGGCGTCGACCTCGCTCCAGATGTGCGCGGCGTAGGCGCCGTCGACGCCGTCGAGCACACCCGTGCCGATCATGAGTTTGGCGCCCTGGCCGTTTTCCTCACTGGGCTGGAAGACGATGCGGACTTCGCCGTGGATGTCGTCGGTCATATGGCGCAGGATTTGCAGCGTTCCGAGCATCATGGCGATGTGGCAGTCGTGGCCGCAGGCGTGCATGCAGCCCTCGTTGACGCTGGCGAACTCCTCGCCGGTCTGCTCGGTGACGGGCAGGGCGTCGATATCCGCACGCAGCAGGATGCGGCGGCGCGGCGTGCCGTCCTCGCGATAGGCGTCGGGCGCGGTGCCGCGAAGGGTCGCCACCAGACCCGTCTTAAGGGGGCGCTCGTAGGGGATATTCATGGCGTCGAGCTGGTTGGCGATGTCAGAAGTCGTGCGCTCCTCGGCAAGGCTCAGCTCCGGGTGCTTATGGAAGTGCCGGCGCTGCTTGATGATGTAGGGCTCAAACTCGGCGGCGATATCTCGGATGGCTGCGGTGACGTCGTCAGCCGCGCGAACCTCGGTTGCCGCCATTATCTGCTGTGCCTTGGTCTTCGTCATAGTCGATTTGCTCCTTGCTGGGTTGATCGCAAAATCGTACAGGCTCTCTCCAGTATGCCACCTGCCGCTAGGGCTGGTAAAGTTGCCGTTTGCCGCTTGGGGTTTTGTTACAAGGGCGGGGGAGTACACTCGGGGGTGTTGAATTTCCTGCCAGAAATGGGGATGCCCATGCAACATATCGATCGGATTATCCGCTCCAAGAACGTCTTTACCGCGCAAGACGGTGTCGATACCGCCCGCGAGCTGGCGATTGCCATCGCAAGCGACCGTATCGTCGCAGTCGGTGCGCCCGATGACGTGATCGCCGCCGCTCCCGCCGCCACGTCGGTTATCGACTACGGCGAGCAGTTTGTCTGCCCCGGTTTCCATGACGCTCATCTGCACTTCTTCCATACCTCGGTTGGCTCCTCGCCGTACATGCTCATGGACATGGGCACGTCCGAGGCGGCGCTGGTGCAACACGCACTCGAGTTTTCCCAGGACCTGCCCGACGACGCTTGGGTTGTGACGCAGGGCTGGCGCGACTACCGTTGGGACCCGCCCGAGCATCCTACCAAGGCGTCGCTCGATGCGGCATTCCCCGATCGTCCCTGCGTTATGTATTCGGGCGATGGGCACACGCTTTGGCTCAACAGCCGTGCACTCGAGGCGCTCGGCGTCACGCGCGACAGCGAGCCGCCAGCGGGCGGTAGCTACGACAAAGACGCAAACGGCGAGCTCACGGGCATTGCTCACGAGGCGGCTGCCATGCAGCTGTTGCCGCGCTGCCTTGAGTGGCTGGGCGAAGATCGCATCGCAAGCGCCTACGCCGATCAAATGAGGCGCATGGCCGAGCAGGGTATTACCTCGATCTGCGATATGTCGCTCATGCCCATGCCGGGCTGCGATTTTATCCGCGACGATGTCTACGACAAACTGCAGACGACCGGCAAGCTGGGCATTCGTGCCCATCTGTTCCCCACGCTGCTGGATGACCAGTCGCGTCTGGAAGAGCTGCAGGTACGTTATGCGAACAACGCGCTGCTTTCGGCGCCGGGTTTTAAGCAGTTCTTCGACGGCGTGTCGAGCGAACACACGGCATATCTCACCGAGCCCTATACCAATCCGCGCTTCCCGGGCGACCAGGGCCGTCTGACGGTTCCTGTCGAGCGCATGCGCAAGTTGGTTCTGGCGGCAGCCGAGCGTGGCCACACCGTGCGCATCCACGTTATCGGCGACGGTGCGATTCATGCCGCGCTGGATATCTTCGAGGAGGCCGCCGACCTGTACGGCCTGCCCCAGCACGGCCATAACACACTCGAGCATCTGGAGAATTTGCTGCCTCAGGACATCGATCGTCTGCGCAAGCTCAACGTGGTCGCCTCGAGCCAGCCCTGCCACATCACGCTCGACCCGGGTGGTCCGGAGCGCGATCTGGGCTTGGAGCGCAGCCGCATCATGTGGCCGTTCGCAACTTATAAGAAGCGCGGCATTCGCCAAGCCTTCGGTACCGACAGCCCTATCACGCCCGTTACCAGCATGAACGTGCTCTACACGGCTATCACGCGCCAGGACCCCAAAAGCCACTGGCCCGAGGGCGGCTGGCTGCCGAGCGAGCGCATCGACGCGGCAACTGCCCTGCGCAACTACACCCTGGGCAGCGCGTACGCAGCGGGCGACGAGCAAAACCTCGGCAGCCTGGAGCCCGGCAAATACGCCGACCTGGTAGCCCTGGACCAAAACCCGCTCACCATCGACCCTCAAGACCTCCAGGCCACCAAGGTTCAGGCCACCTACCTGGCAGGTAACTTAATCTACGAGCGCTAACCCCATATCCCACCCCTCAGTTGCGGTGAAATAGTCCCTAAAATCGGCCTTCAAGCCCAAAAACAGGAACTATTCCACCGCAACTTAAAAGAGCGCGTTCCAACAACGTGCCCCTATCTTGTGCATTCCATCTGCATCGCCATTTTGCTGCACTGTCTTTTCTGAATGCCGGGCCCGAATTAGTTAACCTGACTCCCGGGACGGACCGGAGGGCATGAAGTTTGTCGCGAGTTCCGCACGCAAAGGAAAGCACTTAATGTGCTTTCCGTCTTGCGCAGGACTGTAGAGCAGCAAACTTCATGCCCTCCGGTCCGTCCCGGGAGCCACCGCTAAGTTATCCCCCGGCATTCAGAAAATCTAAGTGCCAAAAAATAAGATTTTTTGACTCTGTGTTGTATAACCCGCCATTCGTGGGTACCATTCAACGCGTACGCAAACAAAAAGGGTTAACCCGCGCGGCATGACCGCGCGGCCCACAAAGGAGGAAACAAGCATGTCGTCTTTGAAGCCGCTTGCAGATCGCGTCCTGGTCAAGCCCGACGAGGCCGAGCAGAAGACCGCTTCTGGTCTGTATATCGCCAGCAACGCTCAGGAGAAGCCGCAGCGCGGCACCATCGTTGCCGTTGGTGCCGGCAAGGTCAACGACAAGGGTGAGCGCATCCCCATGGACGTTCAGGTCGGCGACGTTGTCATCTACGGCAAGTTCGGTGGCAACGAGGTCAAGGTCGACGGCGAGAAGTATCTGCTGATGCGTGCCGACGACATCTACGCCGTCGTTGAGGCCTAGTCTCGTCAGACTCTCTGGTTCGTTTTTGAACGCGGTCGCTGCATAGGACTCGGAAGCGGCGACGCGAGTCACATTTCTTTTGGAGGATTACTCACCATGGCAAAGAACATTACGTTCAACACCGATGCCCGCGCTAAGCTCGCAAAGGGCGTCAACACTCTGGCCGACGCCGTTACCGTCACCATGGGCCCCAAGGGCCGCTACGTTGCGTTGCAGCGCACGTTCGGTGCCCCGACCATCACCAACGACGGCGTTTCCGTCGCTAAGGAGATCGAGCTCGAGGACAACATCGAGAACATGGGCGCCCAGCTGGTGAAGGAGGTCGCCACCAAGACCAACGACACCGTGGGCGACGGTACCACCACCGCAACCCTGCTCGCTCAGGCCATCGTCAACGACGGTCTGCGCAACGTCGCTGCTGGCGCCAACCCGCTGGCCATCCGTCGCGGCATCGACAAGGCCGTCAACGCCGCCGTCGCCGAGATGAAGAAGCAGGCTAAGCCGGTCGAGACCAAGGAGCAGATTGCTTCCGTCGGTACCATCTCTGCCGGTGACCCCGAGGTCGGCGAGAAGATCGCTGAGGCCATGGAGGTCGTGGGCAAGGACGGCGTCATCACCGTCGAGGATTCCCAGACGTTCGATATCACCATCGACACCGTCGAGGGCATGCAGTTCGACAAGGGCTACGTCTCCGCTTACTTCGTCACGGACAACGACCGCATGGAGGCCGTGATGAAGGATCCGTACATCCTCATCACCGACCAGAAGATCTCCAGCGTTCAGGACATCATGCCTGTTCTCGAGGCTGTCCAGCGCGCCGGCCGTGGCCTGCTCATCATCGCTGAGGATATCGACGGCGAGGCTCTGCCGACCCTGGTCCTCAACAAGATCCGTGGCGCTCTCAACGTCTGCGCCGTCAAGGCCCCGGGCTACGGCGATCGCCGCAAACGCATCCTCGAGGACATTGCCGTCCTCACCGGTGGCCAGGCCGCTCTGGACGAGCTGGGCGTGAAGGTCGCTGACATCACCGCCGATATGCTCGGTACCGCTAAGTCCGTCACCATCTCCAAGGACAACACCGTCGTTGTCGGCGGCGCTGGCTCCAAGGAGGCCATCGACGCCCGCATCGCTCAGATCAAGGGCGAAATGGAGAACACCACCTCTGACTTCGATCGCGAGAAGCTCCAGGAGCGCCTGGCCAAGCTCTCCGGTGGCGTTGCCGTCATCAAGGTCGGCGCTGCTACCGAGTCCGAGCTCAAGGAGATCAAGCATCGCGTCGAGGACGCCCTGCAGGCTACCCGCGCTGCTGTCGAGGAGGGCATTGTCGCCGGTGGCGGCGTCGCCTTCATGGACGCTGCTCCTGCGCTCGACGCTGTCGAGATCGATGACCCCGAGGAGAAGATCGGCGTCGACATCGTCAAGAAGGCTCTGACCGCTCCGGTCGCTACCATCGCCAAGAACGCTGGCTTTGAGGGCGCTGTCGTGGTCGACAAGGTTGCCGAGCTGCCCGCCGGCCAGGGTCTCAACTCTGCCAACGGCGAGTGGGGCGACATGATCGAGATGGGCGTCCTCGACCCCGTCAAGGTCAGCCGCGTCACCCTGCAGAACGCTGCTTCTGTCGCCAGCCTGATCCTCATCACCGAGGCCACCGTCTCCGATGTGCCCAAGAACACTCAGCTTGAGGACGCTATCGCTGCTGCTACCGCTGGTCAGCAGGGTGGCGGTATGTACTAAGGCCGACAAGGTCTAGAACTCCCACCGGGAATCCGGGGGCGTGACGGGGTTTCTCTCCGGAACGTCCTCGGACATGCAAAGAGGCTCCGCATCGCGCTTCGCGCTGCGGAGCCTCTTTGCGTCCTGCGGAATGTTCCGGAGAGAAACCCCGTCACGCCCCCGGATCCCCTGTGTTTACGGCCTTGAGGTCGGCGTGGACGGAGATCGTGGCTGATGGGGATACATGTCCCGGTCGCTGTTTCGCGGCTTTGCCGCGAAAGGCGCGCTACTTTGGGATGGGTGGGGAACGTGGTTGTTCCGGCAACTGATCCCCACCATAAATTACCCTCGGCATACTTGCGCGAAAACCTGCCCGTGCTACACTTGCAATTGCTGTTTCAGGGCGGGGTGAAATTCCCCACTGGCGGTAAATCGGGCGGTGCCAAAGGGGTGCCGTGGCGCAGACGAGGCGTCTGCGACCGAGCCGATGAGTCCGCGACCCGTGCATGCGTTGGTTCGCATGCCGGCTGAACTGGTGAGATCCCAGTACCAACGGTTAGAGTCCGGATGAAAGAGGCAGGTGATCTTATGTCTGAACAGTCGCAGCATATCCATTTTGAGAACACGAATAGGTGGAGCACCAAACAGCTCGTTACCATGGCGTTGATGTGCGCCTTGGGCGCCCTGTTTATGTACGTGCAGCTGCCCATTCTTCCTTCGGCGCCATTTTTGACGTATGACCCGTCGCTGGTGCCGGCGATGGTGTGCGGGTTTGCGTACGGCCCTGGTGCCGGCACTGCCGTCGCCGCCATGGCGATTGTCATCCATGCGCTCACTACGGGTGACTGGGTCGGCGCGCTTATGAACCTGGTTGCCACGCTGGGCTACATTCTGCCCGCGGCTATCGTCTACCAGAAGATGCATACCTATAAGGGTGCCGTGATTGGCCTGGTGCTCGGCGTTATTGCTGCTACGGCGTTGTCTATGGTCGCAAACCTTACCATTGGCGTATGGTTCTGGTATGGCTCGGTCGATGTGATCGCCCCACTCATGATTCCTGCCGTGCTGCCGTTCAACCTTATCAAGACCGTGCTCAACTCGGTGTTGACGCTCGCGGTGTACAAGGCGGTCTCTAATCTCATCACGCCCAAGAAGGACCAGGTCAAAGGCCGCGCATGATTGAGTGTCGGGGCGTTTCCTTTAGCTATGACGGTGCCGTGCCGGCGCTCGACGGCGTCGATCTAAACATCGAGGACGGCGAGTTTTTCTGCATCCTCGGTGGTAATGGGTCGGGCAAGTCGACGTTTGCCAAGCATCTGAATGCACTGTTGCAGCCCGATGCGGGCACGGTGCGTATCAACGGTATGGATGCGTCCGACCTCGAGCTGGTCTATGACATTCGTTCGACCGCGGGCATGGTATTCCAGAATCCCGATGATCAGCTGGTGGCAACGCTTGTCGAAGATGACGTTGCGTTTGGTCCCGAAAACCTTGGCGTGCCATCGGCGCAAATTGCGCAGCGCGTACGCGAGGCGCTAAAGGGCGTGGGCCTGGTGGGCTTTGAGCGCCACGAGACTCATGCGCTTTCGGGCGGCCAAAAGCAGCGCGTGGCGCTTGCCGGCGTGCTCGCCATGGAACCGCGTGTGCTCATTTTGGACGAGGCTTCTTCGATGCTCGATCCGCGTGGACGCAAGGGCCTCATGAAGGCTTGCCACGCGTTGCACAATCGTGGCATGACCATCGTGATGATTACGCACTTTATGGAAGAGGCCGCCGAGGCCGATCGTGTCGCGGTGTTTCGGGCAGGGCGCGTTGCCATGATCGGTACGCCCGAGGAAATCTTGACGCGGGCGGACGAACTTGTGCAGCTCAACCTGGATATGCCGGCGTCGTGCTGTCTGGGCAGAGCACTTCGTAAGAAGGGCGTGCCCGTTTGCGCGCAGGTGCGTGAGGTGGATATGGTCGCCGAGATTGCGCAGGTTTATGCCGAGCGGAGCGGGGCGGACATCGCGGGGCAGCCTTCCGCATCCGATTCTCATGTGCTTGACAATGGATCCTCTGCAGCCGACGGGATAGCTGCGTCGGAGCCCGTTATCGAGATTTCGCACCTCTCGCATAGTTACTCGCTGAGCGCCCGCGAGCGCCGTCGCTGGCGTAAGCGCTCGGCCACTGCGGACGCATCGAGCAAACAGGCCCTTTGGGGCAACGATCCAAACAGCCCCTGGGCGCTACGTGATGTTACGCTGACGGTGCGTCGCGGTGAGTTTCTGGGACTGGCGGGTCATACCGGCTCGGGTAAATCGACGCTGGTTCAGCATCTCAACGGGTTGATTCGTCCGCAGGAGGGAAGCGTTTGCGCGCTGGGGCTTGACCTATCAAGTAAGAAAGACGCCGCCGCGGTTAAGGCTAAGGTTGGCGTGGTGTTTCAGTATCCCGAGCGCCAGCTATTTGCCGAGACCGTGGCACAGGACGTGGCGTTTGGCCCGCGCAACCTTGGCCTGCCGCAAGACGAGGTCGCGCGCCGTGTCGCATCATCGCTTGCACGCGTGGGCCTCGACCTTGCTGCGATAGGCGACAAGAGCCCCTTTGAGCTTTCGGGCGGCCAGCAGCGCCGCGTGGCGTTTGCCGGCGTGCTCGCTATGGAGCCCGAGGTCCTGGTACTCGATGAGCCCGTGGCGGGGCTCGATCCGGCTGCGCGCAGGGATTTCCTAGGGCTCATCGATCGACTCCATCGCGAGGGCCTGACTGTTGTCATGGTTTCGCATAGCATGGATGACCTGGCAAATTGCTGTGACCGTATCGTTGTGATGAACGAGGGCGCCGTGTTTGCCGAGGGAACGCCCGCGCAGGTGTTTGCGCGCGCGAACGAACTCAAATCGATCGGCCTGGGCGTTCCTGCCGCCCAGCGCATGGCGCTGGCGCTTGCGCAAGCCGGTGTGCCGCTCCGCTGCGACAAGCTTTATACGGTTGAGGCGCTAGCCGACGAGTTGGCCGGCTTGCCGCTGGGCTGCGCGGACGTGCTTTTGAGGGTTCCGTGTCAGGCTGGTTCCAAGGCGCCCACGCGAGGGGAGGGCTGCTAATGGAGGCGTTCTCATTTGGCAGCTACTATCCCGGGGATAGCGCGGTGCATCGCCTGGATCCGCGTACTAAGTTGCTCCTGGGTTTCGCATTTCTGGTCACCGTGCTCACCGTCGGAAGCTTTTGCGGGCTGGTTCCGGTCGCATTTATTGTCGTGCTGGTCTATCTCGCAGCCCGGGTGCCGTTGCGCCGGGTCCTATCATCGATGGCACCATTGCTGGCGATTGTCGTGGTGGTCGCGGTGCTCAACCTGTTTTCCGACCAGAGTGGCCGCATCCTGTGGCAGCTTGGCTTTTTGCAGGTGAGCGAGGGCTCGCTGCGTTCTGCGGCGTTTGTGGCGTGCCGCCTGACGTTGATGATGGCCGGCATGAGCGCCATTACACTCACCACGCCGACGCTCGACCTCACCGCGGGCTTTGAACGTCTGCTCGCACCATTTGCGCGCGTGGGGCTTCCGGCGCACGAGTTCGGCATGATTATGGGTATCGCGCTGCGGTTTATGCCGCAATTTGCCACCGAGATGAAACAGACGGCCGATGCACAGGCAAGTCGCGGCGCGCGCGTGACGGGCGGTCCGCTCGGCGGTGTGCGCATGCTCGGCAGTGTGGCGATTCCGCTGTTCACCGGCGTGTTCCGTCATGCCGAGACGCTTTCGGCCGCCATGGATGCGCGCTGTTATCACGGCGAGCAGGGACGCACGCGTCTGCATGCGCTTGCGTTTGGCCGGGGGGATGTACTGGCAGCGCTGGCGATGGCGCTGCTGGTGACATGCGTTGTCGTTATCAATCTTCAACTCGTCTAAGCTCGATTCGAGCGCAAGAAAGGGGTCTCTATGACCGACATCGATCGCACGGCTCAGCTCGAGCGCGCCTGCTCGTATCTCAGGCGCATTCCGGCGTGGTATCTTGCCACGACTGATGCGAGCGACGGGCATCAGCCCCGCGTGAGGCCGTTTTCGTTTGCCATGGTCGATGATGGCAAGCTGTGGTTTTGCACGTCGCGCGACAAGGACGTGTGGGCGGAGTTGAGCGCGAATCCCAAGTTTGAGGTATCGGGCTGGAAGCCGGGGGAGTGCTGGATCGTGTTAACTGGCGAGGCCGCGCTCGAGGACGATGCATTCGTGAGCGACAAGGTGCGCCAAGCGGGCTTTAAGCACATGGTGGGCATTGGCGAGCAACACGATAGCGCCAACGATGGCCGCCTTGCATTCTTCTCGGTCCGCAACATCGCCGCACGGTTCTGCGATATCGACGGCAGTGAAGAGCGCCTCGAGCTCTAATTTCCCAAATTGACTACCCATTTCAAAAAGACTGGTCAGGCGACAGGAGGAAACGTGGACGGATTGAATACGGTGCTGGAGTATCTGACGTCGGTGCCGGCGTGGTATCTGGCGACGAGCGTGGGCGGGCAGCCGCATGTGCGTCCGTTCTCGTTTGCGCAGATTCAGGACGGCAAGCTGTGGTTTGTGACAGCGCGCACCAAAGATGTGTGGCAGGAGCTGCTGCAAAACCAGCGCTTTGAGGTCACGAGTTGGTGGCCGGGCCATGGTTGGTTGATCCTGCGCGGGCGTGCGGGGCTGGAAGACCGGGCTTCGAGCGAAATGCGCGAGGCCGGATGGAAGCATCTTGAGCGCTTGAGCGAGCACTATGAGGGGCCTAACGACCCCGCGCTCGTCTTCTTTAGCGTCGAGGATCCTGAGGCATTTATCTGCAATCATGACGAATGGGTGCCGGTTGAGCTCTAGCCAGCTGGCTCATCCTAACAACTTAGTTTTCGCATGGGCGGACCCCGTGTTGCCCGGCACCGTAAGGAGTGCCGGTCAATACGAGGCCCGCTCTATTTGTCAATTCCTTCAAGCGAATGTGTCGGGAATGTTTCAATGCATGAACATGCAAGCTATTTACGTATTCATGCATCTTTTGGTGCTAAAGTTTCAACCCACCTCATAATGACCACTGCGAAATGCGCATCGGTGCATAAATCTGTCTCTTATACACATCTCCGAGCCCACGAGACTACGCTGCATCTCG
>CABSMX010000074.1 GCA_902478945.1 uncultured Collinsella sp.
GATCGACTCCGGCGCCTTTGGCTTTGCCATCTTCCTGGAGAACTTTGTCGCCGCCGCGCTTGGCCGCAGCACCGTTGTCGAGGATTTCTCCGCCACGTTTGATTCCGCTGGCTCTGCCCGCGACGCGGCCCTCGGTCGCGTTGAGATTGAGGCCAACGACGATTGGGAGGGCTCGGAGTTCCGCTACTGCAACGAGTTCCTCTTTAAGGCCGACGCCCCGTTTGACGAGGACGAGTGCCTTAAGTTCCTGGGCTCCATGGGCGACTGCGAGCTGCTCGTGGGTGCCTACCCCGACTACAAGATCCACGTGCACTCCAACACCCCCAACCTGGTGCTCGAGCACATGCTGCAGCTTGGTCAGATCTACGAGGTCTTTATCCACAACATGGAGATGGAGGCCCACGACCGTACCGCCAAGATTCACGAGGACCAGGAAAAGGCCGCCGAGCCCGCCAAGGCGCTGGGCTTTGTCGCTGTTGCCGCCGGCTCCGGTGAGGCCGATATCCTCAAGTCCCTCGGCGTCGACGTGATCGTCTCGGGTGGCCAGACCATGAACCCCTCGACCGCCGACCTGCTGGGCGCGGTGGACCAGGTCAACGCGACCTCGGTCATTATCCTGCCCAATAACGGCAACATCCGCATGGCTGCCGAGGCCGCCGCTTCTGCTTGCACCGACAAGAAGGTCGCCGTCGTTCCCACCAAGACCGTCCCGCAGGCGTTCTCCGCACTGTTCGCGGTCCTGCCCGATTCCGAGCTCGAGGACGCCGTTGCCGCTATGGTCGACGCCATCAGCGAAGTTCGCGATGGCGAGGTTACCCGTGCCGTGCGCGATTCCAGTGCCTCTGACGGCTCTCCGATTCACTCCGGTGACGTCATGGGTATCATTGCCGGTTCCATCGACGTGGTCGGCTCCGATGTTAAGCAGGTCACGCTCGACTGCATCAACCGCATGCAGGAGGAAGAGGAGGGCGATGCGCTGACGATTCTGGCCGGCGAGGAGCTGTCCGATGAGGCCTTCCAGGAGATC
Organism: uncultured Collinsella sp.; assembly: GCA_902478945.1. Taxonomy (GTDB): domain Bacteria; phylum Actinomycetota; class Coriobacteriia; order Coriobacteriales; family Coriobacteriaceae; genus Collinsella. The sequence goes on from CABSMX010000074.1 coordinate 1,028, forward strand.
GTCGACGCCATCGAGGAGGCTCAGCCCGACTTGGAGATCGACGCTCATCGTGGCGAGCAGCCGCTCTATCCCGTGATCTTCTCGATCGAGTAGGCATCTGCCCATGTCCGAGCTGTGCTCCGTGCCGCGCGTCTCGGAGCGCTTTGCCCAGAGCAATGCGCTCGACGAGGATATCGCGCGACTCAAATATGTTTCGGGTAAACGTGAGGAGGCCCTTCGCCGTCTGGGAATTCGGACGGTGGGGGACCTCCTTCTCCATATCCCTCACCGATATCTCGACTTTACGCGCTCCTGGTCCATTGAGATGGCGCCCATCGGTACCGTGTGCACGATTGTCGCCACGGTCGATCGTATCGTTCAAAAGCAGCCCCGTCCGCGTATGCAGGTGACCGAGGTCTCGCTGGTGGACGAGACGGGGGTGCTGCAAGTCGCCTTTTTCCGTCAGCCCTGGATTGCCCAGCAATTTAAGCAGGGCGACCGCCTGGCCGTGATGGGTAAGGTCGAGTTTGCCTACGGCTTTAAGCAGATGGCCTCTCCGCATTTCGAAAAGCTCGAGGAAGGACGTGCCGCGGGTACTATCCTGCCGGTCCATTACGTGAGCGATGGCGTGAGCCAGGCATGGATGCGCCGCATCGTTAGCGGTGCGCTCGAGGTTGTCGGCAATCCCTTCGACCCGATTCCCGCCCGCTTACGCGCCAAGCGCCGCCTGATGAGCAATGCCCGCGTGCTGCGCTCAATTCACTTTCCCTCGAGCATGGCCGAGCGCGATATCGCGCGCCGCCGCCTTGCCTATGAGGAGTGCCTCTGCCTTCAGCTGGCGCTGCGCCTGCGCAACGACGGCGGCTTGGTCGAAGTCGCTCCCTACGCCCATACCGCGGGCGAGCACCTGGCGGCGCTCAGGGAAGCCCTACCGTTTTCGCTGAGCGACGAGCAGGAGGGCGCGTTCCAAGACATCCTGAACGATATGCGTGATGGCGGGCGCGTGATGAACCGCCTGCTTCTGGGCGACGTCGGTACCGGCAAGACGGCCGTCGCCGCCTGCGCGCTGGCTGTCGCGGCCGATTCGGGCACCCAGTCCTGCGTTATGGCGCCAACGGGCGTGCTGGCGCGCCAATATGCCGATAAGACCGGTCCCTTGCTCTCGCAGGCTGGTATGTCCTGGGCGCTCCTGACGGGTGCCACGCCGGCGGCCGAGCGCGAGCAGATCCATGCGCAGTTGGAATCGGGCGAGCTTGACGTCCTCTTTGGCACTCACGCGGTCCTTTCGGATGACGTGGCGTTTAAGCATCTTTCGCTTGTCGTCATCGACGAGCAGCACCGCTTTGGTGTGGGTCAGCGCAATGCCCTGCGTGCCAAGGGCCCGGGTGCCGATCTGCTTGTTATGACGGCGACACCGATTCCGCGCACGTTGGCGCTCTCGGTCTACGGCGACCTGGACACGAGCATCATCCGCCATCGGCCTGTTCCGGGGGCGGGCGTTACGACGCGCGTGCTCACCGAGTCGAGCCGCGACCTTGCCTACGGCGCCATTCGCGAGGCGCGCGAAAAGGGCCAGCAGGCCTACGTGATTTGCCCGCTCGTGGAGCCGAGTGACTCGGCCGATGAGCTGGAAGACGTGCCCGGTATCGCCCGCGACGACGAGGGCCGCGTGACCGTCCCCGTGCCGCTGCACGATACGGCAACCGAGCTCGAACGACTGCGTCTGGCCCTGCCGGGACTTACCATCGAGCGCCTTCACGGCCGCATGCCGGCGGGGGAGAAGGACCGGGTCATCGATGCCTTTAAGCGTGGCGAGATTGATGTGCTCGTCTCGACCACGGTGGTCGAGGTGGGCGTCGACGTGCCCAACGCCACCGTCATGGTCATCGAGAACGGCGAGCGCTTTGGATTGGCGGCCCTGCACCAACTGCGCGGTCGCGTGGGCCGTGGCAGCGTGTCGGGCACCTGCCTGGTCATGACGCACTCCAAGGGCAATGGCGGCGCATCGGCGGCGCAAGACCGTCTCCAGTCGCTCGAAAAGACCTCAGACGGCTTTACGCTCGCCCAGATGGACCTGCGCCTGCGCCACGAGGGCGAAATCCTGGGCTACCGTCAGCACGGCGGCGTGACCTTGCGCTTTGTGGACCTGGACGTCGACGAGGATCTTATCGAATGGGCCCATTTGGACGCGGTCGAGCTCTTGCGGTATGCTTGCAACCTTGACTCCGTGGCGACGCGCCCCTTGCGCGATGCGGTCGCCACGCGTTATCGACATATCTTTAAGGAGGTCAGCGGAGGATGAGAATCATCGGCGGTGAATGGCGCGGCCGCAAGATCGAAGAGCCGCGTGGGCGCGATGTCACCCGTCCCACGACCGATCGCGTGCGCGAGGCATGTGCATCCATGGTCATGTCGGCGTTCGATTTCGATTTGGACGAGGTCCGCGTGCTGGATGCCTTTGGCGGCTCCGGTGCCCTGGGAATCGAGATGCTCTCGCGTGGCGCCCGCTCGCTCACCACGTTCGAGATCGATCGCAATGCCGCCCGTCTGATCACCAAGAATATCGAGTTGCTGTGCCGCGACCGCTCGCGTTGGCGTGTCGTTTCCGGCGATGTGCTGGCGAGCGCCTCGCGCGGCCGTGTGCCGGGTGGTCCTTTTGATCTGGTCCTGCTCGATCCACCGTATGCCTTTGGCGCCGAGCCGGTCGAGGAGCTGCTGCAAAATCTTTCCCAGCAGGGACTGCTGACGCCCGGGGCCTTTGCCCTGTTTGAGCATGCCGCAACCGATGCGGGCGCTCATCCAGCTGGTTTTGAGACTGTACGAGAGAAGCGCTACGGCATTACCTCGGTTGACTTGCTGCACTGGGTGACCGAGGACGAGAGCGACCATGCTGACGAGAACGAAAATGACGAGGATGCGCCTTCGGAGGACACCCATGAATGACACCATCAACCGCGTGATCGTCCCGGGCACCTTCGATCCCATCACCTTTGGCCATATTGACGTGATCCGCCGAGCCCGCCGCATCTTTCCCAGCGTGATCGTCGCCGTGGCCGAATCGCAGGGTAAAAACGGCGTGGGCACCACCTTTATGCTCGACGAGCGCGTGGCGCTGGCCCGCGAGGCCCTCGGCGATTTGGACGGCGTCGAGGTGCTGCCCTTCACCGGCCTGCTGGTCGACTTTGCACGTGAGCAGGGGGCAGGTGCCGTCGTTAAGGGTCTGCGCGCCATGACCGACTTTGAATACGAGCTGCAGCAGGCCGACCTCAACTATCGCCTGGATTGCGAGCTGGAGTCCATCTTTGTCATGAGTGCTCCGCAGTACGGGTACATCTCGAGCTCGGTGGTGCGCCAGATCGCTTCGCTTGGCAGCGATGTATCGACGTTTGTGCCGCCCAACGTGGTCGCAGCGCTCAAACATCGCTTTTCGTGACGTTTTTTATTGCCTGGTGGCATGTGGTAAACTAACACGATGATATGTTACCTATGAAAGGAGACCGGATGCCGGGCGAGAATTTTCCTGGCGACAGGATCGTGAGTCTTGTCGACGAGCTCGAGGGGCTCATCGAAGAGGCTAAGACGCCGTTCGGCAAGAACGCCCAGATGAAGGTTATCGACGCCGACGTCTTCTTTAACATCCTCGATGAGATCCGCATGAGCTATCCCGAGGAGTGGCAGAAGTCCCGCCGTATCCTCAAAGAGCGCGAGGAGCTTATGGCCTCCGCCGCCGCTCAGGCCGATTCCATCATTGCCGATGCTCAGCAGCAGGCGCTCACCATTGCCGGTGAGCAGGAAATTGTCCGCTTGGCACAGCAGCAGGCCGACGACATCCGCGACCGTGCCCAGCAGTACGAGCGCGAGACGCGCTATGCCGCCGAGGATTACGCCGAGCAGGTCTTTACGCACCTCGAGGAGAACCTTAAGAGCCTGACCGGCACCGTCACCCGTTGCCGTCAGCAGCTCAACGAGGGCGCCGCTCAGCAGAACGGTCAGTGGTAATGGCCGAGTTCCCGAGCGTAACCGTCGATCTTTCCGAGCAGCTCGAGTTTCCCGGAGACTCATACCCGCTGACCGGCAAGGTCGATGTCGCCACCTACACGGTGGGCGAGAAGGAGTACCAGCTGCAGGACGGCATTGCCTACGACGTGGTCTTTACCAACGCCGGTACCGGTGTTCTGCTTTCGGGCATGGTCCGCGCTCACGCCACCGGCGAGTGCGATCGCTGCCTGGAGCCCGCCTCGTTTGATATCGCAGGCGAGATCGAGGAGTTCTACCTCTTTGAGGAGCCCGAGGACCCCGAGGCCTACGAAGACGGCTACGAGTTGCTGGGCGAGGATCGCATCGTCGATCTGGGTGAGCCCATCAACGACGCGGTCGTCATGGACACGCCGTTCGTTGTCCTGTGCAAGCCCGATTGCCGCGGCCTTTGCCCCACCTGCGGCAACAATCTCAACGTCGAGCAATGTGAGTGCGCCGCCAAGGCGGAGGCCGAATGGGCCGCTGCCACGGAAAATCCATTTGCAGCATTGAAGAATCTCAAGCTTGACGAGTAAAACTGTGGTAGTATCGCTACTTGCGCGTAATCGCCACACTGGATAGTTCATAAGGAAGGTCACTATGCCCGTACCTAAACAAAAGCAGGGTCGTATCCGCACCCATACCCGTCGTTCCGCCAACATGAAGATCTCGGCTGCGGCTCAGTCCACGTGCCCCCGTTGCGGCGCTGTTAAGCTCCCGCACCACGTGTGCCCCAGCTGCGGTTTCTACAAGGACCGCGAGGTTATCGTTACCGAGTAACTGTATACTCTGGATACGATGCCGTTCCAACTGGAACCACAATGGCCGGCTCAATGAGTCGGCCATTTTTGTATAAGGAGCATATGAAATGAGTAACGTTCGCGTTTGTGTAGACGTTGTGGGCGGAGACGAGAGGCCCCAGGTTGTCCTCGACGGTATCGAGGCTGCGCTTGCGGCAGATCCCGAGATTGAGGTCTTGGCCGTCGGTCCCGCTGAAATCGTCAACCCCTTTGCAGCGGCGCATGCCCGCGTGGAGGCCTTGGAGGCCCCCGACGTCATCAGCATGGAGGACGATCCCATCCGCGCCGTGATGACTAAGCGCAAGTCCTCGATCGTGCTTGCATGCCGTGCCATTAAGAAGGGCAATGCGGACGCGTTTTTCTCGGCCGGCTCGACCGGTGCCATGACCGCTGCCGCCACGGCCTACGTCACGCCGTTTAGGTATTTGGCGGAGGGCAAGAAGCAGCCGGTCCGTCCGTGCCTGACTAACGCGCTGCCTAATCGCGCCGGCGGCCTGACGGTGCTGTGCGATATGGGCGCCAATCCCGATGTCACGGTGGACGACATGGTGCGTTTCGCCCAGATGGGTGCTGCCTATGCCCGCGTGGTTTTGGACATTGAGCATCCGCGTGTGGGCCTGCTTGCCAACGGCACCGAGGACGAGAAGGGCTCCAACTTTACCAAGGCGTGCTTCCCGGCCATGAAGGCCGCGGTTCCCGGCTTTGTGGGCAACTGCGAGGGCACCGATCTTACGTCGGGCAATTTTGACGTCGTGGTCGCCGACGGTATGTCGGGCAATATTGCGCTCAAGGCCACCGAGGGCGCTGCCAAGTTTTTGCTGCAGGAGCTCAAGGGTGCCTTTATGTCTTCGCTCGGCACCAAGATCGCCGCGCTGCTCATCAAAAAGCAGATGCGCCAGATTAAGGCCAAGCTTTCGGGCGACGCCAAGGGCGGCGCGATTCTGCTGGGCCTGCGCGGCGTCGTGTTGATCGGCCACGGTGCCACGTCGGTCGAGGCCGTCAAGAACGGTACGCTTGCCGCGGCCCAGGCCGTGCGCGCCGGGCTTGTCCAGGACGTTGCCAATTCTATGGACGGTATCGTTTTATAAAGGCCGCGTTACGTGGCTCAACCTGTACCGCGTGGGGTAGAATCGGAGCCGTATTGCAACGCGGCTCCGATTGCCGTGTTGTGTTGTGTTCCATGACATACGAGAGGAAGCGCTATGGATCGCTCCGAAATCTTCGATAAGATCGCCGAAGTCGCCGCTGACGTGCTGGGTGTCGATGTCGCCGACATTAGCGACGAGACCACTTTTGACGATCTCGATGCCGATTCGCTCGAGCGTCTGCAGCTGGTGACGGCCATCGAGGACGAGTTCGACCTCGAGATCGATGACGAGACCCTGCTGTCGCTCAACTCTGTCGCCGACGCTGTCGACGCTATTGAAAACGCCAAGGAGGCCTAAGTCTTGGCTTTGTCTGAACGACTCACGCGCGCCCAGGAGATTCTGGGCCATGAGTTCAATAATAAGGTGCTGCTGCGCGCGGCGCTCACGCATCCCTCGGCCGTCGAGGGTCAGCCGGTCTCTGCCAGCTATGAGCGCCTTGAGTTTTTGGGCGATTCCATTTTGGGCGCCGTGGTGGCCCGTTCGCTCTTTGAGTCCTATCCCGAGTTTGACGAGGGTAAGCTCACGCGCCTGAAGGTGTCCCTTGTCTCGGGCGCTACGCTGTCCGAGGTGTCGCACGAACTGGGTATCGACGACATCATCATCTTTGGTGCCTCCGAGACCGGTACCGGCGCCCGCGGCCTGCATTCGGCGCTCGAGAACGTCTACGAGTCGCTCGTGGGTGCGTTGTATCTGGATGCCGGTTGGGATGCGGCGGCGGAGTTCATCCACCGTACGCTCAAGCCGCACCTGGCCTCCGAGCGTGCCGAGCACCCCGCGAACCCCAAGTCGTTCTTGCAGGAGTGCGTGCAGGCAGACGGCCACGAGCCTCCCGCGTATAAGCTGGTCGGCTCCGAGGGCCCCGCGCATGCGCCCACCTTTACCGCTGTGGTGCTCATCGACGGTATTCGTCAAGGCCGCGGCACTGGTTCCTCCAAGAAGGAGGCCGAGGGAGCCGCTGCGCTCGAGGCGCTCGACCGCATGGGCTACACCACCAACGGCGTGATTCTCAACAAGAAGCCTGTTTAAGCGAGGAACCGTGTATCTCAAGTCCCTCACGCTCAAAGGGTTCAAGTCGTTTGCCGACCGCGCCCATATGTCATTTGAGCCTGGCCTGACCGTCATCGTCGGTCCCAACGGCTCGGGAAAATCGAACATCTCCGACTCGATTCTGTGGGTCCTGGGCGAGCAGAGCGCCAAGCAGCTGCGCGGCCAGGCCATGGAGGATGTCATCTTCTCGGGCTCGTCGGCGCGCAAGCCGGTGGGTGTGGCCGAGGTTACGCTGGTGCTCGACAACTCGGACCATATGCTTCCCGTCGACTTTGAAGAGGTGGCTATCACCCGCCGCATGTATCGCTCGGGCGAGAGTGAGTACCTCATCAACTCGAGCCCGTGCCGCCTGATGGACATTCAGGACATCCTGCACGATTCGGGCCTGGGCAAGGATACGCATTCCATCATCAGCCAGGGCAAGCTCGATGCCATTTTGCAGAGCCGCCCCGAGGAGCGCCGCGCTCTTATTGAGGAGGCTGCCGGCATCTCCAAGCACAAGCGCCGTAAGGAGCGTGCGCTCAAAAAGATCAAGTCGATGGACGAGCACCTGACCCGTGCCCGCGACATCAATAAGGAGATCGCCCGCCAGCTGCGGCCGCTGGAGCGTCAGGTCGATCGCGCGCGCAAGTACAAAGAGCTGTCCTCGCGCGCGAACGAGCTTACGCAGATGCTGGCCGTCGACGAGCTTCGTTCGCTGCAGTCGCAGTGGAACGACTTGGAGAGCCGCTCTAAGGAGGGCGCCGCCGAGCTGGAGCTCGCGCAGTACCGCCTGGGTGAGAAAGAGCGCGAGCTCGAGAAGCTCCAGGTTATGCTCGAGGAAAAGGGCCTGTTTGTGGGCGATCTGGGCGAGCAGCGCCGCCATATGCAAGACGTGGTCGGCCGCATCAATTCCGATATGCGCCTGCTCGAGGAAAAGGGCCACAACATGGTGTCGCGCCTGTCCGACATGCGCGGACAGATCTCGAGCTCCGAGCATCAGCGTCGTCGCGTTGTCGAGGAGCTCGAGGATGCACGTGCCCAGCTTGAGGAGGTGACCGGTGCGCACATGCAGGCCCAGTCCGACGTTGACGCCGCCGGTCCTGCTGCCGCCCAGCTCCACGAGCGTCGCGTTGCGCTTGACAATCAGATTTCGCAGCTCACGCGCGAGCAGCGCGATGTGCAGCGTGTGGCCGACAACGCCGCGCTCGAGCTTGCCAAGGTGAAGGACTCGCTGAGCAACGCCGAGGTCGAGGACAACATGTACGCCTCGCGCCTGGAGCAGATCGACGAGCAGCTCGAGGAGGTCACGGCCTCGCTCGAGAGCCGTCGCGACCGCGCTGAGGAGCTCGAAGGCGCGCTCGATCAGGCCGTCAAGCCCAGGTCGATGCGCGTGAGGCCACCGAGGTCGCTCGTGCGGCGTTGAAGGACTTGCGTAATCGCGAGAGCGAGGCGCGCAACAAACTGTCCGAGGTTCGCTCTGAGCTCGCGAGCCAAAAGAAGCTCGATGCCCGCATGGCAGACAGCTCGCCGCTGGTGAGCCGTCTGATGGGTGCGCTGGGCGATGATGTCTCGGGTCGTCTGGGCGACGTGCTCGAGGCTCCTCGTGAGCTCGAGGGCCTGGTCGAGCAGCTGCTTTCTGGCGATATCGATGCTCTTTTGTTTGATGATGCCGCTACGCTTGAGCGCGCCGGTCGTGCGGCTCTGGACCAAAAGAAGGCCTCGGGCGAGGCGCTGCTGATGGCGCGCGGCGTGAGCGGCGGTGCTGCTGCTAAGGGTGCTGCCGGTTCGCGTCTGGTCGATCGTCTGTCCGTGCGCTCCGGTTATGGCCCGGTTGTCGAGGCCCTGCTCGGCGGCTATTACGTGGTCGATGACTTGGCCGCCGCGCTGGCGGCACCAGTCGTTGACGGTGTGACCTACGTGACTCCCGATGGCGCCCGCGTGAGCTGTGGCGGCCTGGTGCGCGTGGGGCTCGATGCCGGCGAGGCTTCGGGTGCCTTGGAGCGCAAGCGTCGCATTCGCGAGTTAGAGGGCCTGGAGCCCGATCTGGCTGCCGTGTTTGAGCATGTGTCAGACCAGGTCGTCGAGGCCAATGCGGCCGTCGAGGAGGCGCGTGCCGCCGAGGGCGATGCCGCCGGCGAGATCGCCCGTCTTGAGGGCGAGCGCCGCTCGCTGCTTTCCGAGATCGGCCGCTTGGAGCAAAGCGCCAACAATGCCGAGGTCGAGCGCGTGCGCATCTCGAAGCGCCGCGAGCAGGCCGCCGAGGCCGTCCGCGCTGCGCGTCCGCGCGTTGACGAGCTCACCCGTTCGCGCGACGAGGCCCGTGCGCAGGCAAGCGACCTTGGTCTTCAGATTGCCGAAGCCAACGATGAGCTCGATCGCGTGCGCCGTGACGATTCTGAGGCAGCCGGTAAGCTCGCCGATGCCAAGGTCCGCCTGGCTCAGACGAGCGAGCGCCTGCGTTCGCTGAAGGGCCGCGTGCCCGATCTTGAGCATCGTCTGGAGGGCATCGACCGCCGTATCCGCGGAACACGCCAGGCCTCGCGCTCGCTCGAGTTGCTGCGCCTGCGCGTCGACCCCATGCACGAGCGCTATTCGGCCCTGCTGGAGCGCGCGTCGGATTGGGCCGCGCGCCTGCGTGACCAGGCTTCGCTCGAGGAGGCGGACTCGGCCTCGCTCAAGAAGACCATCGAGGACGCCAAGGCCGAGGTCTCCCGCGCCAAGGAGCGGGTCGATGCCGCCACGGCGACGCAAAACGAGTTCAAGGTCGCACGCGGCAAACTCGAGGTGCAGGTAGAGGCGGCCATCAAGGCCTGTCTCTTATACACATCTGACGCTGCCGACGACTAGTCGAG
>CABSMX010000075.1 GCA_902478945.1 uncultured Collinsella sp.
GGCGTGACGGCCGGGGAGTTCATGGGCAGGCTCGAGGCCTACCTCGTATACTATCGTGAGGAGCGGATCAAGAAGTCCCTCGGGTGGCTCAGCCCGATGGAGTACCGCAGGAAGCTTGGATACGCCTAGGCGCGGTCCAAGAAATCGTCCGCACCCCCAAACAGGAATTATTCCACCGCAACTTCCTTTTTGGCAGAGGAGAGTCCATGCTGCAGGTCATCATTTCGCCCGCCAAGCAAATGCGCGCGGCCCAAGATGCTTTTGAAGTCCTGGGCATTCCACCCTTTGTGCGCGAGACGGCTCGCCTCCACCGCGCACTGCTAGATATCGAGCGGAATGAAGGCAGCGCCGGCCTGCAGGCGCTGTGGAACGTGAGCGACAGGCTGCTTACAACGTGCCTGGATACGCTTCACGAATTTATGCCCGTCCTGAGCGATACCGACCTCGCAGATCCCGATATCGCGCGTCGAATCTCCCCTGCCGTCATGTCCTATCACGGCATCCAATACCAGAGCATGGCACCCGAGGTGATGGATTCCGCGCAGCTCGCATGGCTGCAAAACCATCTGTGGATCCTCTCGGGCCTTTACGGGTGCGTTCGTCCCTTTCATGCCGTCGAACCGTATCGGCTGGAGATGGGCGCGAAGCTCGCCGTTGACGATACCCGAGACCTCTATGCGTTTTGGAGCGACAAGCTCGCGCGAGCTATCGCCCCGGCAGGCTCAGACACCACGATCGTCAACCTCGCCAGCGTAGAATACGCCAAGGCCGTCCTGCCCCGCCTCACCACCGATGCCACGGTCGTCACGTGTCTCTTTGGCGAAGGCATCCGCAACGGCAAGCCCATCCAACGCTCGACCGCTAGCAAAAAGGCACGCGGCTCCATGGTGCGCTGGATGGCAGAAAACAAGCTCGAGGATGTAAGCGAACTTACCGCATTCGACATCGGCTATCGCCACGCCCCCGAGCTCTCATACCCAGGCACCCTCGTGTTCATCAACGAACAGGTGCTCTAGAGCAGCCACCCAAAACTGACCGCTCAGCCTTCTCTATATAACTTGCGGTGGAATAGTTCCTATTTGAGCCTTTTATCGCACAAACGGGAACTATTCCACCGCAACTTTTATGAATTTGCTGCCTAGGCGCGACACCTATTCTGCTAGGCCATCGGCCTTAGCGATCTCGCTCGTCGAGCCATCTTGGTAGGTAACCTTAACGTGCTCAACCTCGGACACCGCAACACCCGTCGGAGGCTCCAGACGCCATTCCGTCAAGGCGATATCCATGGTCGTGGGCACATCCCCTTGATCTTTGAGCTTCACCGTCAGCGTTTTGAGCGTCGCGTCAAACGTCACGCGTTCGATTTCTTCACCTGGAATGGACCCACCACTCAGCTGCAACTGCACAAATTCATCGCGCAGGTACCAATAATCGCCCGGAACGGCGAGCGTATTGGCATTACCGCCAGTACTCCTCACCGTCATTATCGGCAGGCTATCGTCCGCCTCAAACGTCCAGGCAGCTCCCCCATGCCCGCCAAACGTCCAGATGCAACAGGCGACCGCCATCACGACAAGAATCGCAAAACCAATCGCGACCAGTCCATAATGGGCGCGGCTCTCCTCGGCCGACACGTCACACTGCGTCTCTCGATATTGATGCTTGTCTTCCATGTTCGCCTCCCTGCGGGTATGCTGATCGCGTCAATCATACCCATTCGAGCTATACTTGAGCCCACCACATAAACGGGGAGCTTGCAGGACAAGACGGCAGGCTGAGACTGGGCGCGCCCGCCCTGACCCGCAAACCTGATATGGGTAATGCCAACGAAGGGAGCCGTGCCAATGAGCACACAGACCGAGCCCAAGCTCGTCACGCAAATCGACTTCGCCCGCGCCGGACAGATCACGCCGCAGATGAAGGAAGTCGCCGAGCGCGAGCATCGCGACCCCGAGTACATCCGCGAGCGCGTGGCCGACGGCCGCATCGCCATTCCCGCCAACATCGTGCATATCAAAAAGGGCATGCGTGCCTTTGGTGTCGGCGAGGGCCTGTCCACCAAGGTCAACGTCAACCTTGGTATCTCGGGCGACAAGGCCGATGCCGCCGAGGAATGGAAGAAGGTTAAGATCGCCGAGGACTACGGCGCCGACGCCATCATGGACCTCTCCAACTCGGGCAAGACGCGCCAGTTCCGCCAGCAGCTCATCGACGAGACGCCGCTTATGGTGGGCACCGTCCCCATGTATGACGCCATCGGCTACATGGAAAAGCCGCTGGTCAAGCTTACCAAGGACGATCTGCTCGAGGTCGTGCGCGCGCATGCCGAGGACGGCGTGGACTTTATGACCATCCACTGCGGCATCAACAAGTCGGTCATCAAGACCTTTAAGGAGACCGGCCGCCTCATGAACATCGTCAGTCGCGGCGGCTCGCTGCTGTTTGGCTGGATGGAAGTCACCGGTAACGAGAACCCCTTCTACGAGTTCTACGACGAGGTGCTCGAGATCTGTCACGAATACGACGTGACGATCTCGCTCGGCGACTCCTGCCGCCCGGGCTGCCTCTACGACTCCAACGACGCGACCGAGACCGCCGAGATGATCGAGCTGGGCAAGCTGTGCAAGCGCGCTTGGGCCGCCGGCGTCCAGGTCATGGTCGAGGGCCCGGGTCACATGGCGCTCGACGAGATCGCCGCCAACATGAAACTGCAGAAGCGCCTGTGCCACAACGCCCCGTTCTATGTGCTCGGGCCGCTGGTGACCGATATCGGCGTGGGTTACGACCACATCACCGCTGCCATCGGCGGCGCCATCTCCGCCAGCTCCGGTGCCGACTTCCTGTGCTACGTGACGCCGGCCGAGCACCTGTGCCTGCCCAACGCCCAGGACGTGCTCGATGGCCTCATGGCCACCAAGATCGCCGCACACGCCGCCGACATCGCCAAGAAGGTGCCGCACGCCCGCGACATGGATGACAAGATGGGCCAGGCACGCCGCAAGCTCGACTGGGACGCCATGTGGAAGTGCGCGCTTGACCCGGTCACCAGCAAGAAGCGCTACGAGGAATCCCCTGCCGCCACCGAGGGCACTTGCACCATGTGTGGCAAGATGTGCGCCGTCCGCACCGTTAACAAGGTGTTCGAAGGCACGACGATCGACCTCGGCATGGAGGACTAACTCGTCACCGGAGCCACAAACGGCCACAAGGTGTTCGTCAATTGTTGACATGTGAACATTTGCTTGCGTTTGCGTAAAGATTGCACTACCCGCCCGGGATCGGCATACAGCCGGCCCGGGCAACTTTATAATGCAGGCAGAAGACCCATTTGAATCCGACCGAACAAGGGAGCGAACATGGATCGTAGCAAGGTACCTGCCGTCCTGTCCATCGCAGGATCCGATTCCAGCGGCGGTGCCGGCATTCAGGCCGACATCAAGACCATCACGGCGCACCGCTTGTATGCCGAGACGGCCATCACGGCCATCACCGCACAGAACACCCTGGGCGTCACCGCCGTGCAGAACATCTCCCCGGATATTGTCGCGGCGCAGATCGATGCCGTTTTTGACGATATCCGCCCCAGTGCCGTCAAGATCGGCATGGTTTCCTCTGCCGAGATTATCGAGGTTATCGCCGACCGCCTGAGCGCCTGGGACGCACAAAATATCGTCGTCGACCCCGTCATGGTCGCCACCTCGGGCGCTCGACTCATTGCCGAGGATGCCGCTGAGGCGCTCACGCGTCGCCTGTTCCCGCTGGCGACCGTCATCACGCCCAATATTCCCGAGGCCATGGCGCTGCTCGACTACGAGGTCGATTCCGAGCGCACGCAGCAAAATGCCGCCATGCTCCTCACCCGCCGCTTTGGCTGCGCGTCCCTCGTTAAGGGCGGGCATTTTGTCAACGAGGCCAACGATGTGCTAGCAGAGCCCGCGCCGCTCGATGACGAGGGCAACCATCTGGGCGATCCGCTCACCACGTGGTTCCGTCACAAGCGTATCGACACCAATAACACGCACGGCACCGGCTGCACGCTCTCGTCCGCCATCGCCTGCGCGCTGGCCCAAGGCATGGATCTTGCCGATGCCATCAATGCCGGCAAGGCCTACCTAACGGGCGCTCTCGCCGCCGGCTTTGACATGGGCAAAGGCTCCGGCCCCGTCAATCACATGTGGCAGTATTAAGATTCGCAGCCCAAAACCACCGCAAAGGGGACAGGCACCTTTGCGGTGGTTCCCACAAACATCTCGATCTGTAACAGTAACTCGGCAAAATCGACCCTAGACGTTACAGATCGAGACAAACGACCGATATCGACCTAAATAATCTCAATCTGTAACATCTAACCCGTTTTCGGCCTTACAGCTGTTACAGACCGAGACAAACCAACGAAACAAGCCGCCGCAAGGGGAACTTTTGTACTGCTTGGGGTCGCGCTACGCTCCGAGCATCTCTTTGAGCTTGGCCGCCACGGCGTGCCCCAAGCTCTCGTGGCTTTCGGGCATCATGTGCAGATAGTCGATATCGCCCGGCTCGGCAAAATCAGCGGCATTCAAAAAGTCGCAGCTAAACTGTTTGGCAGCATACGCATAGTATTCGGCAAAATGCTCCGAGGCCTCGACGGAGCGCTCGTCAAAGTCGGTCATGTACACATCGGCGATCTGCGGTTTAATCTTGATAGGCGCCATCAGCAGAATACGCGGGCAGGGCGCGGCTTCGGTCCAGGGAAACGCGCGGACGGTGCGAATCAGCGCCATGGCACCGTCAGCGATATCGGCAGCCCCCACGCTAAAGACCGTCTTGCAGTCGTTGGTGCCCAGCATAATCACGATCGCATCCAGCGGCTTATGAGTCTCGAGCAGCATCGGCAACGCGCGGATGCCGTTGAGATTGGTGTCCAGATGGCACATGTCGTCGCGCACCGTCGTGCGGCCGTTTAGGCCTTCCTCAATCACGTGCCATCCCTCGCCCAGGTCGCGCTGGGCCACGCCGCACCAACGCACATCGTGCGCATAGCGCACCGCGGTGCCGTCGCGCATGCCCACCGGATCGTAGCCATAGGTATTGCTATCGCCAAAGCACAGAACGTTTTTCATCGTAAGCCCTTCCTTTAGTAAAAAACCGACGGGAGCAGCCCCCCGTCGGCTCGACCTATCTGTCGGCACGTACCGATTACAGGTACTTGCGCCAATCGTCATCGTCCTCATCGTCCTCGGCAGCAGCCTGGGCCTGCTCGGCGGCGCGAGCAGTCGCGGCGCGTGCGGCAACCCGGGCATAGGACTCCTCGTTGCGCTCGGGGAAGTTTGCCAGCACGTGCTCGAACTTGGCAAAATCCTCGTCCCAACGCGTAGAAGGCACGGCAAAGAAGACCTGCTTGACCTTAAAGTCGCCCGACGCGAGCTCCCTGCGGAAGAGCTCGGCCACGGCCTCGGCGTCAAAGCCGTTGTTGTCGCAGCCCCAAGCGCCCAGCACGAGCTTCTCGCGACCCAACTCGTCGCAGATGGCAAGCACAAAGCGGATGCGATCGCGCAGGGCATCCAGCAGGGCATCGTCACTCACGCGATACTCCTGGCGAGCGCGCTTGGCGTTGGGCGCGGCGGCCACGATCACGTCGGCATACGCGTGCACGTGGTTGCGGTCAAAGCGCACCGCAGGCACCACCAGCGCACGGTTGCGGTAAAGCTCGCAGTTGATGTTGCGGCGACGGTTCTCGCCATACCATTTGCGCTGCTTATCGAGCACGTTGTACAGGTACGAATCGGCACAGAGCGTGGCCTCCTGGCCCAGATAGCCCTGGATGTAGCCACCGCCCGGGTTGGTGAACGAGGCAAAGGCGAGCACGGCCATGTCGCAGAACTGCGCGTAGCCTCGGCCGTTATCCAGAATGGCCTGCGTGGCAGAGGCGTCGAGCACGGTGACCTCGGGCAGGACCGGAGCGGGCTTTTCGGCGGCAGGCGCGGACTCGGCCTCCGCGGCCTCCTCTGCGGGTGCAGGCTCGGTCGTAACCTCGGTCTCTGCGGATGCAACCTCAGCGGCCTCGACCTCGGCGACCCCAGACTCCTCGGCAATCTGTTCCTCGGCAGTGTCGGCCGCTTGGGTCTTAGCCTTCATCGCCGCGACAAATCCGGCCGGCATGCCATCGAACTCGCGCACGCCGGCAAGCGAGCGCTCAATATCCTTGGCGCGCGCTTCGGACACAGTCGCCACGTGACGCTCGGCGGCCTTGGCACGCGCCTCGCGCTTGGGATTGGGCTGTCCCACGCGATTGGGCCTGCGGTTACGGTTCCTGTTGTCGACGTCTGCCATAAGTGGTCACCTTTCTCGGTCTCTGCCGCTATCGGCTTTTCCCATCCATGATACCCCGCCGCGTACAAAAAAGACGGCCCCGCAGGACCGCCTTTCGCATCGAATTGCGCGCGTGGCAAGCGCCGCTGCAATTTGGCACTAGTCGCGACGACCAAGGATGTTCAGAATGCGCAGGAACACGTTGATGATGTCCACGAACAGGTTGGATGCCATGAGCACGGCGTTGGGCAGCGTGGGCGGCACCGTCGTGGCAACATAGGTGTCGTAGCCAATAAACCCGGCAAACACCACGATCACGATCAGGTCGGTGATGGACTGCGAGACACCCATGAACATCAGCACGATCTCGACCAGAATCGTGGCAAGCAGGATGCCAAAACCAATGCCATACACACGCTGGAAGAACTTGGGGAAGGTCACGCCCAGTGCACCAAAGACAAAGGTGATGGCGGCCGTGGCGATAAAGGCGGTGTTAATGGTAGGCAGGTCGTAGTTGGCAAGACCAAACGACGCCGTCAGGCCAAAGGTGCTCGCAAAGACCACGTAGCCCACGAGCGACAGGCCCACGGACTGTTTGCTGGCAGCAGCCGACATCATGACCATGCCGACGATGGTCAAAATAAATGAGCCAAAGACCAGCGGCAAAGCGGCGCCGCTCATCATCATGCGCGCAAACGGCATGGTGCTCGTAAAGTAAGCACCGGCGCCCATGGCGCAAAAGCCCAAAAAGATCAGAACAGACATGACAAGGTTGTACGCGCGCGGCGACATCTCCTTGGCACGGCTTGCGCCGGTTTCTATGGGGCCGTTCTGATAGCCCTGGATATCGTTCATACTTCGTCCTTTCAAAAAGCGCCGCGACGGCGCCGTAGCTGACAAGTTTCCTGCCATTGTACCCGAACGCCACGCGTTCTTACCTGCGACGCTCGCTCTCGAGTGTTCGGTCGAACGCCCACACCCACCAACGCATCAGATGAGTCTGCGAGCCATCCGGTCGCTCGCGTGCCTGTTCTTCCAGATACAGTTCGGTCGCATGTCCGCCAAAACGAACCTTATAAGTCGCCGTACGAATGCCGTGGACCGTCAGGCCAAAACCGGTGGACGAGACAATCTCGTCAATCGTAAAGCAACGACCATCGACCCAGCAGACGGTAACCGGCACGACCTGTCCGCCCGCGAGGATGCGAGCCACGACGTCCACATACTGCTTGTGCACGCGTCGAGTTTTGCCGTCTGTCTGTCGATATTCCATGCCCCCTATTATCGAACGCATGTTTGCATATTGTAAAGCGAACAGACTGTGGTTTTGGGATGTTGGGACGCGCGCACGTGTCCTCATGGAGTGCTAGCAAAAAGAACACCCGCGGTCAACAGGGCTAATGTTTAATGTTAGTGCCAAAAAATTCACTTCTCCCATCAGAACTCGGTAAAGAAACCCACAGGAGGTGATACGATTTATCATGCTTTTGTAACATGTCTGCAAACTTCGAGAAAGCCCATATATGGACGTAACGCTCTCAGCCTTCCTCGGCCAACTTGTGTCGAACCCAGTCCTTGCCGTCACCGTGTTCCTCGCGCTCGGCGCTATCTTCGTCAACGGATGGACCGACGCGCCCAACGCCATCGCGACCTGTGTCACCACGCGCTGCATGCCCGCCCGCGCCGCCATTCTCATGAGCGCCGCGTTCAACTTTTTGGGCGTGCTCATCATGACGCATTTTAATGCCAGCGTCGCCAACACCATCTCGCATATCGTCGACTTTGGCGGAAACAGTGCCATGGCGCTCGCCTGCCTATGCGCGGCGCTATTCTCCATCGTCGTCTACGGTGCCACGGCATCGCGTTTTGGTATCCCCACCTCGCAGAGCCACAGCCTCATCGCCGGCCTGACCGGCGCTGCTATCGCCCTCGGTGGCGCCAGCAGCGTCAACGTCCACGAGTGGATGAAGGTCATCTACGGCCTGGCGCTCTCCATCGGACTGGGCTTTGTCATGGGCTGGGTCCTGTGCAAGCTCGTCTCGATTCTTTTCGCCGCCGCCAACAGGCGACGCGCCAACGTCTTCTTTAAATACGCTCAGATCGCAAGCGCTGCGGCCATGAGCTTTATGCACGGCGCGCAGGATGGACAGAAGTTCATCGGCGTGCTCTTTTTAGGCGTGGCCTTCGCCAACGGCCAGACGAGCGTTGGCGATGCCGGCATCCCCATCTGGATTATGCTGCTGTGCTCGGCCACCATGGGTATCGGCACCAGCGTGGGCGGCGAGCGCATCATCAAGTCCGTCGGCCAGAGCATGGTCAAGCTCGAGAAGTATCAGGGCTTCTCTGCCGACCTCGCAGGCGCCGCGAACCTGCTACTTGCCACCCTTACCGGCATCCCCGTATCCTCCACGCACATCAAAACCTGCGCCATCATGGGTGTCGGCGCCGTCAAGCGCCTCTCGGCCATCAACTTCGGCGTGGTCAAGGACATGATGTTCACGTGGTTCTTCACCTTCCCCGCCTGCGGACTCATCAGCTTTGTCATGGCCAAGCTGTTCATGATGTTCATCTAGTCAAACCGAACGTCCATCCGGACCGCAATACCTCGCCCACCCGTCTTCGCCTCGAAAGGACCCACTCATGGCAAAGAAACCCGATTCGTTCTACTTTGACAACTACGTCGCCTGCGCCGACCTTGCTGTCCAAGCCGCAGAGTTGCTCATCAAGATTTTTGAGAACTTTGATCCCGCGCAGATCCACGACATGCTCGAGGAGATGCATGCGATTGAGCATGCGGCCGACAAGAAGCACCATGAGCTCGAGGATGCCTTGCTCACTGCCTTTATCACGCCACTCGAGCGTGAGGATCTGGACCTGATGAGCTGCTCGCTCGACACTGTGCTTGACCGTATCGAAGGCGTCGTGCAGCGCGTCTACTTCACCAACATCCAGAGCATCCACCCCGATGCCATTGTCATTGCCCACAAGGTGACCGACGCCTGCCGCGCCATGAAGGACCTGATGGTCGAGCTGCCCAACTACCGCAAGTCCAAGACCCTGCGCGAGCTCGTCATCCAGATCAACACCATCGAGTCCGAGGCCGACGAGCTCTATATCAACGCTATGCGCAACCTGCACGTCAATGGCAAGGATCCGCTTGAGGTCATCGCTTGGCGTGACGTGTACGCCTTCCTGGAATACTGCGCCGACTGCTGCGAGAATGTGGCCGATGTTGTGGATTCGATTGTCATGAAGAACAGTTAATTGGGGATACATGTCGCACCGGTCGCGGGCCCGACCACTAATACCTTTTTCACTCCGGCTGCAAGCAGAGTCGTTCAAAAGGTATTAGTGGTCGGGCCCGCTCCCTTACGTACCACCATTGGGAACTTTGGCTGATACTTTGAAAGCGATGGAGCTTTTGTTGGCAGGGCCTTGGGACCCGATTGGAAACTTTGGGACAGCCTTAAACGTTTGGCTGGATGGGGCTTTGGGTACCCTTTGGTTTGCTTTGGATTGATTCGCTGATTTTGGAGGGTTTGGTTATGGGGTATTTGGATTTGGCTCGGGGTCGGTATTCTTGTCGTTTGTTTGAGGCTCGGGCTGTGGAGCAGGCTGTGGTGGATGCCATTGTTGAGGCTGGACGCATTGCTCCTTCTGCTTGTAATAACCATCCAGCCCGTGTGATGGTGTTGGATACGCCTGAGCTTCTGGAGAAGGCAGCTGCTTGTCAGCCTCGGTTTGCTCGTGATGGGTCCATCTTTGGCGCTCCGCTCATCTTCCTCATTTGCAGTGTTACCGACGACGCTTGGGTGCGTCCCTATGACCAGATGAACTCCAGTGCCATCGATACATCGATTGTCTGCGATCAGATGATGATGGAGGCCGAGGATCAGGGTCTGGGAACGTGCTGGGTGTGCCATTTTAAGCCCGAGTTAGCCCGTGAGCAATTCAACCTGCCCGAGGGCGTTTATCCCTATCACATGCTCGTCTGCGGCTATCCTGCCGACCGCATCGCCGACCCAGAGCACCGCGAGGCCCGTACCATTCCCCTCCCCGACTTCCTCCTCAAGTAGTTTTTGGCACATGCCCTAAAACCTACCTTTTACCGCTCACCCGTTCGCCGAGTTCTGCGCCACTATGTGCAGGGCTCGGTTTTTTATGTTACGCACCCCGGCACAGTCATAAAAAAGGACCCGCAAGCTGCGGGTCCTTTCTAGGCACTAAATTGTAGGCCGAATGTTAGTCCAGGTCGTCGGCGGCAAAGTTGTCGATCGGGGCGAAGGGGTCAGCCACGGGGACAACCGGGTCCAGTCTCTTATACACATCTCCGAGCC
>CABSMX010000076.1 GCA_902478945.1 uncultured Collinsella sp.
CAGCGTCAGATGTGTATAAGAGACAGTATCCCACGCTCGCGTCCAGAAGCTCGAGCCCATGGTGCTTTTTAGCGGGTCCAGCCTGTTTGGGCGAACGTGCCGCAACGGCGCCGACCGCAAAAAGGACCGCGACGTATGCCAGGGCCACGGCAAGCATCGATGCTCTGCCTGAACCGGAGCCAATGAATTCCGTCGGGAAGCATCCCACGTAACCCGTTGCCTCGATAGGCGAGAACACGGCCAGCGGCAGGAGATTGAGCGCGGCGTTATGCTCCAGCGCCGAATCGGACAGTAACGGGAATGCCGGGGCCGCGACAAGCAGCGCGGAGGCAAGGGGGCCCGCGAGGACGCGCCTCGTTGCGGTCGATAGGACGACGGAGCAAACGGATATCAAGGTTCCGCCCGCAAGCAGCGCGAGAAGCAGGGTCGTGAAGACGTTTCCCGCGGTCGTGGTGGTAAGCGCGCCGTCATGGAAGAAGGCGATCGGGTACCCAATTTGCCCGAATCCGTTTAGGGCCAAGGCGCAAATGCCCCCGGGTGCGAGGCCGGCGAGGAGCATCGCGGTCCCCGCGCCGATTATCGAAAACACGATCTGGATAAGGCGCCGGAATTTGGGCGCGGGCGCCTTCGCCGCCAGGGTCCCGGGCCTTGTGGCGCCGAGCACGAGTATCGACGAGAGAAGGAAGGGGATGAAGGGAAGGAAAGACGGCGCCGTGGCAATGGCGTAAGGCAGGAAGGAAAGGAATGGCAGGTCGTTTGCGGAGGCCGGGATATCCGTGATGCCGGAGCTGCTCAGGGCACGGCAATACGCGAGGTCTGCGTCATTGGTCTCTCGGTCTCCCACGATGGACCCGGATTGGAAGCCTTCGCCCATGAGCGCGTAGTAGCTCTCGGCAGAATCGAGAAAGGCGGCGTCGGTTTGAGCTGCGAGGGCGGCGTTCGCGTATCTCGCAAGCTCCGCGTCATTTTGCTGCTCTGGAGATAGGTCTGTGCCGCTGGCCCGGGGCGCGCGCGTATTGAATGCGTCGACAAAGCCCTGCATGCCCTGCTTCATAAAGAAGGGCCCGTAGATGGGTGAATTGAACGCAATGGGGATGGAGAAGGCTGCGGCGAGAACGAGCGTAGAGATCCATACGGCCCTGTCTCTTAGGATTAGTTTGAGAAGAAGTCGACAGTACATTTAGAAGCACCTACATTTCTCAAAGCATCGTTAGATTAATAATGACAGACCGAATGAAGATGCGTGCGATGGGGCGAGGCGAATGGCTGAGCGGTATCGATACGCGGGTTCAACGGTATTAAATTGACCACATAGATTATTAACTTGCATTTCTAACAGTTAAGGAGACGGGTGCTTTCCAGCACACTCCTTCGATGATGCCTTCCGCTAGTTGCTATGCCGGTTTCAGCCAACAAAGAATGTGCCCGGGCGCTCAGGTTCACCGTTAGCGTTGGCAACATATGAGATGATGCACACGCGCAACAAAAACGTGTACATCACCCTCCAAAACCGACATTTTTCGACATGTTTGGAGGCTGATGTACATAAATGTGAGTTCCCGCCCCGCCAACAACACCCTCCACATGTCTGGACTCTCTATGCTCTCGCTGGATAGACATCGCCAGAACGGGTATAGTATCGAAAGTTTTGTCGTTTACCAGCGGGGGAGTCCTGTGGGCATCAAAAAGAAGATCAAAAAGGAGCTTATCGGCACTTCCGATTACCCGTCGAATAAGATCTTCACGATCTCCAATTTCATTACCTTCACGCGCCTGATCCTCACGCTGGTCTTCCTGTACCTGTTTGTGACGGACAACAACCGTGTCGTCGCCATCGTCATCTATGCCATCGCGGCCTCCACCGACTGGATGGACGGCCAGATTGCCCGCATGACCAAAACGGTCTCGTGGCTCGGCAAGGTTATGGATCCCATCTGCGACCGTGCGCTGCTATTTACCGGCGTACTGGGCCTGGTGGTCCGCGGCGAGCTTCCCATCTGGGTCTGCGTGCTCATCATTGGTCGCGATATCTACCTTGGTATCGGCACGCTCATCGTGCGCCACTATCACCGCCGCCCCATCGACGTCGTCTTTCCCGGCAAGATTGCGACGGCGCTGCTCATGACCGGCTTCTCGCTCATGCTGTTGGGCTTTCCCACTGTGGATGGCTGGCATCTGCTGCCCGCCACGTTCACGGCCTTCCCGGGCCTCAACGGCAGCCCGGTACCGCTTGGCATCTTCTTTGTGTACGGCGGCGTCATCTTCTCCATGCTCACCGCCGTCATCTATTCCATTAAGGGTGGAGCGGCCATTAAACAAGCCGTGGCGCATCCCGAGGACGAAGACATCGACTTTCTTAACCCCGAAATCGAAGACTAAGTCGTTGGGGTATGATTACGTACAGTTCATTCTTTGCGGCATGTCCGCGTTAAGTTAGGGGTTGTCATGGACAACATGGTTAACAATATGCCTCAGAACGATAAGGCCTCAGACGCCACCTGCGTTTTCCGCGTTCCTTCGAGCGATGTCACCGTTCCCGACCTCATGGCCAACGTGCACATCACCGCGCCCGTCTTATCTATCGTCAAAGGCCCTCAAACCGGTGCAGCCTTTAAGCTCGAGGATAATGTGACCACCATCGGCCGCGATCCCGCTAACGGCATCTTCCTCAACGACATGACCGTGTCGCGTAGCCATGCGCGCATTATTCGCGAGGGTCTGGGTGCCCGCATCGAAGACCTGGGCTCGCTCAACGGTACGTGGGTTGACGGCGCTATCGTCAACGGCGCACCGCTGCACGATGGCTCTTCCGTCCAGATCGGTACGTTTACGCTCATCTACCACGAGAGCACGCCGGAGCGCATCGAAACCGGTGAGTAGGGCATGGCCGAACGCAATTATCTGAGTATCGGCCAGGTCGTCAATCTACTTCGAGGCGCATACCCCGATCTTTCGAACTCAAAAATTAGATTTCTCGAAGATGAGGGGCTCATCACCCCTCATCGCACGCCTAAGGGCTATCGTCAGTACTCCAAGGAGGACGTTGACCGCCTGGAGGTCATTCTGCACCTCCAGAAGACTCGCTACATGCCGCTCAACGTGATCAAGCAGCGCCTGGAAAACGCCACGGACCTGTCTACGCTCGCCTACGAGGTGGGCCTGTTGTCCGATGTTCCGCTCAAGACGGAACCCAAGGAGACTAAGCAAAAACTGCATCCCATCGAGACCATCCCCGATATGCTCGGAGTCGAGATCTCGTTTATCCGCTCCCTGGCCGAAAACGACCTCATTCGCATCATCAAAAGCCCGCAGAATCGCGAGCTTGTCGATGGCCGCGATTTCCCAATCATCCGCTATTGCTCCGAGCTTTCGCGCTTCCATATCGAGCCGCGCAACCTGCGCCAGTACGTATCGTCCGCAAACCGCGAGTCCTCGATGTTTGAGCAGGTTCTCGTGAGCATGCTCGGCATGGATACCTCCGATGACGAGCGCGATGCCAAGCTCGAGCGTGCGTTTAAGAAGCTGCATGACCTCACCGAGGGCGTCCATACCGCTCTGCTCAAGAACCGTGTATTCGAGTCGCTCAACGCCGTGGTGGAGGATGCCGATATCGATGCCCTCGACGAGGAGATCGCACGCTCCGAGTCAACCAAGGCCAAAAGCGAAGAGACATCTACCTCCGCGGTCCCCGTGCGTGAGGAATCCCTCGTGCAGCCGCTCAAGGTTGTCGCCCCCTCACGCGCCGGCACCGCCAGCGCGGCCAAATAGACGCTGCTACAAACCAGCCTCCCCTGAAAGGTCATGCCATGTACGACTTCGAATCTCACATCGTCGACATCCCCGACTATCCCGAGCCCGGAGTTGTCTTTAAGGACATCACGCCGCTCTTTGGTAATCCCGAAGCGCTAAAGGCCATGGTAGATGCCCTGGCCGAGCATTTTGCCGGCATGGGCATCACCAAGGTCGTGGGTCCCGAGGCTCGCGGCTTTATGGTCGGCGTGCCCGTGGCCGTCGCCCTGGGCGCTGGCTTTGTGCCCGCACGCAAGCCGGGCAAGCTGCCTCGCAAGACGGTGAGCGAGAGCTACGAGCTCGAATATGGCACCGACTCTATCGAGATCCACGCCGATGCCATTACCTCTAAAGATACCGTGTTGATTCTGGACGACTTGGTCGCGACGGGCGGAACCGTCGAGGCAACAGGTAAACTGGTGCGAGATATGGGCGCAAAGCTTGTGGGTTACGGTTGTATCCTCGAGCTTGCGTTTCTTAACCCGCGCAAGAAGCTCACGCCTTCCAACGAGGACGTCGAGCTCTTTAGCCTGGTAACGGTGGACTAGCCGCTACCCTTAGATACCGGAAAGGAAGCTCCATGCGCACAGCAAATACGCACAAAAACATGGCACGCTGCGCTGCTACGGCAACCCTCGCTTGTGTTTTGGGCCTGGGCCTCGCGGCTCCGGCCTATGCCGATACCGCATCCGACCTTGCCGCCGCTCGTACCAAACTCGAGCAGATCGGCACGCAGACCCAGCAAATTCATGAAGAACTCTCCGCACAGACGCAGGAGCTTGATCAGACTGCAGGCGAGATCACGCAAAAGCAGCAAGAGATTGCCGAGGGCCAGGCAAAGCTTTCGAGCTACGTTGCCGGTGAGTACAAGACCGGCGGTCTGAGTCTCCTTCAGGTTCTGACGGGCGTCGACGATCTGGGCGACATGCTCAACCGTCTGTTCTATTACGGCAAGGTTTCCGACAAGCAGGCCCAGACCATTCAGGATGTCAAGGACCTTAAGCAGCAGCTCACTGATAAGCAGGCCGAGCAGGAGAAGAACGTCGCCGCGACGCAGAAGAAGGTCGACGAGCTCAACGCCCAGCAGGCTGAGGCCCAGAGTGTCGTGAGCTCCCTGGACTCCCAGCTGCAGGCCGAGCTTGCCGCCGAGGCTGAAGCCAACGCAGCACTTCAGGCCGGCATTAACGCCAGCACCGCCGAGAAGGCTACGGTGAGCAACGACACCGCCGGTACGACTGAGAACACCAACGATGGCGGCAATACGCCCGCGCCCACTCCTACGCCCGCTCCGGCCCCTACGCCGCAGCCCGCCCCGGCTCCGGCTCCGGCTCCGACGCCTTCCGCACCGAACCAGTCTGTTGACGGCGGCTCCGTTGTTTCGCGTGCCTACAGCAAGCTGGGTTGCGCTTATTCCTGGGGCGGCATTGGACCGGACAGCTTTGACTGCTCCGGTTTTGTAAGCTACTGTCTCACGGGCCGCTACTGCCGTCTGGGCACCACCGGCACCTTCATGGGTTGGACCCGCGTGTCCGACCCGCAACCGGGCGATGTCGTGGTTAACTCCTACCATACTGGCATCTATATCGGTAATGGTCAGATGATCCATGCTTCCGACTACAAGACGGGCGTCATCATCAGCTCCGTCGCAGCCGGCATGAACAACAACTACATTTTCGTGCGCTACTAAGTCACTCTGTATAGCAAACGAATGTGAACCTCGTGGCCTTTGGGCTGCGAGGTTCATTTATTTGTGACCGTGCTCCATACATGACCCCAATGAGCTAGTTTTCAATACTAGATGCACGTTTCAAAGGTAAGCAAGATGGCTATAATAAATGAGAAACATCTAGAAAGGACCCTCTATGAGCTGGGCACTTATCTCCGATTCGAGCTGCAACCTCCGCGATTGGCAACCGACCGCGCCCCATACCACCTTTGCATTTGCACCCCTCAAAATTCGAGTGGGGGAGCGCGAGTTCGTCGATGACCTCACGCTCGATGTTCACGAACTCAATTGCGCCGTGCAGGCGGAGTCGAGCGCTTCTTCGAGCGCCTGTCCGAGCGTAGGCGAGTGGACCGAACTCTTTAGGCTTGCCGACAAGACGATTTGCATGCCCATCTCCGAGGGAGTCTCGGGAAGCTACAATGCCGCGGCCACCGCACGTGACATGGTGCTTGCCGAGGAGCCGGACCGTCAGATTCATTTGGTTAACTCGCGAGCCGCAGGTGGCAAAATGGATTTGATCTTCCTGCTGTTCGACCGCTATCTTGCAAGCAACCCAGATGCCTCCTTTGAGGACGCCTGCGCCTATTTCGATAGCTTGGAGCAGAACAGCAAGATCCTCTTTAGTTTGTGCAATTACGAAAACCTTGCGAAGGCCGGACGTATCCCTAAGGCGGCCGGCGTTATTGCTAACAAGCTCAATATCCGCATTTTGGGCACGGCGAGCGAAGCGGGCAAAATTGAACTCGTTGGTCACACCCGCGGCGAAAAGAAGATGCTCACCAAGATTGTCGACACCATGGAGGCCGAAGGCTTTACTGGCGGCGAGGTCGTAATCGACCATGTCGAAAATGAGGCGGGCGCCCAGGCACTTGCCAGCCGCATTGTGGAGCATTGGCCCGGTTCCAAGACCATCATCATGCCCTGCAACGGACTGGATTCATACTATGCCGAGATGCACGGGCTCATTATCGGCTACGGCATGGTCGTTGCTTCGGGCCGATAAAATCCAACTAAACAAAAACACGGGCGGGACAAAGTGTCTGATGACTCTTTGTCCCGCCCGTCTTGTACGTCGGCTAGCTATTAAACCCGTTGAACTTTAGGTAGCTCATTAGATACGCCTTCGATACAAAAGACGATACCGCGCTGCGTACGAGCAGCGACTCGCGTGTGACCTGATGAGCCGTATCGGGTACAGGTACCTGCTCAATGGAAAAAGCCGCGCGAATCGATGCCTCGAGCTGATCAATCACATAATCAAAGGCGGTCGGTGCATCATAGCTCAGGCGCTGAATGTTAAAGAGTGCCTGAACCGCTGCGATGGGCAGCACCTGCTTAAAGATACAAATGGAGATGAGACGCGCAATCTGCTCGCGACCATATTGCTTTTTAACCGGAGCGGGAACGAGGCCGACCTTTACGTAGTTATTGATCATCGATGGCGTAATGACGGGCTGCTCCACACAAATCGAAAGCGGCTCCATCCACTGCGCAACATATTCGATAACCTGATCACGATAGAGCGATACGTTAGGCAGCTGGTCATAGCGCGGCAGGCTCAACGCGTTGAGTTTACGCACCGTATCGGACTGAATAAATGCATCCGGCAGCACCGTCGGCTGAATATCCTCCGGCTTAATGCCGACCGATGTATCGGACATCGGGATAACATGTTTGACGTGGTTCATCAGAGGCCTCCGTTCGTTTACTATATTGTATTCTAGATAATCTAGTTTTGCATACCACATTGCCGCTAAGTAAAAGTGGTTGGACAGCACATTGACGCACCGTCCAACCACTTTGTTTAAAGATAGCAACCTTACATAAGATATATTATCGTACTTATCCGTGTAAGAAAGCGTATGCGCTGGTAGCTGCTATGGCTCCGTCCGATACGGCGGTCACAACTTGGCGTAAACGCTTGGAACGGATATCGCCGGCGGCATATAAGCCAGGTGTGCGGGTGGCCATCGATTCGTCGGTCACAATGCCGCCGTCGGGCGCCAGATCCACCAGATGCTCTACAAGCTCGGTATGGGGCTGCGTGCCAGCAAAGACAAAGATACCAAACGAGCCTGGATCGAAGGACTCGGAATAGGTTTCACCGGTGGCGTTGTCCTTAAATGTGATAGTCGTGGGCATGGCCTCGCCCGATAGTTCCACAATACTAGTTTGGTACCTAACTGAAATATTATCTTTTGCGAGCACCTTTTGAACCACGCCATCGGGGGCGCGGAACTGATCGCGGCGCATGACGATGGTCACGCTGCTGGCGATTTCCGACAAGAACAGGGCTTCCTCGCAGGCGGCATTGCCGCCACCGATGACAAAGACCTGTTTACCGCGAAAGAACATGCCATCGCACGTCGCGCAATACGAAACGCCGCGACCGCGATACGTATCCTCGCCAACAAAACCAGCAGATCGCGGCGTGGCACCCATGCAAGCGATAACGCTCGAGGCCAGTGTATCGCCCGTATCGTGATGCACCGTAAACAACGCCGCATCCGCATCGTAATCGATACCCGTAACCATGCTCCATGCAACCTGTGCTCCCAGGCCCTCTGCATGTTGCTGAAAACGCTCGCCGAGTTCGGCGCCACTCAAGAGAGGAATGCCCGGATAGTTCTCGACCTCATTGGTTGTGGCGATCTGTCCTCCCGACATGCCCTGTTCAATCACGGTCGTCGTTAGGTTAGCGCGCGCCGCATAGATGGCTGCAGCATAGCCCGCAGGCCCGCCGCCGATAATCGCAACATCGATCGGCTGATGAGTAGTCATGAAGAGACCTCCTGTCGAAAGATTGGCGTTCTTTGCGCTCATACCCAAATTTATGCGAACGTGACACTCATGCACTACAATGATTCTCTGCGAATCAAAGACGAAGGGGAGATATCGATGGATCAGACGCAGACGAGCGACGACGCTCCCCTGCCCACGCACAGCACTCCCCAATCGGAGCAAACCACACTCTTGGCTCAGCAAAAACCTCTCGTGACCATTGTGCACGCCTCGGTCGGCTCGGGCCACAAGGCCGCCGCAAATGCGATTGCGCAGGCATTCGACCTCATCCGCGGCACCAATGGCATCCCCGAGGATGTTGAGATTGAAGTGCTCGATATCCTTGATTTTGGACGCATAAAATTCGACGGCAACAAAACGGCTGCCTCGTTTACCGGCGCTACGCGCCCAATTTATGACTTGACCTGGCGTTATACCCTTACAGGACACCTGCTTTGGGGCGGCGGCACGGCATGGTCGCGCATCATGTTCCCCGCATTTAACGAATACGTTCGGACTCGTAGGCCCATTGCCGTGGTAGCCACGCATATCACGGCAGCCAACGTTGCCGTTGGTGCGCGCGTCATTACGGGCATCGACTATCCCGTCATTTGCGTACCGACCGATTACGAGGTGGAGGGCTGGTGGCCCCATAAGGACACCGACCTATTCTGTGTGGCAAACGAGTTTATGGCCGAGACACTCCGTCCCCGCAAGGTTCCCGAGACCAAGATCCGCATTACGGGCATTCCCATTCGCGCCGGGTTTGATACGGGCTACAACCGCGAGGAAGAACTCGAAAAGTTCAATCTCCCCACAGACAAACTCGTTGTGCTGGTGATGGCCGGCGCCAGTTTGCCTCAACCGTATGTTCGCTTTCGCGCGGAGATGGACCGCACCCTCCCCTTCCTGCGCAGCTTCGAGGACATGCACTTTGTCTTTTTGCCGGGCAAGGATGCCGAATATGCCACCCGCCTCAAAACGCTTTTCGATGCCATGAAACTCGAGAACGTCACGGTTCTTGACTATGTCAATGACATGGCAGCGCTTATGCACGGGTGTGACCTGGCAATTCTCAAATCGGGCGGACTCACTGTTACCGAATGCCTGTGCGCACACCTGCCGATGATTCTGCTGGGCAAGTCATATGGCCAGGAAAAGGCCAACACCACCATGCTCACCGGCATGGGCGCCAGCATGCATGTCACCACCGCACGCGAGCTCATCGTGACACTGCGCCACCTCCACGATCATCCCGAGTCGCTCAAGGCACTACTCATTAACGGCGAAGTGCTGCGCCGTCCACGCGCAGCCGAGGACATCGCCATCGCAACCATGGAGCTTGCAGGCAAGCCCCAAAAGCGAAAACGAGCCTTCTGCCGCTTCTACTGGGGCGAAAAACCCGCGCATATCCGCTAGCATTGGATTGTCCGCTTACCTGTGGGAGGCCCCTATATATCATCCCATGCTCAAACATTCTCGCTTCGCTTCGCTCGCTGCGAAACTGCGCGTGGGACGATATATAGGGGCCTCCCACAGGTAAGCTTCGTTAACGTACTAGCAGCTATAACAGATTCCCCTCCACTAGAACCTGCAAAGGCAAAACCGGAAATTATAAATACAGTTAGCCGACGCGATAAAGGGGCTATTCCTTTGTCGCGTCGGCTAACTAGAATCTAAAACACATTCCTAGCTAGGATTTGCAAGGATGTAATCCAGCTAATGGAGAGTCGGAACGACAAGCAAGTCGTAATTATATTGATGAGGCCTATCGCGCAAGTCGAAATGCATATTCAAGCATGTGGCCTCTCACCCGGGGCCCACACATATCGTCCCGCGCGCAGTTTCGCAGCGCAGCGAGAATGTTTGAGCAAGGGATGATATATAGGGGCCACCTAGGAGCGAGCGGGCATTACGATGCCCATTTTCAACGAAGAAATGGGCTAAGCGACGCCGCTAGAACCGAAACCGCCGGCTCCTCGATCGGTTTTGTCTAGTTCTTCTAGTTCTACGAGATTGACCGTGGGGACTTCTTGGATGACGAGTTGGGCAATACGGTCGCCTTTGTTGATCTGGATATTGTTGGTAGGATCCAGGTTGATGAGGATGACCTTAAGCTCGCCTCGATAGTGGGCGTCGATGAGGCCGGGCGTGTTGACTATAGACAGGCCCTGCTTAATGGCTAGACCGCTGCGGGGTTGGACAAAGCCGGCGTAACCATCGGGCAGCGCAATGGCCAAGCCAGTGGAGACCAAGCGACGCTCAAAGGGCTTGAGGACTGTCTCTTATACACATCTGACGCTGCC
>CABSMX010000077.1 GCA_902478945.1 uncultured Collinsella sp.
GAGATGCAGCGTAGTCTCGTGGGCTCGGAGATGTGTATAAGAGACAGGTGCCTATGCCGAGGGCGCCATCGACGCTTTGGCGACGAACCCGGCGGATTCGTCATGCGCGCTGGTCATCGACTACAAGACGGGCGGCACGCCGGATGAGACGCCGGAACAGCTGCAGGAGAAGCACGCCCTGCAGGCGCGCGTCTACGCCGACGTGTTGCACAAGGCGGGCTTTAAGACGGTGACCGTCAAGTTCGTCCGCGTGGAACAGCCGGATCCAACCATCTTCGTCGAACCCGCCGAACCTCAAGTAGTCACCTACAATCTCTAGCCCTCAGATAACTTGCGGTGGAATAGTTCCTGTATTGCGGCCCAGATGGCCTAAGCGGGAACTATTTCACCGCAACTGCAAGAGGAGCCGTGTGGGTTTGGCTAGGTTCGGGTGCTGTCCGTGCCGTGGGGTAAAATCGTTCAGTCAGAACACGAACCCGCATCGGAGCTCATCACATGGCATTCGTCCATCTGCACAATCACACTGTTTTCTCCATGCTCGACGGCGCAACCCGTATCCAGGATATGGTCAACCGTGCCGTTGAGCTTGGCATGCCCGCTGTCGCCATTACCGACCACGGCTACATGTACGGCGTACCCGACCTGGCGCTGGCCTGCGACGCCGTCAATCACAACACGCCCGAGTACAAAACCTGGAGCCACGACAAGGCCTTCTTGGAAAAGGACCGCCGCGACGAGCTGGTGGAGCCCGATCCCGAGGAAAACCCGCGCGAGCATGCCCAGTATGTGAAGGACATGGCCATGTGGGACGAGAAGGGCAACATCGACGAGCTCAAGCCGCCCCTGGTCATCAAACCCATCTTTGGGTGCGAGGTCTACTTTACGCCGGACGAGACCCTTGCCCGCGACCACAAGCCCGAGCTCTACCATATGATCCTTCTGGCCAAGGACCAGGAGGGCTACGTCAACCTGATGCAGACGGTTTCCGAGGCCGCCGTGCAGGGCTTTTACTATAAGCCCCGTGTGACGCTCGACAACCTGCGCCGCCATGCCAAGGGCATGATCTGCACGAGCGCCTGTATCGCGGGCATTATTCCCAAATACATCGACCGCGGTGACATGGAAGGCGCCATCAAGTGGGCCGAGACCTTCCGTGACACCTTCGACCCCGGCGACTTCTATATCGAGATTCAGGAACACGGCATCACCACCGACAACGGCCTGACCGACGAGCAGATGGACCGCACGCTCATCGATATCGCCAAACAGGTGGGCGTCAAGGTTATCGCCACCAACGACTTCCACTACCTGCGCCGCGAGGACGCGCCCGTGCAGGACGTCATCATGTGCATCGGCATGAACGCCAAAGTCGACGACCCCAACCGCATGCGCATGACCGGTTCGGAGTTTTATATGAAGACCGAGGATGAGATGCGGGCGATGTTCCCGTATTGCCCCGAGGCCTGCGACAACACGCTCGAGATCGCCGACAAGTGCTACGTCGAGCTCGACTGGGACTCCATCATCCTGCCGCGCTTCCCGCTGCTCGATCCCGGCGAGACGCACGAGAGCCAGTTCCGCCGCGAGTGCGAGAAGGGCCTGCGCCAGCACTACGGCGACGACTGGGCCACGCGCGAGATCGGCGGCGTCAACATCAAAGAGCGCTTTGAGTACGAATACAAGGTCATCTGCGACAAGGGCTTTGCCGCCTACTTCCTCATCGTTGCCGAGTACGTGCAATGGGCCAAGGACAACGGCATCGGCGTCGGCCCCGGCCGTGGCTCGGCTGCCGGCGCTATCGTCGCCTACGCCATGAACATCACCGCGTTCGACCCGCTCGAAAACGGCCTGATGTTCGAGAGGTTCCTGTCCCCGCAGCGTACCGAGATGCCCGATATCGATATGGACTTCGACGATGAGCGGCGCCTCGAGGTCGTGGAGCACGTTCGCCAGCTCTACGGCCCCGAGAAGGTCACCCACGTCATCACCTACTCGACCATCAAGGCCAAGCAGGCCATCAACGACGCCGCACGCGTCCTGGACTACCCGGTCTACATGGGCCAGCGCCTGTCCAAGATGGTCTCGAGCGACCCCAAGGTCAAGCTCAAACAGGTGCTCGACAAACAACCCGGCAAAGAGGATCTGTTTAACCCCGACTTTGCCGAGGCCTATAAAAAGGACGACGACGCCCGCCGCATCATCGACACGGCGCTCTCGATCGAGGGCCTCACCCGTGGCGAGGGCGTGCACGCGTGCGCCGTTCTGATCTGCCGCGACCCCGTCAACGAGCACGTGCCCACCAAGCTCGACACCAAGGGCGGCGTCGAGATTACCCAGTACGAGGGCCATACCGTCGCCGACATGGGCCTGCTCAAGATGGACTTCTTGGGCCTGCGTACGCTGACGGTTATCTCCAAGGCCAAGGCCAACATCAAAAAGAACTTCGGCATCGACATCAAAGAGGAAGAGATTCCCTTTGACGATCCCGAGATCTTTAAGCTCATGGGTTCCGGCCACACCGCCGGCGTCTTCCAGGTCGAGTCCGCCGGCATGACGGCCACGATCAAGAACATGAAGCCCACCGAGTACAAGCACGTCGTGGCATTGATCGCCCTGTACCGCCCGGGCCCGCTGGGCGCCGGCATGGTTTCGTCCTACATCAACCGTATGAACGGCAAGGAACCGGCGGTCTCCTACGACGACCGTCTGGACGACATCCTGGGCGAAACCTACGGCACCATGGTCTACCAGGAGCAGGTTATGCTCATCTCCGTCGAGATGTGCGGCTTCTCCAAGGGCGAATCGGACTCGCGTATCCGTAAGCCCGTGGCTAAGAAAAAGATCAAGCTGCTCACGTCAACGGTGCTCCACTGGGAGGATGGCTCGGACGAGACCACCTACGACCACTGGATGAACGGCGCCATCAAGAACAACTACACGCGCGAGGTCGCCCAGAAGATTTGGGACGATGTTCTCGAGTTCGCGTCCTACGCCTTCAACAAGTCGCACTCCGCCGGCTACGCCATTCTGGTTATGCAGACGGCCTGGCTCAAGGCGCACTATCCGCACGAGTACATGGCGGCCGTTCTGACGTCCTACACGGGCAAGACCGACAAGATCGTTCACTACGTCTCGGCATGCCGTCACGACGGTATCCCCGTGCTGTCGCCAGATGTCAACGAGTCCGGTACCGAGTTCACGGCTACCAAGGAAGGCGTGCGCTTTGGCCTGGCCGGCATCCGCGGCGTGGGTACCGGCGTGGCGCAGGCGATTATCGCCGAGCGCGAGGTGGGCGGCCCGTTTAAGACGCTGCACGACTTTGTCGAGCGCGTGGACTCGAGCCAGGCCAACCGCCGCGTGATCGAATCGCTGATCAAGGCAGGCGCCTTCGACTCCACGGGGTATCCGCGCCGCCAGATGATGCACTTTGTGGACAAGAACAACCCCGAGAACATTATCGACGCCGCGATAAAGCGCCAGAAGGACCGCGCGAGCGGCCAGACCTCGTTCTTCGATATGTTTGGCGACGTTGAGGGCTCGGGCTTTGAGGTCAGCGTGCCCGATCCGGACGGCCAGGAATGGGACCGCCACCTCAAGCTGAGCCAGGAGAAAGAGGTTCTGGGCATCTATGTCTCGGACCACCCGCTGCGCCCGTTTGAGTATGCGCTCAGCAAAGCGCGCGACTTCTCGTTCTCGCAGATCGACACCGGCTACGAGGTGCAAAACCCCACGGGCGGCACCATCAACCAGGAGATTCCCGAGGGCAAGGCACTGTGGTGGGCCGGCATGGTCTCGAGCGTGTCCAAGCGCGTGACCAAAAACGGCGACCCCATGGGCATCGTGCAGCTCGAGGACATGGAAGGCGAGGCCACGGTCGTGGTGTTCCCCAAGACCTACAAGGAGGCCGAGGGGTACCTGTACGGTGAGGTCGATCCCGAGACCGGCGCACAGCTGTCCGATGCGTTTGTGCGCATTAAGGGCAAGCTCGAGCGCTCGGACCGCGGCGACCAGATCATCGCGCAGGAGATCGTGCCGCTGGAGCTCAACGAGGAGAACAACAAGCCCAAGGTGTTTGAGGTCATGGTGCCCAACAGCCGTTTTAGCCAGGGCAACATGGCGCGCCTGGCCACGGTGCTCACCACCAACCCGGGCGGCGACCGCGTGGAGATCTTTATCGAGCAGGTGGACGGGCGCGTGCTGCGCGCCGAGGTGCCTGCCAAGGTCAACGCGCGCTCGATTCCGCTGCTGGCCGAGGCTAAGGCCATCGTGGGTAACCAGGGCCGCGTGACGGTTATCTAGGGACGGCGTTGCTGAGGGGTAGCTAATTTGGGACGGGGCTATTTTAGCTACCCTTTGACTGACGGCGAATGAGCTAGGGTCGGAATGCATCTCAACCGACATATGGGGGTAGCTAAAATAGCCCCGTCCCAAATTAGCTACCCTGTGTGGATTGGAGGAAGTGATGGCACAGGGGACGTTTGTGCAGGCGCTCCGGAAAGAGGCGGCGCTGAGCGGCACCTTTATGAAGGGGCGTTCGCTCATGCTCAACGGCGCCGTGCTGTCGATTGAGGACAGCGGCTCGCGCTTCTCCAAAAACGTGACGGTTGAGGGTTCAGTGCGCGGCTCGCGCGGTGACCTGTACAAGACGCACGTGGCGCTCGACATGGACGAGCACGAGGTGATTGACTACGACTGCGATTGCCCCGCTGCCTATCGCTACCCCGGCATGTGCAAGCACGCCATCGCCACAGCGCTGGCGTATCTGGACGCAAGCGGCATTGAGCCCGTCGAGGGCCTGCGCACGCCGGTTCGCACGTTTACGGCGGCGCCTAAGCAAGCCGCGCGTCCTGCGTCTGCCGCACCGGCGGTCAACCCTAACTTTCCCTTCCCGGCGCCCGTCCCCACGAGCCCGAGCCTCATGAAGGCGCTCTCCGATCTTTCGGACGCGCGCATGGATGAGTTGGCGGGCATGCGCCGCAAGCTCGCCGGCACTGTCGACCTCGATGCCCCCAAGGCGGTATTGGAGCCCTCGCTGGTGCCGTACTACAATCCGCTGTTTGCCGACCGCTTTAGCTGGGCGCTCGAGTTCCGCATTCGCTGCGGTTCGGTGTCCTATGTGGTCAAGGATATCGACGGCATGGCCGACGCCTATGTCCGAGGCGGCACGTTCTCGTACGGCAAGAAGCTCACGTTTCTTCATGTGCCCGAGGCCTTCGACGAGGTTTCGGTGCCCCTACTCGACCTTGTTGTGGCAACGGTTGTGTATCTGAGCGACATCACAAGTTCGCGTTCGGCGTCGTACGATTTTGCACGCAGCGGCTTTGTCGCCGAGCGCCAGCTGCCGCTGTCCGAGCATGACATCGTATACATGCTGGACCTGCTGCGTGGCCGGACCATTTCCTTTGAGCCCGCCTGGTCGCGGGGAACGACGACGCATCGTTCCTACGAGGTTGCGGTTGAGTTATCGCCGGTGGGGGAGGACGAGGCCTCGGCGAAACAACCGCCGCTCCTTGCCGCCAAGATCGCGCCGGCGGCCGGTGGCAGCTACGACCTGCGCCTGCCGGCCGATACGTACTGCTTTGTCGCAGGCGACGCAGCCTATCTGGTCGACACGCACCGCGCGCGCCGCGCCGATGCAGCGTTTGCCCAGCATGCCGCACCGTTTCTGTCGCGTCTGCTGCCTTGTCGCACGCCGGTCCATATCGCCGCCGAACAGGTGGGCGAATTCTGCCGCATGGCACTGCCCGTGCTGCGCGAATACACTGACCTCACCGCTCCCGCCGTGCTCGACACCGTGGCGCCCGAGCCGAGCTTTGCCATGGCAATCGGTGTCGACGACGGGCTTGTGACCTGCAAGATTACGGTTTCCTACGGCGACTGGTCGGCAGATCTCTTTAGCCTGGGCGCTCCGGGCAGCCCCTTCGAAGAGCAGCGCCCGGGCGTGCCGCCGCGCGACGAGATAGCAGAGTTTCGCGTTATGGATACGGCGGCCCTGTATTTCGACTTTTACGAGGGCGGCCTGGCGTTTGAGGAACGCGATGACGAGAGCCTGTTCCACTTGCTGACCGAGGGCCTGTCTGCCCTGTCCGAGCTGGGCGAGGTCATGCTCAGTGACCGCCTGCGCCAGATCTCGGTGCGCCCTGCGCCCAAGCTTTCGGTGCGCGCGACCGTCAAGAGTAACCTGCTCGATGTCGAACTGGGCGCGAGCGGTCTTTCGGCGGCAGATCTTGCCATCTATCTGGACTCGTACAAGCGCCACCAGACGTTTGCGCGTCTCACGTCGGGCGACATCGTACGCCTGGACGAGGGTGCCCGCGCCGCGTTTGGTCTTGCCGAGGACCTGGGCGTCGACGCCGTCGATCTGCTCGACGGAGTGTCGCTTCCCGCGTCGAGTACCCTGTTTGTCGACAGCATGCTCGCGCGCACGCCGGCGCTTGAGGCCGATCGCGACGCCGCGTTCCGCCGCACCGTCGAGCGCCTGGACACGCTCGGCAAGATGGACTTTACGGTGCCGGTCTCGCTCAAAGCCACACTGCGCGGCTATCAGGTCGACGGCTACCAGTGGCTCGGCTCACTTGAGCACCTGGGTCTTGGCGGCATCTTGGCCGACGATATGGGCCTGGGCAAAACACTGCAGATGATTGCGCACATTCTGGCGCGCGTGGAGGCGGGGGATACCAAGCCCACGCTTGTGGTATGTCCCGCGTCGCTCGTGTACAACTGGGCTGCCGAGTTGGAGCGCTTTGCCCCCTCGATTGATGTGTGCGCCATCGTGGGCGCCAAGGCCCAGCGTCGCGTGCAAATTGCCGGTGCCGCCGAGCACAACGTGGTGGTGACGTCGTATGACCTCATGCGCCGCGACATCGACGAATACGTCGAGCAGAACTTTGCCCGCGTGGTGCTCGACGAGGCCCAGTACATTAAAAACCCGCTCACCCAGGTGGCCCGCGCTGCCAAGCGCCTGCCGGCCGGCGTGCGCTTTGCCTTGACGGGCACGCCCATCGAAAACCGTCTGTCCGAGCTCTGGAGCATCTTCGACTTTTTGATGCCGGGCCTTCTGGGCACGCGCGACTCATTTGCCAAGCGCTTTGAGGGTCCCGTCGAACATACCGAGGGTGACAGCGCCGCTCGTCTGCAGGCGCTCGTGTCGCCGTTTGTGCTGCGTCGCGTCAAGGAAGATGTGGTGGCCGATCTGCCCGAGAAGATCGAGGATACGGTGATGGCGCAGCTTACCGGCGAGCAGCGCAAACTCTACCTGGCCAACCAGGACCGCATCGCCCAGCAAGTGCAGCACCGCGAGGCCGGGGAGTTTAAGAAAGACAAGCTCAAGGTGCTTGCCGAGCTCACCAAGCTGCGCCAGATCTGTTGCGATCCGCATCTGCACTATGCGGACTACAAGGCGGGAAGCGCCA
Organism: uncultured Collinsella sp.; assembly: GCA_902478945.1. Classification (GTDB taxonomy): domain Bacteria; phylum Actinomycetota; class Coriobacteriia; order Coriobacteriales; family Coriobacteriaceae; genus Collinsella. Next base: position 7,413 of record CABSMX010000077.1, read on the forward strand.
AGCTCGATACGTGTATGGAGCTCGTCCATGGCGCGCTCGACGGCGGTCATCGCATCTTGCTGTTCAGCCAGTTTACGGGCATGCTCGATATCATCGGCAAGCGCCTGGCCAAGGAGGACATCGCCTTCCTTAAGCTCACGGGCGCATCTTCTAAAGAGAGTCGCGCCAAGATGGTTGCGCAGTTCCAGGCGGGCGAGGTGCCGGTGTTCTTGATTTCGCTCAAGGCGGGCGGCGTGGGCCTTAATTTGACGGCTGCCGACGTGGTCATCCACTACGACCCGTGGTGGAACGTGGCGGCGCAGGACCAGGCGACCGACCGTGCCCACCGCATTGGCCAGCAGCACACCGTGACCGTGTACAAGCTCATCGCCAAGGACACGATCGAGGAACGCATTATGCAGATGCAGGAGTCCAAGCGTAATCTGGTCAACAGTGTGCTCGGCGGCGATGGTATCTCGTCGGCGCTGTTTACCCGCGAGGATGTTCTGGCGCTGCTCGGCGGCGACGGCCGCTAACCGCGCGCGGGATGGGGTTGCCGAGTCGGACCAGGTCACCGGTTCGTCCTGGCCCGACCGCTTGCCGCGCCCGTTATGTGTTCATTTGCCATGCCGTGGATGGTTCGCCTGCCTTTGGGCATAAGAAGCATCAGGAATATTGGCACATCAGCAAAGGAGAACATCATGGCGAAATTCTTTAAGGATTCCAATGGCAAGCTCGTTGCCGCCCTTGGCGACGACGTTGCGACCCCTGCCGGCTGCACGGAGCTGACGGCGAACACCGAGGATGCGGCGCACGAGAAGCACGTGCCTGTTGTCGAAATCGAGCGCGACGGCCACGTCATTCGCGCACGTGTAGGCTCGACGGAGCACCCCATGCTGCCTGAGCACTACATCGAGTGGATCGCGCTTGAGGCCGAGGGCCGCCTGGAGGTCCATTACCTTGAGCCTGGCATGAAGCCCACGACGTTTTTCGCTGGCGGCTCCAAGACCGGTACCGTCTATGCCTACTGCAACCTGCATGGGCTGTGGTCCGCGACGTTCTAGGAGCGCGCCCCCGCTCGGGGTATCATAGCTAGCATATGCACATGCGAGCGCCGGCTGCATTATGCGGCCGGCGCTTTTACTACGACAACGACGATTTACGACGGAAAGGGCTTGGCCATGAAGCTCGCACTTGCACAGATCGATATGCGCCTGGGTGACATCGAAGGCATTTGCGGCCGCATCGAGGACCAGGCTCGCCTGGCCCACGAGCGCGGCGCGCGCGTGCTGTGCGTTCCGGCCCCGCTCTTTATGGGCGCCATTCCGGGCAGCCTGGTGGGCGCTGTCGATTTTGAGCACGATATGCTGATGGGCCTGACGGGCGTTGCCGAGCGCATCCAAGGGCTCGATATGATCTGCATCGTGCCCTCTGCGGTTTCGTTTGAGGGCCAGCCCCTGCTTGACTACATGATGCTCAAAGACGGTCGCGTGGTGCCTGCGCGCGCAAGTATCGCCCTGCAGCGTGGCGAGAGCAACGACGCGCGTTGGGCACCGCCGGTGTTTGACGTGGACGGCGTGCGCATCGCCGTGGTGTTTGACCTGGATCGCGAGCTCGAGATGCTGCCGACCGGTGTCGACCTCATTGCCTATTTCCAGTTTAATGCGTTTGACATGACCGACCGCGAGACCGCCGCCGTCGCCGCCGTGCGCAGCGGTGCCTACCGCAAGATCGCCTCCAAGCGCAGCGTGTGGTTTGCCTGCGTGGCGCCGGTCGGCGCCTATGACGAGTCGGTGTATACCGGCGGGTCGTTTGTGCTCGACGATTGCGGTCGCGTGGTTGCCCAAGCGCCGTGTTTTGAGGAGAGCCTGCTGGTTCAGGAAATTCAGCGCGGCGTGATGCTCGATGCCCTGGAGGACCACGAGCTGCCCGAGTTTCGCTCCGAGGAATGGCTGTGGCAGGCGCTGGTGCTTGCCGTGCGCGACAATGCTCGCGCTCGCGGTGCGTCGCGTGCCGTGGTGGCGCTCGAGGGCGATCTGCCGTCGTCCCTGTTGGCGGCGCTCGCCGTCGACGCCTTGGGTCCGCGTAATGTGATTGGCCTGGTGCTGGGGCGCAATCGCATCTTTACGCCGGCGCAGGAGGAGGCAGAGGCCGCCCGCTGTTCTGCTGTGCGCTCAATCGCCGAGCGCTTGCACATTCGCACCGTCGAGCGCGATGCGCCGGATGCGACGCGCGTGCTCGACCGCGACATGTCGGCGGGCGATGCCGAACGCCTGCGTTCGCGCGCGCTGGGCCTGATGCTCGAGGATACGGCGCTCGAGCTGGGCGCCATGGCGTTGAGCCCGCTTTCCAAGACTGAGTACGCACTGGCGGCGCCCGCGCTGTCCGGCGGCTATCAGGGCGACTTTGCGCCCTTTGGCGATGTGTATCTGTCGACGCTCGAGTTTGTGGCACGCGTGCGCAACCGTGCCTCGGCCGTGGTGCCCCAAGAGCTCGTGACGCTCAACGCGGTAGAGGATTGCATGGATCGCGTGCTGGCGCAGGCACTCTCGATGCTCGCCGGCCCGGTTGATATGCTCGATCGTGCGGCGCAGCTGCTGGGCGGGCTTGAGCCGGGCGAGGTCGATGGTGCGCTCGAGTCGCACGTGGACCGCAACCGTCCCTTTGACGACATCCCGATGGCCGCCGCCAAGCCCGAGGCCTGCTCGCTGCTGCTGATGCTCGTGCGCCAGGGTGAGGCTGCCCGTCGCATGTTACCGACGGTGCCGATCGTTTCGGCCCGTTCGTTTGTCGAGCGCGCCTGGCCGTACATGCTTGCGTGGTCCGATCTGGGGCTCAACGGTAAGGAGCCTG
>CABSMX010000078.1 GCA_902478945.1 uncultured Collinsella sp.
GTGCCATCCGCCATGCCCGCGATTGCCGCGATGTACTCCTCGCGCACATGATCGATCTTGGGCTGAGTGCGGCCGATGCTGCCCTCGCTGCGCAGCCAGATCGTCACATCAAAGCCGCAGTAGGCAGCCTGAAAGGCAATCTGGCTTCCCAACACGCCGCCACCGGCAACACAAACGGTCTTGTAGCTCATGAAACGGTCCTCTCTTACGTAATTCCATAGATGTGTATTTATTCAACCGTAAGGATGACGCGCGATGGGGGTGGGTTCTATAAACGGACGGTATTTTGCCGCGAACGGCTACACCTGTTCATTATTTCAAGGCTCCGAGGGCGATTTTTGGTGCCGCAGAAACGTCGTTTTCGGAAGTATGCGGCAAATTCTAGAACTCTCGAGCACACCCCAGTTTTTCGCCAATAAAACCGCAGGTACAGAGCTTGGACATATCCGGTGTGCTCGGCCTATTCAGATTTTGCCGCATACTTCCGAAATCTAAGTTCGCAAGGGATGATAGCTAGGGCGTTTACGCAACATATGTCCAGCAAAAACGGGTGATAGCCGGTACGGCCACCACCCGTTTGTCTCATATCCAGCCCATAGCAGACCGTCTACTTCTTAATGCCGCGTCCCAGACGCTTGGCGACCGACGCCACGGCGTCCTCGCTGGCCGGTCCGCAGCTCACGCAGCCGTCATGGGCACGCATCTGGCCGGTGACCTCGTCCATCGCGAGCGGCGCCACCTTCTCGAGCTTAAAGCCCTTGCCGGCGCGCATGTTTTCCTTGGCCACGCTGATCATGAGCTTAATGCGGTTGAGCTGGTTGACCTCAGATGCACCGGGGTCGTAGTCCACCGCAACGATGTTGCTCTCGGGATGCTGACGGCGCAGCTCCTTGATCACGGCCTTGCCCACCACGTGATTGGGCAGGCACGCGAAGGGCTGCGTGCAGATGATGTTCGGCGCGCCATGGTCGATCAGGTCGAGCATCTCAGCCGTAAGCAACCAGCCCTCGCCCATGTTGTTGCACACCGAAAGCACCGTGCGGGCCTTGTCCGCCATGGTGCCGATGCGCTCGGGTACCTCAAAGCGCTCGGACTTCTCGAGCAGCTCTTCCACCGGCGTACGCATCCAGTCCACGAGCTTGATGAGTGCCTGCATACCAGCGCGCGTAGTGGCAGAGCTTCCCAGCTCGTCCTTCTGCAGCTCGGCGTTGCTCATGGAGTACAGGAAGAAGTCGAGCAGGCCCGGTACCACGGCCTCGCAGCCCTCGCGCTCGATGACATCGACCACGTGGTTGTTGGCCGTAGGGTGGAACTTGACCAGGATCTCGCCGACCACGCCCACGCGCGGCTTGGTGCCCTCGCCCACGAGCGGCATGGTGTCGAACGCGTGGATGGCCTCACGCGCAAGCTTGGTGTAGTTGTGGCGGTTGAACTTGGGCGCCAGCTTGCGGGCTCGTGCCATGTACTCCTCGTAGAGTGCGTTGGCAGCGCCGGGCGTGGCCTCGTACGGGCGGCAGCGATAGAGCATCTGCATCATCACGTCGCCAAAGAGCACTGCGTAGACTGCCTGCTTAAGCAGCGCCGGCGTAATCTTGAAGCCGGGGTTGTCCTCGCCGAGCGCCACGGCCGAAAGCGAGATCACCGGGATCTCGGGGTGGCCGCTCTCACGCAGGGCCTTGCGGATGAGTGCAATGTAGTTGGTGGCACGGCAGCCGCCGCCGGTCTGGCTGATAACCACGGCCGTCTTGGACAGGTCGTACCGACCGCTCTCGATGGCCTCCATGATCTGGCCCGTTACCAGAATCGACGGATAGCAAATGTCATTGTTCACATAGCGCAGGCCGGCCTCGACGGCATCGTGATCGGTCGAGGGCAGCAGCTCCAAGTTGTAGCCAGCACCACGGAACACCTCTTTGACCAGGTCAAAGTGGATCGGCGCCATCTGCGGGCACAGGATGGTGTAGCCCTCGTCGCGCATTTGCTCGGTAAAGGGCACCTTGGGCCACGCGGTCGAGGCGCTCTCACGCTGTGCCTCGAACGTGTACTTGCGGCTCGCAAACGCGGGAGCATCCGTGGAGGGAGCCACCGGCGCGGCATCGCCCTGCTCGTAGGCCTCGCCCGCGGCCGTGGCCTCTGCCAAGCGCTCGGCCTCCTGGTCCTTGAGCGCTGCCATGAGCGAGCGGATGCGGATGCGCGCGGCGCCCAGGTTGGACACCTCGTCGATCTTGAGCACGGTGTAGATCTTGCCGCTGGCCTCCAGAATCTCCTGCACCTGGTCGGTGGTCAGGGCGTCTAAGCCGCAGCCGAAAGAGTTGAGCTGGATCAGGTCCAGGTCGTTGCGCATCGTCACAAAGCGGGCGACGGCGTACAGGCGGCTGTGGTACATCCACTGGTCGACGACGCGGATGGGGCGCTCGGGCTTCACCAGATGCGCAAGCGAGTCCTCGGTAAAGACCGCAAAGCCAAAGCTCGAGATAAGCTCAGGCAGGGCGTGGTTGATCTCGGGGTCATTGTGGTAAGGACGGCCGGCGAGCACAATGCCGTGGCCGCCGTGGTCCTCGACCCACTTAAGAGCCTCCTCGCCCATGGTCTGGATGTCCTCGTGGAAACGCGCATCGGCCTCAAAGGCAGCGTTGACGGCGGCATCGACCTCGGAGCGCGTGATTTTAGGACCGCGCACGCGACCGCGACCGGCCTCAGCATCGGCCACACGGTCGACGGCGAGCACCTGGTACAGGCGGCGCTTGAGCTCGGTCTTGTCGTGATAGGGCACAAACGGGTACAGGAACTCGATGTTCTGCTCGCGAATCTCGTCGATATTGAGTGCCAGCGCCGTGGGGTAGCTCATGACGATGGGGCAGTTATAGCAGTTGCCGGCGGTCGGATCCTCCTTGCGCTCCCAGCGCACGCACGGCATCCAAATGAAGTCGACATCGCGGTCGATAAGGTTCATCACATGGCCGTGGCTCATCTTTGCCGGGTAGCACACGCTCTCGGACGGCATGGACTCGATGCCCGCCTGGTAGGTCTTCTTGCTCGACTGGTCGGACAGCTGCACGCTAAAGCCCAGGCGCGTAAAGAACGCGTGCCAGAAGGGGTAGTTCTCGTACATGTTGAGCGCGCGGGGGATGCCGACGGTGCCGCGCGGGGCCTCGTCGGGGCTCAGCACCTCGCGGTTAAAGAGCAGCTCGTTTTTCTTTTTGAAGAGGTTGGGGGCCTCGGTCTTTTGCTTTTTGTGGCCGGCGCCCTTCTCGCAGCGGTTGCCGGTAATGAAGCGCCTACCGCCGCCAAAATCGTTGACGGTGAGCTGGCAGTTGTTGGAGCAACGGCCGCAGCGGACATGCTTTTGCGTCACGGTGAGGTGCGCGATGTCCTCGGCCGAGAGGATGGTCGAGGTGCCGTCGGCGCCGGCGCGATCGCGGGCGAGCAGGGCCGCACCGTAGGCGCCCATGCAGCCGGCGATGTCGGGGCGCACGGCATGAACGCCAGTGAGCTGCTCAAATGCGCGCAGCGTGGCATCGGACATAAAGGTGCCGCCCTGGACGATCACCTGGCTGCCGATCTCCTTGGGGTCGCGCAGCTTAATGACCTTGAACAGGGCATTCTTGATGACGGAATAAGACAGGCCTGCCGCGATGTCGCCCACCGTGGCGCCTTCCTTTTGCGCCTGCTTGACGCGCGAGTTCATAAAGACCGTGCAGCGACTGCCCAGGTCCACCGGGGCCTTGGCATGGATGGCGGCGTCGGCGAACGCGCGCACGTCCATGTTCATAGAGACGGCGAAGCTCTCGATAAAGCTGCCGCAGCCCGACGAACAGGCCTCGTTGAGCATGATGTGCTCGATAACGCCGTCCTTGACGCGCAGGCACTTCATGTCCTGGCCGCCGATGTCCAGGATAAACTCGACGCCGGGCAGGAATGCTTTGGCGCCGCGCAGGTGCGCAACGGTCTCGATCTCGCCGGAATCGGCTTTGAGGGCCTCGATGAGCAGCGCCTCGCCGTAGCCCGTGGTGGTCACGTGGCCGATGGTGCAACCGGCGGGGATGTGGTTGTAGAAATCGGCCATGATGACCTTGGCCGTGCCTAGGATGTCACCGTTGTTGTTGCCGTACCAGGTATGCAGCAGCTGGCCGTCCTCGCCCACGAGCGCGGCTTTCATGGTGGTAGAACCGGCGTCGATACCGATGAACACGCGGCCGGTGTAGCCGTCGAGTTTGCCCTTGGGGACGACCTCGGTGTCGTGGCGGGTCTTGAACTCGGCAAAGTCCTCGTCGGTGGCAAAGAGCGGATCCAGGCGCTCGACCTCGGCACCCTGTGTGTCGCCCAAGCTGTCGATGGCCTCGATGAGCTGCGGGAACGTGCTGAGTTTGTTGGACTCGTGCGCCATGGCGGCGCCGCTCGCCACAAACAGGTGAGCGTTTTGGGGCACGATACGGTGCTCCTCGTCCAGATTGAGCGTGAGGTAGAAGCGGTGGCGCAGCTCGGAGAGGTACTGCAGCGGGCCGCCCAGGAAGGCGACGTTGCCGCGAATGGGACGGCCGCACGCCAGACCCGAGATGGTCTGGGTCACGACGGCTTGGAAGATGGAGGCGGCCACGTCCTCGGGGCGGGCGCCCTCGTTGAGCAGCGGCTGGACGTCAGTCTTGGCAAAAACGCCGCAGCGGCTGGCAATGGGATAGATGGTGGTGGCGTTGGCCGCGAGTTCGTTAAGGCCGCTGGCGTCAGTGTGCAGCAGAGTGGCCATCTGGTCGATGAACGCGCCCGTGCCGCCGGCGCAGGTGCCGTTCATGCGCTGCTCAATGCCATTATCGAAGTAGATGATCTTGGCGTCCTCGCCGCCCAGCTCGATGGCGACATCGGTGGCCGGGATGAGGGTCTCGACGGCACGCTTGCTGGCGATGACCTCCTGGACAAACTCCAAATCGAGCCACTGGGACAGCAGCAGGCCGCCCGAGCCGGTGATGGCACAGGTCATCTGGGCCGTCGGCAGCACCGTCGCGGCACCCTCGAACAAGTCGCGGGCGCAAGCGCGGACGTCGGTGTGGTGGCGCTGGTACTTGGCGTAGACAATCTGGTTGTCGTCGTTGAGCACGGCGAGCTTAACGGTGGTGGAGCCCACGTCGATGCCCAGGTGTAGGCTGCCACGAGCGTTCTCGGGGTTGAAGATCGCGCCTTCGGGGGCGTGGGCGGCGGCTACGGGCTCAGCGACGGTGGCGGGCTCGCTAGTGACGGACGCCTCCCCCGCCGCGTTCTTGGCATCGGTGACAGCCTCGACAACTTTCTCGGCAGCCGCGGTCGCGGCCTTCTGCGCGGCGTCCACCACGGTGGGCGCGGCCTCGCGTGCGGCGGCGATCATGCGGTCCTTGATGCCCTCGACGAGTTTGCTCATCTGTCTCTCCTCTTAGTTGTTGGACTCGACGGTTGCGGCGGTGTCAGCCGCGTCCTCGAGCTGCAAGTTCAATAGCTTCATGCCGTATTCCGGCACGTTGATATCGATGGGTTGGCCATACAGGTCACCAGGGCGCACAAAAGCGAGCACCGTCATAATGCGCGCCATGGCCTCGGGCGATTCGGTGAGCCCACGCTCAAACCAGCGCTGAATCATGCCGACCTCGGCGCTCACGACGTAGGTAACGTAGTAGTCAAAGAACGTGCCCAGCGCCAGGCCCAAAATGCCCGTCTGCGCACGCGGCACCACAGCCTCACGAGCGGTGTCGATAATCCTTTTAATGAAGGCCTGATCGCCGCCCGGACCCAGCAGCGCACCGATTAAGTCGCGGTTGGCCGCAAGATAACGCAGCAGCTCAACCGAACCGGGCGCCGGCTCGAGCTCATCGATGTTGTGATAGAGATCGGGCAGCTGAGCTGCGGTGATGAGCTCAATGCGCTCACGGATCTCGGCCAGCAAGCCGTCCTCGATTTGATTGATAAAGTCGGGGATATCGCGGTAGTGCGAATAGAACGTGCGGCGCGTAAGGCCAGCGCGCTCGGTGAGCGACGCGACATTAATGCGCGAAAGGTCGCCGCTTTCGGCAAGCTCACTGGCAAGTGCCTGACGAAGGGCACGCTGCGAGCGAAGGGACCGGCGATCACATTTCTCGAGCTGGGACAAGCGTCCTCCTTGTTACTCAGCCTGTGCGCTATTGCACAGTGCGAGTATTATTGCACACCGTGTGTATCAACACGTAAAGGCAATATTTGGGATGTGACAGGGACTGCCTCTTTGTCACATCGAGTCGCTGCTTGGTCCCGTTAATGGGACCAACAATCGCTACACCCGTTACATCATGCCGGTAACGACCGATAAGGAGGCCGACATGAACAATCAGGCAAGCGATGGCATCACCGATGCCGGCAAAGACCTCGTCCTCAGCTGCATCAAAAGCCAAGAGCTGCGAGACCACATGCGCAAATACTTATACTGGCCGGCGCCAATCATCGCCGGCTCGCTGAAAACGCTTGACGAAAAGCGCATCATGCTCGAGCAACTCCACAAAGAGGTTTCGCCGGAGCTGACCGAAGATATCGATTCGCATCTCACCCAGCTCAACTGCGCGCTCGACATGCTCAACAACGTCGAGCGCGACCGCGGAATCCTCCTACTGCACGTCATGTTCTACAACGAGGAGGAGCGCGACGCCGACGCCCTTGACGGCCCCTTCCCCATCGCATCGTGGGACGCCGCGCAAACGCTCATGAAGCGCTACATCGAAGAGTATCCTGACGACGACTGGTCCGAATCGTACTGGAAGATCAATCTCTACACCTCGGAAGACCTGCACGAGCACCAAACGGCGCAGCCCTCTCTGTCGTTTGCGGCCACCAAGGACGGCGAGCTCATATTCCTCCGCGATCTGCGCAATAACCGCACTCGCAAATCGTATGTCGAAAGCGCCTGGCGAAACGATAGCAGGCGGTTCTGCGCGAACAACGAACCCATCTATACGCCGTGGGTACCGGGCGACATCCTCCAAATCGACGGTCGCCCCTTCGACCACGGACCTCGCTTTGCCATTGTGCTCGAAAATGACTACGAGCACACGCTCCGTGGACAAATCTGGTGCGCTGGGCCCAGTAGAGATCATGGTGTTAAGGAGGGTTCGCTTTCATCCGGCACCTTCAGCGACAGTCTCTTGGACCCCTTCATCCCCTCTGCCCTCTACACCGCCGAGCGCTACACCGGCGACCTGCCGGACGACTGCGCTTTTATGCTCGAGCTTTCGCAGAAGTTGCACGACGACCCCGACTATGGCAAGCAATGGTTCGAAGGCTCGGTCGGACACGATTGCCTGCAGCCGTATCGCAAGCCCGCCAGCCAAAGCGAGCTGGATATTCGTCCGGACGTCTTTGAGTTTTTAGACTCGCACAGTATTAAGGAGCATCTTCAACGAATCAACTACGGGCTCACCACACCCGTAGCGGCTTTCATTGTCAATTGCTCGCATAAAGCGACGCTGCAGCAAAAGCTCGAAGGCTGGCAAAAGATCATCGACAATATGCCCAATTGCACTATGAGCCGCAGAAATGACACGGTCAACATCCCGGACTTCCATGCCTTTCTGCGCAATGTCATCAGGCAGGAGCAAAGAAAGCTCGCACACTTTAAAAGGACGGACGGTCAAAGCCTGTATTTCTTTGATGACTACTCATGGGACCGGCGCGGGCAGGGCTGCTGTCTTTACGGCCCGTATAGCAGCTATCAAAAGTGCTTCGATGCAATCTGGAAAGAGCTCGACGGTGACGATCCCAAAGCCATCAGGATCACTCGTCGTCCCATCGACCCAGACGAAGACCACTATGTCGATGACATGGTCGTGCTCGATGCAAGTGGCAAGGTGATGTCTTGTGATTACCGCAACGAAAACGAGTGGGACGAGGAGGGAACCGCCAGCGATTTCGAGGACATGTGGTTTGATATCCCAACGCCCTTCCATGCCGGAGACATCGTCTGCAACCTCCAACGCCCCGACGAGCCGATGGTGCTGTTTGACCTGCAAACTTGGGAATCCGAACGAGTCGACAAAGAGCTGGCCTCCTCCGTCTACAAAGAGCGCCTCGTTCAAAAGGCCGACAAGCTATTGCGCTGGCACCGATATGACGGCGACACCAGCGACATGTACGCCTACGGCTGCCAAGTCTCATCCGCCTTGCACTTCCCCTTCTACATTGGGGAGCCTGAGGGCTTTCTTTTGGACATCGACTATTACCGCAAGCCGCTCAAGTCGGAGGAGCGAATTCTCTACGGCGTCAGGGCGTATATCAAAGGCGACCTAGCAGTTGACTCGCTCGCCGCGATGGCCAGCGCATACGAGCTACAGGCGCTGGCGGAGAAAAAGGCACGCGGCTTCGAGGATGCAGACAGCTGGCTCAAGGACCGCTACCCGGAGCTGTTCGATACGACGGCCGATCCCTTCTTAGAGGAAGACGGCGGTTGCGCCAGTTACGCTTAGTTTTTGAAACGCCACTACCGATTGTTCAAAATGTCGTTCGTGGGTAGAATAATGTCGACGGCAGCCCAAGTTCTGGAAAGCTGGGCAGCGCCGTTGCTTGGATTAAGGGGTCAACGCCTTAGCGGCGGCGACCCCTTTAATATGAGAAAGCCATTGTCAATAGGCGTGTTTGTTCGAGCCCGGTTTTAAACCGGGCTTTTTCGTTTCCCGTCGGGAGGGCCCGCGCACGCTGCACGTTTAGTCGACGCTTGCCTGGCAAGCTAATATCCGCGGGCTCTTGCGGGCGCGCTGCCGGCGGTCAGCCCGGTATGTCCGCGCACCCCACCGCATTTCGATTCTCCGTCCGGCGCGCTCGTCCGAAACCAGTCTTGTTCACGGGCGCGGCCCTTGGGCTGCCCAAAAAGGGCTCGTGAACGCGCGCCGGCGATGCGTCGAGGCGCGGGCCCTCCCGGCGGGAGGCCTGTTGTCCGACGGGGTCAGCCGAGGGTCCCCTCCGCCCGGCGCCCGATCTCCCAGACCCAGCAGGCGAGCTCGCGCGCGACGGCGGCGTTTGCCTTGCACGAGCTCTTGCCCGCCGCCGCCAGCGCCTCGCGGCGGCGGCAGAGCCTGGCGGTGCAGTCGTCGGCGCGCGCCCGGATCGCCGCGGGGACGTCCGCGCCGGGCGCCGGGGCCTTCGGGCGGGGCGTGCACGTCAGGTAGTGCCACGCCGACTCCACCAGCGCCGTCCTGGCGAGCCGGTTGCCCGTCTTGGTTATCCCGCCGCGCCGCTCGGTCTCGCCGCTCGAGCGCTCCGACGGGACCAGCCCGCACCAGCTCGCGAAGGCCGGGGCCGTCCGGAACCTCGTGAAGGAGCCCGCCTCGGCTGCGAGCCTGAAGGCCGTCAGGGTGTCGATTCCCTTGATGCATGTTAGCGCTAATCTAAAATTGACCACTTTCGCAAACGTATCTCGGCGAATGCGCTAACGCGCTTTCGCCGACCCCGCTAACGTACTTTCACCAACTGCGCTAACGGAACTATGCTCCGATCGGGTATCCGACCCGGGAGGAGCGGGATATGGAGCGAAACGTAATGGGAGAGCTGAACGTCTACAGGGGGTCCGGCGCGAAGCCGAACTTCAGCGAGATCGCGAGGAGGCACGGCATGGACCGGCACACGGTCGCCAAGTACTGGCGGGAGGGCGAGTCCGCCGCCGACGGGAGGTCCGCGAGGGGCAGCGCCTTCGACCCGCTCGAGGAGGTGATCCGCTCGAAGGCCCAGCTGCCCGGGATGACCAAGATGGCCGTCTACGCGTTCCTGCGCGAGGGCCGCGGGGAGGGGCTGCCCGGGTACGGCGCCTTCACCGCGTGGTGCCGCGCGCACGACGTGCCCTTCGGGGGCACGGACGGCCGCGAGCCGCACCCGCGGTTCGAGACGCCCCCGGGCAGGCAGCTGCAGTTCGACTGGAAGGAGGGCATGAG
>CABSMX010000079.1 GCA_902478945.1 uncultured Collinsella sp.
GAGCGTCCGGCTGATAACCGGGAGGTCACAAGTTCGAATCTTGTCAGGTCCACCACTTTCTTTCGCAATAAACACCCCAGCGAGAGCCGAGTCGCCGCTGGGGTGTTTATTACTGTCTCCGTGGGGGTTTAGCTCAGCTGGGAGAGCGCGGGCTTTGCAAGCCTGAGGTCAGGGGTTCGATCCCCCTAACCTCCACCATGATGGACCTGTAGCTCAGTTGGTTAGAGCGTCCGGCTGATAACCGGGAGGTCACAAGTTCGAATCTTGTCAGGTCCACCATCAAAACTGTGAAGAGCCTCGAGGTATTGCCTCGGGGCTTTTTTCTTGTGTGTTATAAAACTCATTTTGGTTTTGTGTGCTGTGCGAAAGATTGGGTAGTATAGCAATTCAATGCGGCGAAGGCGCCGTGTGTTAACCGCTACGTACCGGAGGTGTTCCATGGTTCGTGTCGACATAGAGACCATCGTCATGGCCGCCGGTCCCGTGCCATCGCTTATCGTGCTTCGCGAGCGCTGCAGCAAATCGGACTCCCCTGCGCCGCTGCGCTCCCTTTCCATCCAAACTGGTTCGTTTGAGGCTGCGGCTATTAGCCGCGGTATCGACAGCGGTCGTGCCGAGCGCCCGATTGCCCATGACCTGCTGCTCGATACGCTTGATGCCCTGGATGCAAAACTCGAGCGTATCGAGATTGTCCGTGCCGAGCCTCCCGTGTTCTACGCGACGGTCGTCGTTTTGGCCGATGGCAACGAGCACGGCATCGACGCCCGTCCGAGCGACGCCATCGCCCTCGCCGTGCGCAGCAATGCTCCCATGTTTGTGGAGGACGACATCATGAACCGCCTGGGGACCGTCTCTCCGGTTGCCGAGGAAATCGATGACGAGCAGGAATTTGAGAAGTTCGACGAGTTCGTCCACACGCTCTCGCCCGATGATTTTTAAATGACGGGTAGCTATGAGACGGAGTGTGCGCTGATGAAGCGTGGCGTCTCGGCCGAGGTCGCCGCCATTGCCCGCGAGGCCCAGATGCGCTCGGAGGCGTCCGAGGCCGCACGCATCGCCTATGTGACGCAGGCCCGTACGCTTCGCGAGCGCCGTGCCTCCTTTATCAAGATGGTTGCCGTCTCCGCACTTGTCGCGGCAATCTCCTCGCGCCTTCGTGGTACAGTTGGTGCGCTTGGGTTTTCGATTTCGACGGGCTTGGTCATCTGGGGCGTGGTCGATGCCGTGATGCTGACCAACCAGATCAAGGTACTCGATAAGCGCGCGGCCGATATGATGCGTGCCCGCGACGCCGCCGCCAAGATCGCTGCCGAGGCACAAGAGATGTAACGACGCCGGACTCGATGGGAAGGTCAAAAAATGGCACAGGATATGCAGGACGCCGGAAACGTCTCCGCCGAGCTCGACGCCATGGTGTGCGACCTTATCGGGGCATTTTTAGACGATCTTGCCGCTGGTGAGAACCCCGGCGTTGTCGTTGCGATCGAGGACGCCGCGTCCAACCGTTATCTGGCGGCACTCGACGAGGACGGCGAGGAGGCGTGCCTCGAGGCTGCCACCAACTTTATCTCCGAGCACAAGATGGGCCTTAAAGACGAGGGCCTGGGCCGCATCGCCCGTTACGCCATCGGCTACACCGGATGTGTCGAGATCGATGGCGGCTACCATGACGCCCTGCTCGTGAGTTTCTTTGAGACGACGCTCGAGAGCGGCTTTTCGGCATACGTACTGTACGAGGGTGTGGGCGCCGGCGATGGTTTTATGTGGAGCGACCCTGAACCTGCAGGCGAGGAAACCCCTCTTATCTAAAATCGCTAAAATAAACGAGTTTTCGGTAAAAGGCTCATTATTCCCGCCGAGCGTTGTGTTGCTGGGCGGGTCGCATACGCGTGCCGGTTGTATATAGATAGAAGATAGGGGAACTACATGCGCGTAGACAATCTGAGGAACATCGCCATCATCGCTCACGTCGACCACGGCAAGACGACGATGGTCGACAAGCTCCTGCGTGCCACGGACGCCTTCCGTGCCAACCAGCAGGTCGAGGACCGCGTCTTGGATTCTAACGACCAGGAGCGCGAGCGCGGCATTACGATTCTCGCCAAGAACATCTCTATCGAGTACAAGGACGTTAAGATCAACGTCATCGACACCCCGGGCCACGCCGACTTTGGCGGCGAGGTCGAGCGCGTGCTGCGTATGGCCGACGGCGCCCTGCTGCTGGTCGACGCTTTTGAGGGCCCCATGCCCCAGACCCGTTTCGTGCTGCGTCACGCTATCGACACCGGCCTCAAGATCATGATCGTCATCAACAAGATCGACCGTCCGGGCGCCAACCCCGAGAAGGCCTACAACGACTGCCTGGACCTCATGGCCGACCTGGGCGCCACCGACGACCAGCTTGAGTTCGCCATGGAGCACGTGGTCTACGCCAGCGCCATGAACGGCTTTGCCCGCCTTGACCCCAACGACGGCAACATGGACATGTATCCGCTGCTCGATATGATCATCGACGACATGCCTGCGCCCGAGGTTGACGAGAACGCCCCGCTGGCCATGCAGTGCGTGACTATCGACCACTCTAACTTCGTTGGCCGCATCGGCATCGGTCGCGTGTACTCTGGCACCATCCACCAAGGCGACCAGATTCTGGTCGTCAAGAACGACGGCTCCAGCGCCACCGCTACTGTCAAGCAGCTCTTTACCTTCGACTACCTGGGCCGCACCGAGTGCCAGGAAGTCGGCGCAGGCGACATTGCCGCCGTTGTTGGCATCGACCGCACCGATATCGGCGATGTCTACACCGATCCCGAGAACCCCGTTGAGCTCGAGCCCATCGAGATCGACCCGCCGACCCTGTCCATCGTCTTTGAGGCTTCGACCTCTCCGCTCGTCGGCCGTGACGGCGACATCGTGGGCGCCCGTCAGCTCAAGGAGCGCCTGTTCAACGAGGCCGAGAACAACGTGACCATGAAGATCGAGGAGCTCGAGGACAAGAGCGGCGTCGAGGTCTCGGGCCGCGGCATTCTGCATCTGTCCGTTCTGATGGAATCCATGCGCCGCGAGGGCTTTGAGTTCCAGGTCGGTCGTCCCCGCGTTCTGTTTAAGAAGGACGAGAACGGCAACAAGATGGAGCCCGTCGAGCAGGCCGTCGTCGAGTGCCCGG
This sequence comes from uncultured Collinsella sp., assembly GCA_902478945.1. Taxonomy (GTDB): domain Bacteria; phylum Actinomycetota; class Coriobacteriia; order Coriobacteriales; family Coriobacteriaceae; genus Collinsella. The sequence goes on from CABSMX010000079.1 coordinate 3,167, forward strand.
ACGAGTACTCGGGCAAGGTCGTTGAGGTCTTCGGCACCTCCGGCGGCATCATGACGAGCATGGATACCTCGGGCATCGTGACGCATCTTGAGTTTAAGATCCCGACCCGCGGCATCATGGGCCTTAAGAACCGCATCATGAACGTTACTCACGGCGAGGGCGTGTTCTACCACACCTTCCTGGAGTACGGCCCCTATGCCGGCGAGATCGGCAACCGCCAGAACGGTGCCATGATCTCCATGACCACCGAAAAGGCCGTTGCCTACGCTCTAGGCACGCTGCAGGAACGCGGCCAGCTGTTTGTTGAGCCGGGCACCGAGTGCTACGAGGGCATGATCGTGGGCGAGCGCAGCAAGGCCGGCGACATGGTCGTCAACATCGCCCGCACCAAGAACCTGGGCAACCAGCGTTCCTCGACCTCCGATATCTCCGTTCAGCTGGTGCCGCCCCGCACCTTCTCGCTGGAGGAGGCGCTGGAGTACATCGCCGACGACGAGCTGGTGGAGATCACTCCCAAGAACATCCGCCTGCGCAAGCGTCTGCTCAACGCCACCGACCGCAAGAAGGCCGCCGTCCGCGCCGGTCAGGTCAACAAATAAGCGCTGAGCTTTATAGCGACTAACAAGAAAGGGCGCCGACCATCGCGGTCGGTGCCCTTTTTGGTGCACGGGGATTGAGTTGGTCTGTACCACCGCAAAGGTGCCTGGCCCCTTTGCGGTGGTTGGCGGTTAGGCGGAGGGAAGGCCCGGGGTGTTGGCGGCCTGCTGCGGCTTGAGGCGGGCGTTGCGCCAGATGATCTGGATGACGTAGCCGAGCGTAAAGACGAAGGCTACGCCGCTGACAAAGCTGCCCATAAGGGGAAGTGCCGTGAGTGCGCCCGCGGCGATACCGCCCACGGCAGCCATGGCGTAGCGGTTCTGGCTGTGTCCGATCATGCGCGCGATCGCGGTGCCCGTAAATGCCGCCGAGACCAGAGCGATGCCGATCACGGCGCACATGAGGGCTCCGGCGAGCGACAGACCTGCAATCGAGATGATGAGCAACAGGACGGCGGGAACGGCGGCCACCGTGCCCAAAAGACCGCTCACCCACAGAGGGGTAGGTCGTTGACGAAGCATGCCGGCGGCGCTGGCGGTCGCGCGCGGAAAGACGAGCTCGAGGAGGATCGCGACAAAGCAGGTAGAAAGCGCCGCGGCGACGATGCCGCCGATGGTGTCGTTAATCGTTGAGGTGTCCTCGTTCTCGGTGCGGTCGATCTTGAGGGCTCCGAGCTGAGCGCCATCGGCCCGCTCGGGATCCTCGGAGATGTGGGCGTTCACCGTGCCAGTGACGCGGGCGTTTTTGCCCAGGATGAGTTTGTCAGCCCAGACCTCGACATCGCCATCGACGGTGCCGTCGATGGTTACCGTACTGCCCGCGAGCGCTGCCGACTTGGCAGACCCGCGTAGGGCAACTGTCTCACCCATCGCGTAAAAACAGTTGGCGGTGCTACCGGTGTTGAGCACGACATGCTGACCGGCTACCGTCACGCTGCCATCGATTGCGGTTTTGGAGATATCGATGGTGCGTGCCGCCAGGCGAACGGCTCCGCCTACGGTGCAGTCGCGAATCGATAGGCTGTCGCCCGCCGCGATAATATCGCGGTCGATAGAGGCGTCGTCCAGGTTAAGGTTTTGGCCGGCCCAGTACAGGTCGCCCTCGGCGCCAGACGGATTTGAGTCAGCTTCGGTTGCGAGTACGTTGCCCGCGGTGTCTGTGCCGGCGAACGACGCCTTGGGAAATATGGTCAGCGCAAGCGCAATCAGTGCAAATAGGAGGACGATGCGGGCCTGCGCTTTACGGCGCTGGGTCGACGGTGCTAGGTTGCAGGGCATAGTGAATCCTTCGTTAGATACTCGACATGTATCTAACAGGGTACCCAACGCGCGGGCGCTCTAAAAGAACCTCTCGGTTGCATTTCGAAGGATCGTGCCGTGCTGTCTACTTTTTGCGATGCAAGAAGCGCGCGATGTCTTCTTCGGTGGGGCTTTTGATGTCAAAGCGCAGTGAGAGCCAGCGCAGACCCATGGTCACGACAACGCATACGACCAGCGCGGCGACATTGCTCACGATGCCGCTCATAACGAGACACACATAGCTTGTCGATCCGGCGATGGCGGCGATGGCATAAAAGTTAGTACGTTGGAAGATGCCCGGAACCACGCCCATAAAACCGTCGCGCAGCATGCCGCCGCCCACCGCGGTGAAAAAGCCCATCATGACGCATACGGCGGGTGCAAATCCGTAGACCAGCGCCTTGTCCGCGCCGGTTGCGGCATAGATGCCGACCGAGATGATGTCGAGCAGGGGGATGAGTTTTTCGGGCTTGTCGACGATTGCCGGAAAGATATAGATGATGGCCGCCGTGGCGATGGAGAGCGGCAGCGCCATTGGCTGGTTGAGGATGTAGACGTTGCCGACCTGGAGTGTCATATCGCGCAAAAGACCGCCGCCCAGACCGCAGACCACCGCGAGTGCGACCGCGCCCACCAGGTCGAGCTTGTGTTCGCGCGCAACCAACACACCCGAGATCGATGCAGCGACAACGGCGAACATCTCGAGCCAAAAGGGGATAGCGACCATGGCATCCGAGGCATGTGAGGTAACGGTTATAGCGGCGACGACGGGCAAGATGGGGTCCTTTGAGTTACGGGATTGGACAATGCCCGTACATAGTACATGTTCGGCGACGATTGCGACCCTATTGCTCGGCAAACGGTCGGGACTGGGTACGGTCATGGGTTTCAAGTATGTACATCAGCCTCCAAAGATGTCGAAAAATGTCGTTTTTGGAGGGTGATGTACATGTTTGGGGAGCGCGGGGCGAGTGGGTCCGTCGTTACTCAGAAGGCGACTCTTCGGCTTGATCGCTCTTCCAGTTGCGGATAAGTACCTTGCGCAGTTCGTTTTGCTTTCGCTGATACTCGGCATCTATGCAACGAGGCATGCCGAGCGCTTCGCGGATATTGTTCATGGCACGGTGAAAAGCGAGTTGGCTGGCAAATTGCGTTGAGGTGAGCGTGATGATGCGATAGCCCATTTGGGCGAGCACGGCCTCCCGCTCCGCATCTGCTCCCTTGCGTTCGACCTCGTCGTGAAAGCCGCCCTTATATTCGATGCCGAGCTCTCTGCGCTTATAGGTAATGAGGGCATCGATTTTGAGCGTTCGAGCTTTGGTGCAATGCCAAAGTCGTTTAGGGATTTCGAGTGGCTTGTTGAGTTCGACACCTCGGATGCCAACGCCGCCTTCGCTTGTCGGGAGTGAAAGGGCGATAGCGGATGCGGTCTCCATGGGTGAGGCTGAGTGGTCGTAGATATGCCTGAGCGCGAGTCTGGCGCGTGTGGCACCGGGTTTGCCGGGGTGACGATCGAGCAGTTCGACAATTTCGTCCTTGGAAGTGGTGGCTGGCTGCTCGGAATAAGGGTCATCGGGGTTGAACCCCATGCGATAATCACCGCAAACTTCGTAGCCGTATTCGAGGTATTCGATTCTGTCCATCCACTCGGCAGCGAATACGAAGGCAAGGGCTTCGTCGGTGATAAAAATGCCGGGGGTCAGCTCGTCAATATGGTCGTAGGGTAGATTTTGGCCAAGAACGTGGCAAGCGACACCGTTGGTGCGAATTCGCTCGAAAGCAAATACTACGGAGATGTCGATAGTCTTGAGCATGGTGGACGGAATGCCGCAGTCGGTAAGTGCCTGCCGAATGCGCGCGATGCGTTGCTGGGTAGAGAGGCCCCGCACACCTATCTGGTAGTCGCGTTGTGCAACGGCTTGAACCAGGTTCCGCGGTGCATGATGGACGAGCCACGCCGTTTTATGCGAAATGAGAACAGGAGTATCCATTAGGGACCTCTCGCTTCGAGCTGACACCAAACTCTTATGTCCGTTGAGGTGGGGAAATATACCGGATACGAGCAAATCGACTCATGCTCGGTGCGCGTCATATGCAAACGTGTACATCACACTCCAAAAACGACATTTTTCGACATCTTTGGAGGGTGGTGTACATGTTTGGGGATCTGGGTTGATGCTGAACGCGATGAGGGCGTGGCTGAATAGGAGGGATGTCCAAATTTTGAGCGAAGCTCAAAATATATCCGGTCGGCTGGCGCCGACCGCGCTGCGCTAAAAACGCGCCGTTGGCGCGTTTTCTTTACGCTCCGCGCCCTGGCGGGTTCGAATCCCTCCTCCTCCGCCGTATTTGCTTGTTAGGGACTCAAAACAAAAAAGCCCCCAATACTGGGAGCTTCCTCAATCTAAATGGCGGAGGAGGAGGGATTCGAACCCTCGTGACCTTATACAGGCCAAACGGTTTTCGAGACCGCCGCATTCAACCACTCTGCCACCCCTCCGCGTGGGGTAAAAACAAAGCAGGCTCTAAGGCCTGCTTTGGAATTAACTGGCGGAGAGTCAGGGATTTGAACCCTGGAGACGCTTTTGACGCCTACACGATTTCCAATCGTGCTCCTTCGGCCACTCGGACAACTCTCCGTTAAATGCGAAAGTCAGTATACACGAGGAATCGAAAAGTGCAAACAGAAAACTTGGCATTTTTTAAAGCGCTCGCTCCGCACCCGTATCCGGCATGTGCCAGATGAGTACTAAAAAAGCATCCTGACCAGCCAGATCCCGCTCGATGATCTGTTCAAAATTGGTATTCATGAATGACGTGGCAGCGAATTTAAAAATTTTGAGGCAATCGATCGAACCGGTGGTATGCATTTCGCGACCACAACCCTGCAATCGGTGACCTGCGGTTTGACTCGGCTTGTCCTCGCCGCGGCGTATCTTGCTATCGAATTCGTCAAGCTCTTGGTCAGCATTTGGTTGGAATACGCATGAAGAGCCGTGTAAGCATGGGCATATGTGGAGGTCATGAGGTTGTAGCTGCATATTCTTGCAGCCAGGGAGGTTGAAAGATATTATTACCAAGTCTTTTCCTGCTTCAGGCGCACCTTCACGACCTGAAGCCACATTTGCCCAGAGGAGGTGACAATATGAAGGCTTATGAACTGCTGTTCTTTGTTGACCCGTCGCTCGACCCCGAGACTCGTCTCGCTGTTATGAAGCGTATCGATACCACGATCGCTGAGGGCGCTGGCAAGGTCGACTCCGTTGACGAGTGGGGCAAGCGCAAGCTCGCCTACGAGATCAACGACCTCACCGATGGTGACTACACCCTCATCAACTTCCACGCAGATCCTACCCAGATCGCCGAGCTTGATCGCGTCCTGCGCATCACCGACGCTGTGGTCCGCCACATGATCGTCCGTCGCGACGACCAGGAGTAAGACTGTCGTTTTGGACTGGGCTTGTGCCCCAAGAGGAAGTAGTGAGTTATGAGCATCAATCGAGTGAACATCACCGGTAACCTCACCCGCGATCCCGAGCTGCGCGCCACCGCCGGCGGAACCCAGGTTCTGTCCTTTGGCGTCGCCGTGAACGATCGTCGCCGCAACGCGCAGACTGGCGAGTGGGAGGACTATCCCAACTTTGTCGACTGCACCATGTTCGGCACCCGCGCCGAGGCCGTGAGCCGTTTCCTGGCAAAGGGAAACAAGGTCGCGATCGAGGGCAAGCTGCGCTACAGCTCTTGGGAGCGCGACGGTCAGCGCAGGAGCAAGCTTGAGGTCATCGTCGATGAGATCGAGTTTATGAGCTCCCGTGGTGGCCAGGGTGGCTACGATCAGGGCGGTTACGCCCCCGCAGCTCCCGCGCCCGCAGCACGTCCTGCCGCACCGGTGGCTACGCCGCCCGCGGTCGACGTCTACGATGAGGACATCCCGTTCTAAGGGTTGTTCACCTATTTTTGAGTGAGAGGCGGCTTCGGCTCGCCGAAGTTGCCAAATGAAAGGTATTTTGACATGGCTAATGATTATTCTGCACGTCAGCCGCGTCGTAAGTACTGCCAGTTCTGCAAGGAGAACACTGAGTTCATCGACTATAAGGACACTCAGCTTCTCCGTAAGTACATGACCGACCGTGGCAAGATCAAGCCCCGTCGCGTCACTGGCGCTTGCACGCAGCATCAGCATGACATCGCCAACGCCATCAAGCGCGCCCGCGAGATGGCTCTCCTGCCGTACACCGTCCCCGTGGTTTCCTCTCGTGGCAACCGCGACCGCGGCTAAGAAGGGAGACGCATCATGAAGGTTATTCTTCTCGATGAGATCAAGGGCAAGGGCGGCGAGGGTGACGTCGTAGAGGTCGCTCAGGGTTACGCTGAGAACTTCCTGTTCCCCAAGAAGCTCGCTGTTGCCGCCACCAAGGGCAACCTCAAGCAGCTTGACGAGCGTCGCAACAACATCGCCAAGCGCGAGGCCGTCCGTCTGGCTACCGCCAACGAGACCAAGGCTGCCTTCGAGGGCAAGCAGGTCACCGTTGACGTCAAGGTTGGCGACGAGGGCATCCTCTTTGGCTCCGTTACCGCCGCTATGATCGCTGACGCCATCAAGGATCAGCTCGGTATGGACATCGACCGCAAGCGCGTCGAGCTCGGTAAGCCCATCAAGGTTGCCGGTGCCCACACCGTTGCTATCTCGCTGTACCGCGAGATCAAAGCCGAGGTTGTCGTTCTCGTCGGCGTTACCGCCGAGGAGCTCGCTGCCGAGGCTGAGGTCGAGGAGGCCGAGACCGCCGAGGTCGAGACCGAGGCTGCTGCCGAGTAGCATTT
>CABSMX010000080.1 GCA_902478945.1 uncultured Collinsella sp.
CTTGCGAATATCGCCGGGCGCCAGATTGACCGTAATGCCCGAGCGCGGGATCTCGAATCCGGCAGAGCGCATCGCGCAGCGAATGCGCCCACGCGACTCCATGACCTCCATACTCGGGATGCCGAGCATCTGGATGCCCGGGATGCCGCCCGCAAGCGAAACCTCGACCGTGACGGGAATCGCCTCAACGCCGCGGATACAGGCTGCGTGAACGGCAAACGTCTCGAACGCCATCACGACACCTGCCAATCGAACGCATTGTACTGGTGCTCGATCTCGGCGATATGCCCGCCGCGAATGGTGACGCCCACGGCATCGAAGCGGATCGCCTTGAGCGGATAATGCTCCATGAGATAACAACTCGCGATGCGACGATAGCGCCGCTGCTTTTGGGCGTTCACCGCTTCCTCGGGAAACACCCGCGTATCGCAATCCAGCGCAACACGCCTGGTCTTGACCTCGGCCATCACCACCACATCGTCGAGCTCATCGAGCAGCACCAGGTCGGCCTCGCCCTCCGAGCATCGATAGCCTTGTTCCAGCAATGCATAGCCGCGCTCGTTAAAGTAATCGATTGCGATAAGCTCGCCCAGCATACCGAGCTCGCGAGGACTGAGCCCCTTGATAAACTCGGGCGTGATCGACCCGCAATCGAGCTCCCCCTCTTCCCAACGCTCCTTGAGCTGCTGCGTCTTGCTCATTTTGGCTGCGGCACACATGGGGTCTCCTTTCCCACTTCCTGCATTGCCTCGATAATGAGGGCAGGTTTCATGCGGGTAAGTACCGGAAGCAAACCAAAAACCAACCAAATGCCGACAAATGAGGGGCCGCGCGCAACAATAGCGTTGCACACGGCCCCTACCAGCAGGTTTATGGAGCCCTTAAGGTCCCAGTCTTCACAATTGGCCTAAAAAAGGCGCTCAGTCTGCAGAAAGTTTCCGCAAAAGCTCACACGGTGCAGCGGACAAAGTCCATGTTTGCGAATCGCCTCGATGTGCTCGGGGCTTGCGTAGCCCTTCGACTCGGCCAAATGGTACTCGGGATATTCGGCATCGTACTCGACCATCATCTCGTCACGCGTGACCTTTGCCATGATGGATGCCGCGGCGATACAGGCGATCTTGGCATCGCCCTTGACCACGTCGCGCTCGTGGGGCACGGCGCCCAGGGGGTTACCGTCCATAAGCACGCAATCGGGCTCAAGCCCCGTATCTGCCACCGCACCCGCGACAGCGGCTCGAATGGCGCGGGCCATGCCCATCTCATCGATATCTGCAGGAGCGATATGGCAAAAGCCGATAGCAGTCGCCACCTCGGCAATCTTCACCGAAAGCAGCTCGCGGCGCGCCGGCGTGAGCTTTTTGGAATCGTTGATGCCCCAGATGCGCGGCTCCATCGGAAGACACACGGCACACACGGTCAGGGGACCCGCTACCGAGCCACGGCCCACCTCGTCGACGCCCACGACCACGCCATCACCGCCGAGCTCATGCATAAGCTCGTACATGCCGTTGACGCGCTCGCGTTCGGCAAGTTCCTTGGCATGGCGCTTAAGGGCACGTTCGCAAGCCTTGATCACCTGCTGGCGCGGATCCTCGCGATAATGCTCCACGAGGGCGGGAATCTCCTCGAACGTGGCGCTCGCCAGCTCGCCGGCAACCTGCGATGCCGAAACCGAGCTCGTCATATTGGCCATACCAGGCCCTCCTTGCATGCAAATCAGATAAAAAGAAGGGCCACCCGAAGGTGGCCCTTGTGTCCAAACGAGTGGACGGACGCTGCGATCTTCTTAGCGGTTCTCGGGGATGCGAGCAGCCTTGCCCACCTTGTCGCGGAGGTAGTACAGCTTGGCGCGACGGACGCGACCATGACGAACGACCTCGAGCTTGGCGATCTTGGGGCTGTGAAGCGGGAAGGTACGCTCAACACCGACACCGAAGGAAATCTTGCGGACGGTGAAGGTCTCGCGGGCACCGGCGCCGGCCATGCGGATGACGTCGCCCTGGAAGACCTGGATGCGCTCGCGGTCGCCTTCCTTAATGCGGTAGTGAACCTTGACGTTGTCGGCGACGCGAACCTGAGGAATGTCCTCGCGGATCTGCTGACGCTCGATTGCGCGGATGTAATCCATGTGCAATTCCTTACTCTTCTAGAGGTGCCGTTCCACCTAGGCCGGCACGTAGTTGAACAAACGTATTCGAGTATACACGCGCGGGTTTCTGCTGCAAGAACAATTTTTTACGCAGACAAAAAGACAAAACCCGCACATGATAACCGCCCGCCTCACGAATGAGACGGGCGGCGTGAAGGGGGCTACGCTAGGCGCCCAAACCCAAAACGTTAGGCGGAACGCTTGGCCTCGAGCTTGGCCTGGGCGGCAGCCAGGCGCGCGAGGGGCACGCGATAGGGCGAACAGGACACGTAGTCCACGTCGGCCACGTTAAACAGGGCCTTGATGGACTTGGGGTCGCCGCCGTGCTCGCCGCACACGCCAAAGTGCATGTCGGGGTTGGTGGCGCGACCTTTCTCGACGGCCATGCGCACGAGCTCCAGCACCGCCGAGTCGATGGTCTCGAAGGGGTTGTCCTTCAAGATCTTCTTGTGCAGGTACAGCGGGATGAACTTGGCCTCGGCGTCGTCGCGCGAGAAACCGAAGGTCGTCTGGGTAAGGTCGTTGGTACCAAAGCAGAAGAAGTCGGCGTGCTGCGCGATCTCGTCGGCAACCATGCAGGCACGCGGCAGCTCGAGCATCGTGCCCACGGGAATATTGAGCTCGACGCCCTCCTCGGCGGAAACCTCGGCGATCACGCGCTCGATGACCTCGCGAGTCTGAACGTGCTCGGCCGTAATGGAAACGAGCGGAACCATGATCTCGGGGCGCGGGTCGACGCCCTCCTTGATAAGGCGGGCAGCAGCCGTGGCCACTGCGCGAACCTGCATGAGCGGCAGATCGCTAAAGACGACGGACAGGCGCACACCGCGCAGGCCGAGCATCGGGTTGGACTCGACCATGCCGTCGATACGACGCAGACGGGTGCGCAGAGCGGCAAGCTCTTCCTCGTTGGCGCCAGCGGCTTCCTTCTTGGTGATGGCGACCTCGAGCTCACGCGGATTATCCAGGAACTCGTGCAGCGGCGGATCGAGCAGGCGAACGACCACATCGCGACCGGACATGGTCTTGAACATCGCCAGGAAGTCCTCGGTCTGAACCTTGAGCAGGTCGGCGAGGGCCTGCTGCTTCACGGCCTCATCATCGGACAAGATAAAGCTCTGGATGATGTTCTTGCGGTCGCCCAGGAACATGTGCTCGGTGCGGCACAGGCCAATAGCCTCGGCACCAAACTCGAGCGCGAGCTCGGCATCCTCGGGATTGTCAGCGTTGACGCGCACATGGTTGGCGTGGCCGACGGTCTCGTCCAGGCGAATCTCGTCGGCCCAGGACAGGATGGTGTCCAGGTCGCCGGTGAGCTCGGCCGAAACCAGATCAACGGCGCCGTCGACGACGATACCCTGGGTGCCGTCGATGGAGATGACATCGCCCTCGTGCAGCACACGATCGCTGCCTTCGATGCGTACAACCTTCTCAGCCGCGTCAATGTGGAAGCGCTCGACGCCGCAGACGCAGGGTGTGCCCATACCGCGAGCGATAACGGCGGCATGACTCGTCTTGCCACCGTGGCTGGTCAGGATGCCCTCGGCGGCAACCATGCCCTTCAAATCGTCGGGGTTGGTCTCCCAGCGAACCAAAATGACCTTGCGGCCCTCGTTGGCGCGCGCGACGGCATCGTCGCTCGAGAACACGACCTCGCCCACGGCGGCACCAGGGCTGGCGTTAAGACCGCTGGCCAGAGCCTCGTACTTCTTGGAGGCATCAAACTGCGGGTGCAGGAGCTGGTCGAGCTGCGCGGGATCGATACGGGCCACGGCCTCCTCGCGGGTGATCAGGCCCTCCTCGACCATTTCGATGGCGATACGCAGGGCGGCGGTGGCGGTGCGCTTGCCCACGCGCGTCTGGAGCATCCAGAGCTTGCCCTGCTCGATGGTGAACTCGATATCGCACATATCGCGGTAATGATCCTCGAGCGTCAGGAAAACGCGCTCGAGCTCCTCGCCCGCGGACTCGAGGCCCGGGGTGGTCTTGAGGTCGGCGATGGGCTCGGTGTTGCGGATGCCAGCAACAACGTCCTCGCCCTGGGCATTAACCAAAAAGTCACCGTAGAACTCCTTGGTGCCGTCGGCCGGGTTGCGCGTAAAGGCGACGCCGGTCGCAGAGGTCTCCCCCTTGTTGCCAACCGCCCTGGCCTGCACGTTGACGGCGGTGCCGAGCTCGTCGGAAATGCCGTGCTGCTTGCGGTAGATGCAGGCGCGATCATTCATCCAGCTGCCAAAGACGGCCTGGATGGCAAGGCGCAGCTGGAGCTCCGGATCGTGCGGGAAGACGGGCTTGCCGTCGACGACCTCGAGCTCGGGATACAGGTCGGCCTCGACGTTCTCGGAGAAAATGCTCTTAAAGGTCTCGACGAGCTCCTGCAGGTCTTCGGCCGAAAGCTCGGAATCGACGCGAACGCCGGCGACCAGGCGTGCCTGGGTCAGCGCGTTCTCGAACAGGTCGGCGTCAACACCCATAACGACGTTGGAGAACATCTGGATAAAGCGGCGGTAGCTATCCCAGGCAAAACGCGGGTTTTGCGTCTGAGCAATGAGGCCCTGAACGGAGTCGTCGTTGAGGCCCAAGTTGAGGACCGTATCCATCATGCCGGGCATGGAGAACGGGGCGCCCGAGCGAACCGACACGAGCAGCGGATCGGAGGCGTCGCCGAGCTTCTTGCCGCAGCGGGCCTCGAGGTCGGCCTCGGCGGCAACGATCTCATCGAGTGCGCCTTCGGGCCAGACGTTGCCGGCGCCGGAGTACTCGACGCAGGTCTGGCAGGTAATGGTAAAGCCACCGGGAACCGGCAGACCGATGCGGCTCATCTCGGCAAGGTTTGCGCCCTTGCCGCCAAGCACGAAGTTCATGGACTTGTCGCCCTCAGTGACACAGGTGCCCTGGGTGTCGGTTCCAAAACGGTAAACCCTCTTGCAATCGCTCACGATACTTCCCCTTCTATGCGCTCTCGCGCACGACCGTGGTGACGAATCGACCCGCCGGATGCGGGCCGTGAGGGAACTATACGGCGGACGTTGAGCGGGCTTGCGTAGAGGGTGCGGGGTTTGGTAAACGAGGTAAATGTGGCGGTAAACGGTAGGTAAAGGTGGTCACATTATGAAGATACCAATGCAAGAGAATTGCAGGTCAAATGCAAGTTCTTTGCTAAATCGCTTTACCAATATCGTGCATTATTTATAGGTAGTCTTTTTAAGACGGTGCATTTTTAGCTACCCCAAAGAGTTAGCTTTGCTGGGCTCGGCGGGCGGCGCGGCGGGCACGGGCTTCTTGGATTTCCTCCAGGTGACCGATGATCTCGGAGGCACTCTCCTCGATCGCCTTGCCGTCGGTGCGCACCACAAAGCAGCCCAGACGCTTCATAAGGGCGCGGGCTTCCTCGAGCTCGCTGCGCACACTCTCGGGCTCGACATAGGAGCCGGCAACGGCGCGAGCATAGTCATCGCCCAAGCGGCTATCGCGAATTTCAGAAATAACGTCGACGGTCGAAATCAGGCCGAACAACCGCATCGGGTCGACCTCGTAAATTGACTTCGGCGGCTCCATGCCATGGGCCAAAGGAACATTGGCAACCTTGTAACCCTGATAGGCCAAATACATCGACAGCGGCGTCTTGGACGTACGCGACACACCCAGCAGCACGATATCGGCACCCGACAGATCGTCGCAACCGCGCCCGTCGTCGTGCTCAACGAAATACTCCATGGCCTCGATGCGATGGAAATAGCGGTCATCGGTCTTGTGAATCACGCCCGCGACGCCCTTGGGCGGCACACCGATGAGCGACGACAGCACGGCGAGCGCTGGGCCGATCAGGTCAACCGAACGAATATGCAGCATGCCCAGGTAATCGAGCACGCGGGCGCGAAGCGCCGGATCGACAATGGTGTGGAACACGGCAATATCGCGATGGTCCGCATCGACGCGCGGGCCCACAAACGACTTGACCTGCTCCACCGAGTTCACCTTGGGCAGGCGCAAGAGACGAAAAGCCCCTTCATCAAATTGCCCGGACGCCGCAAGCACCACCTCACAAGCGGTATCGCCGAGAGAGTCGGAGATAACGATAACGGTGGGACGAACGGCGACCGGGCAATCCATGCGGGGCTCCTTTTGCGCTTACGCGCAGGCTGGCTTACTTTTTGCGGGCAAGCTCACCGATGTTGGCGATGCCGGAGAAAACGGCCTCGAAGCGGTTGAGCAGCTTAAGGCGATTATCGCGAAGCTGCTCGTCCTTGTCCATGACCATAACCTCGTCGAAGAAGCGGTCGATGGGGGCACGCAGGGCGGCAAGGGCGGCAAATGCGGCCGGGTAATCCTCAGCAGCAAGGGCGTCATCGACAGCGGCCTGAGCAGCCTCGGAGGCGTCGGCGAGCGCGAGCTCGACCTCGCCCATCAGGCTGCGGTCGTACTCCGCACCCAGCTCGGGCTTGGAGATGTGCGCAGCGCGGGCATAGGCGGTAGCCAGGTTGTCGAAGGTCTCGGCATCGTTCTTGCGAGCCTCGTCGAGCGCGGCGCAGCGGGCGAAGAAGACGGACGGAGCGATGATGTGCACCGCGGAAACGGCGGCGACGGTGTCGGCAGGAATCTTCTCGTCGCGGGCCATGCTCACCAGGCGGCCATGGAAGAAGTCACGGACCTGTTGGGCGACCTCGGCGGAGTCGAACTCAATGCCTTGCTCGCTATAGAGCTCAAGGGCAAAGTCAATCAGCGACGTGGGGTCAATCGGCAGACGATCGCGCAGGATGTTGATGATGCCGATAGCGGCACGACGCAGCGCATACGGGTCGGACGAGCCGGTCGGGGGCTCGCCGATGGCAAAAATACCGGCAATGGTATCGAGCTTGTCGGCACAGGCCACGATGCAGCCAGCGGTGCCCTCGGGCAGCTCATCGCCGGCGAAGCGGGGACGATAATGATCGCGAATGGCGTGGGCGACCTCGTCGTTCTCCCCCATCGCGATAGCGTAGTAACCGCCCATCACGCCCTGCTGGCTCGTGAACTCGACGACGGCGTTGGATACCAGGTCTGCCTTGCACAGGTGCGCAGCGCGAGCAGCGTCTGCAGCAAGGTGGGCGCCCAGATGGGCCTCACGGGCGATGGCGAGCGCGAGCTGCTCAATACGCTCGGACTTGGCGAGCACGCTACCGAGCTTCTCCTGGAAGGCAACCTTGGCCAGACGCTCACGGAACTCATCGAGGGAGATCTTCAGGTCCTCCTCGTAGAAGAACTTTGCGTCGTCCAGACGGGCGCGCACGACGCGCTCGTTGCCGTCGATCACGCGCTCGGCATTCTCGGGTTTGCTGTTGGAAACGACCACGAACTCACGCGTGAGCCTGCCCTCGCCGTCATATATCGGGAAGTAGCGCTGGTTGGTGAGCATAGACTCGCAGATGATCTCGTGCGGGACCTTGAGGAACTCCTCGTCGAAGGTACCGACGAGCACCGTCGGCCACTCGCAAAGGTTGATGACCTCCTCAAAGACCTTCTTAGGCGTGTCGACATGGCAGCCGGGGCGAGCGGCCTCGACCTCGGCGATACCGGCAAGGATGGCCTCACGACGACGCTCGGCAGAGAGCACGCCGGCGTCCTCGAGCACCTGCTCGTAGACGGCGGGGCTGGCGACCACATGGTCACCGGGGCCCAGAACGCGATGTCCGCGCGTGGTGTTGCCACTCGTCACATCGGCAAAGGACACGGGCACGACATCCTCGCCCAAAAGGCAGCAGATCCAACGGACCGGACGAACAAACGTAGCGTGCTCGTGGCCCCAGCGCTGGCTGCGGTAGTTGGGCCACTGCAGGCCGGCGATGGTCTTCTCGCACAGAGCCGTCAGGATCGGGGCGGCCGGTGCGGAGGGAATGTTCTTCTCGGCGAACACGTACTCGCGGCCGTCGGTGTCCTCGCGACGGACCAGGTCCTCGGCAGCCACACCGCACTTGCGGGCAAAGCCCTGGGCGGCCTTGGTGGCGTTACCGTCGGCATCAAAGGCAATGTTTGCCGCGGGGCCGCGCTTGACCTCATGGACCTCATCGGTCGCAGTGGCGACGTTGGCCACGAGCGCAGCCAGTCGACGCGGGCTCGAGATCACGCGGACCTCGCCATGGGCCAGACCGGCCTCGTCGAGACCCTTGGCGATCATGGTGCCGAGCTGCTTGACGGCATTGTTCAGCGGTGCGGAGGGCATTTCCTCCGTACCGATTTCAAACAGGAAATCCTTAGCGTCTGCCATGGCTTACGCCACCTCGCCTTCCTGATCGGCATTCTCGTTGACTCCGGCGACCTCGGCCATATAGGCCTCGCAGCACGCCTTGGCGACGGCGCGGACGCGCAAGATGTAGTTGGCACGCTCGACCGCAGACAGTGCGCCGCGGGCATCGAGCAGGTTGAAAGCATGGCTGCACTTCATGACGCAGTCGTAAGCGGGCAGCGGCAGCTTGCGCTCAAGGCAGGAGTGGCACTCGGCCTCGTAGTCGTCAAACTTCTGACGCATCATCTCGACGTTGGCGACCTCAAAGTTGTAGGCACTAAACTCGCGCTCGTTCTCCAGGAACACGTCGCCATAAGTCATCGGCGTGCCGTCGGGCAGATAGCTCCACACCAGGTCATAGACGGAGTTGACGCCCTGGGCGTACATGGCGATACGCTCCAGGCCATAGGTGATCTCGACGGGCACGGGGTCGACCTCGATGCCGCCCACCTGCTGGAAGTACGTGAACTGCGTAACCTCCATGCCGTTGAGCCAGACCTCCCAGCCAAGGCCCCAGGCGCCCAGGGTCGGGCTCTCCCAGTCGTCCTCGACAAAACGGACGTCATGGTCGTTGGGGTCCAGGCCAATGGCAGCAAGAGACCCCAGGTAAAGCTCCTGGGCGTTGACCGGCGACGGCTTGATGAGCACCTGGAACTGATAGTAGTGCTGCATGCGGTTGGGGTTCTCGCCGTAGCGGCCGTCGGCGGGACGGCGGCAAGGCTGAGCGTAGCAGGTGCGCCACTCGGCGGGACCGAGCGAGCGCAGCGTGGTCGCGGTGTGGAAGGTACCGGCACCGACCTCGGAGTCATAGGGCTGCATAATGACGCAGCCCTGCTCGCCCCAGTACTGCTGGAGGCGCAGGATGATGTCTTGGAAGGAAAGCGATGAAGCGTTCATGCCTCTAATATCCCCTCGTCGAAACGATTACACGGTTAGGTACTGTACTATAGCGGTTTTTAGTCGATAGCGCCGATGCGGTTGAGCGGCCAGTAGCGCACAAGCGCCACGGCGATCAAATCAGAGCGATCGACGGGACCAAAGTAGCGTGAGTCGGCAGAGTTTTCGCGGTTGTCGCCCATCACCCACACGCACCCGTCGGGAACGGTGTAGGGATAGCTTACCTGAGCGCCGGGAGCCTGGACCGAAAGCGGCCAGCTCATGCCGGTCGTGTAGTCCTCGTCGAGCGCCTGGCCGTCAACGACCACCTTGCCGTCCTGAAGGTCGACCGTCTGGCCGGCCGTGGCAATAACACGCTTGACGAGAACATCGTGCTCGGAGGTGCCATCGGGGTTGTGGAACACCACGATATCGCCTTGGCTGACAGGCTGGCCGAGCTCAAGGCTCACCTTTTGCGCCAGGATCTGGTCGCCGATCTCGATCGTGGACTCCATGGAGCCGGTGGGCACCACAAAGGGTTCGACCACAAACGAGCGAATCAGGAAGG
>CABSMX010000081.1 GCA_902478945.1 uncultured Collinsella sp.
GAGATGCAGCGTAGTCTCGTGGGCTCGGAGATGTGTATAAGAGACAGTTGCAGAAGGTCGCGACGTTGCCCAGACGGAACAGCACGGGGTGATAGTCGCCGTAAATCTGCATGTAGCGGGCCAGATAACCGCGGTTGCGCATGATGTAGTAACGGTTGGTGTCGCTCGTAGAGTTGAGCTGGCGCTTGCCGGCGATATCCCAGTTAGAGACGGCGCGGGCGCGCTTGAGCACCACGTCGGCGACCACGGCGGCGGGGAAGTGTTGGCTGGCTACGTAGCCGTAGCAGGCATCGTCGCCGTAGATAAAGAAGCGCGCATCGGGCAGGCCGATCTTGTCGACTACGCGGCGTGAGAACATGCCGCCCTCAAAGCACAGCTGGTTCATGGCGCGGTAGCCCTCGGGTCCCAAGTCCCACTTGGCGACAGGGTTGGGAATGCCGAGCGAAAGGATGAGTTGGTACTGCCAAAAGAAGGCGCCGCCGTCAAAGTCCAGGCGCGAACCCTGGACGACATCGTAGCGGTCGGTCCATTTGGCCAAGCGCTCGATGCCTTCGGGGATGACGAGCACGTCGTCGTCCATCACCCAGAACCACTGGGCGCCCAGGTCGTAGGCGCATTCAGTGCCGGCGGAGAAGCCGCCCGCGCCGCCGCCGTTTTCGAGCTGCGGGGCGTAGATGACACGGTCGGTGCCGCCCTGCGCGTCGGGCTGCTCGGTGTCGATGCCCCACAGGTTGGCCAAGCGCTCGTTGAATGCGGTGCACATGGCCTCGGTCTCGCGCGAATTCTCGTTATCGACAATCACGATGCGCCAGGGCGTTGCCGTGAGCTCGGTCATGGAGTCGAACAAGTTGGCCAGGAGTTCCTGGCGCTTGTACGTAACGACGACGATGGCGAGCTTATCGATGGGGGCGGGAAGGGTGGAAATCATGGGGAATATATCCTTTCACGCGCGGCGGGCGAGCGCTGCGCGGAAGCTATCGAATGCGTCCGTAGGACGGCACCTATTGTAAAGGGTCGCTGCGCCATGTTGGCAAGGTTTGAATAAAACGCAGGAACCTGCCATGGGCGAGGTGACTGCTATACGTAACATTGATGTGCTGATTGCTGCTTGAGAGTACGAGCGTTTCAGCGACCGCGACCAAGCGCAGCGCTTCGATGGATGTGTTGCGTGCGGCTTTGGGCTGTATGACGTCCTTTCGTTTCGGTTTGCCTTTTCGGGCTCCATAGATTATATAAACGCCCACGGGCGGGACGACCCTTTGATACCATTAACAGCAGGTATTTCCTAAGGAGCACATTTGTCTACTAATTCCTCTGGCAGCCCTGTCCTGTCGCTGCTCATTCCCATCTACAACGTTGAGCGCTACCTGCGCGAGTGCCTCGATTCCGCCGTTGCGCAGACACTCAAGGACATCGAAATCATCTGTATCAACGACGGCTCTACCGACAACTCGCCGGCGATAATCCGCGAGTATATGCAGCGCGATGCGCGTGTGAAGATGATTGATAAGGCCAACAGTGGCTACGGCGACTCTATGAACCGCGGGCTCGATATGGCGCGCGGCAAGTACGTGGGCATTCTGGAGTCCGATGACTTTATGGCGCCCGATGCGCTGGAAAAGCTCGTGTCAGCTGCCGAGCGCTGCAACGCCGATTTTGCGAAGGCGAATTTTGACTTTTACTGGTCCAAGCCCGAGGAGCGCCGCTCGCTGCACGAGATGTTTAAGCCCAAGGACTGCGGCAAGCCGGTACACCCGAGCGATACGACGCAGTTCTTTAAGCAAAAGCCGTCGATTTGGTCGGCTGTGTACCGCCGTGATTTTCTCGAGCACAACGACATCAAGTTCTTGCCGACTCCAGGAGCATCCTTTCAGGACACGTCGTTTGCCTTTAAGGTGATTGCGTGCGCCGATAAGGCCGTTTACCTGCACGATTCCGTGCTTTCGTATCGTCAGGACAACGAGAGCTCCTCGGTCAATTCTTCGGCCAAGGTCCTTTGCGTCAATGCCGAGTATGCCGAGATTGAGCGTTGGATCAGAGAGGAATATGCCCGCGACCACGCAAGTGATGACGTCGCGCGCATGCTCAAGTTCAATCAGCTCATTAAGTACGATTCGTATATGTGGAACTATGTGCGCTTGGCGCCTAAGTTCTATAAGGAGTTCCTGGTGCAGATGGCCAAGGAGTTCCAAGCGGCCTTGGACGCCGGGGAGTTTTTGCTGGACGATCTGAAGCCGTGGAAGCGTGCGAATCTCGCTGCCATCCTCAAAGATCCTGAGGGCTGGGTTGACGAGCATCCGCACTTTGCAACGGATGGAGCCTTGGGGCGCGCCAAATACTACGCATCGGTTGGAGGCCCCGGCGTACTTGCCGCCTTCCTCATCGAATCGCTGAGGGGGTAGGTCGGTATGGGAGAGGCCTCGATTCCCAAAGCGACTATTGTCGTTCCCGTATACAACTCTGCAAACTCAGTTCAGCGATGTCTCGATTCGCTGCTGGCCCAGTCTGAGCGCTCGATTCAGGTTGTCTGCGTCAACGACGGTTCGGTTGACGATTCGCTGGGCGTCTTGCGTCAAATTGCGCAGGCCGACGACCGTGTGCTGGTGATTGACCAGGAAAACGCGGGCGTCTCGTGCGCTCGAAATGCCGGAATCGATGCCGCCAAGGGCGAGGTGGTTTTCTTTGTAGACGCCGACGATTACATCCACGCCCGAACGGTGGAGCGCGTGCTGCAGGCCATGGAGTCGTCGGATGCCGAGGTCGCCGTATTCGGTGGTGTCTGCGAGCCGTCCGACGCCGCACCCAAGCGTGTCCAGCAACTCATGAGCCTCAAAGCGGGCACCTTTGGCGCACGAGATCCCCAGTTGCTGTTCCACGCAAACGCACAGCCCTATGCATGCCGCGCGGCTTTTTCGCGCGAGCTGCTCAATCGCGAAGGCATTCGCTTTGCTCCCGGCTTGGCCTTGGGCGAGGATGTCGTATTCCAATTTGCGGCCTATGCGCTTGCCCGCAAGACCGTCGTCATGCCGGACAAGTTCTACCACTACGTGATGGAGAACGACTCGGCAACGCACGAGTTCAACAGTGCCGATGCTCGCGCCAAAAAGCTTGACGCCCACATGAGAATGCTCGAGGAAGTCTTGGAGGATTGGGCGGTTTACGGCCTTTTGGATTTGTGCCCCGGCGAGCTGATCACTTGGTTCTTGGACCTCATTGTGTTTGACTTGGCGCGTCTGGACGCCGATGGTTTCCGTCGTGTGGCCGGTCGCGTCAATATGGATTTCACGACGTTTTTGGGAACGGAGTGGGCGGATATGCCTGCTAAGGGCGCCGTTTGCCGTGTTGCCCGTAAGCTCGTTGCAGCGACCTCGGGCGTTTCGATGGCAGACGCCACACTGTTCTATCTTTCGACCCGCGGTCTCAAGGCCTGCCTGGAGCGCTTTATCTAATTCTGGGCGCTGCCGCGCACCGTTGCTTCGCTGCTAAAATAACCCTGTTACACGCTATTCAACAGGAGGTTCTCTTGCAGAACTCTGATACCCCTAAAGTTTCGCTGCTTGTTCCCATCTGCAATGTTGAGCGCTACCTGCGCGAGTGCCTCGATTCTGCCGTTGCGCAGACACTCAAGGACATTGAGATCATTTGCATCAACGATGGCTCTACCGATAGCTCGCCGGATATCATCCGCGAGTACATGGAGTGCGATGCACGCGTCAAGATGATTGACAAGGTAAACAGCGGCTACGGCGACTCGATGAACCGCGGCCTGGAGATGGCGCGCGGTGAGTACGTGGGCATTTTGGAGTCCGATGACTTTATGTTCGAGGATTCGCTTCAAAAGCTGGTTGCCAAGGCCGACGCCGAGCATGCCGATGTCGTCAAGGGTGACTTTTACTTGTATTGGTCCACGCCCAGCGAGCGCCGCGAGCTGTTTGGAATTATCGACGAGCATATGACGGGTGCGGCGTATCGCCCCGCCGATCGTCCGGGTATCTTCTACCGCAAGCCTTCCATTTGGTCTGCCATCTATCGGCGCGAGTTCCTCAACGACAATCAGATTCGGTTCCTTCCCACGCCGGGTGCATCGTATCAGGATGCGGGTTTTAACTTTAAGGTTTGGGCGTGCGCCGAGCGCGCTGCGTTTATTGCGGATCCCATTTTGTGCTACCGACAGGATAACGAGAAGAGCTCTGTTAATTCGCCCAATAAGGTGTTTTGCGTGTGCGACGAATATGCCGAGATGCAACGCTTTTTGGATGAACGTCCCGAGCTCAAGGCTCGGCTTCAGGGCATTTTAATGCGCATGAAGGTCGATACGTACCGCTGGAATGATGAGCGTCTGGTCGATGAGTTGCGCGAGCAGTTTTGGGAGAAGGCGTCTCCCGAGCTTAAGGCTGATTGGGATGCCGGTCGCTTTGACCTGTCACTCTTCGACCCACGCGGCGAGACCGACCTGCGTTTGATGGTCAAATCGCCCCGTGCCTATATCGATTCGCGCTTTGATTTTAAGAAGCCGGGCAAGCTCAATACGTTTAAACACTACTTTAAGATCGGCGGCCTGCCGCTGGTCTGGCGTGTGCTGACGTATCAGCGTGCCTACGGCGATAACCCGCATCCCGATGACGTGCCGGCCGCACAGTAGGAGCGCGTGACTATGACTACCCCCAAGATTTCCGTCGTCGTTCCCATTTACAAGGTGGAGGAGTGCCTGGCATGGTGTCTGGACTCCCTGCTTGCGCAGGATATGCCCGATTGGGAAGGTGTGCTGGTTAACGACGGCTCGCCGGACGGCTCGCGCGACATCGCCGCTGCCTATTGCGAAAAGGATACGCGCTTTATGCTGGTTGATAAACCCAACGGTGGTTTGTCGAGCGCGCGCAATGCGGGCATTGCTGCGTCCACGGCGCCTGTCGTTGCGTTTTTGGATTCCGACGACCGGTTTACCCCTGATGCGTGCCGCGTAATCGTTGATGCCTTTGAGCGTGAGGATTGCGACGTTTTGACCTTTGGCGCAAACCCGTATCCGTTGGAGGCGGGGTATCCGTGGCTTAACTATGTGCTGAGCCCGCGCGATGTGTCGTTTGTGGGCTATAGCTCCGACCTGCTGTTTAAGGAAGCATCTCGCCCCTTTGCATGGCGCACCGCTTGCAAGCGCGCTTTTTTGCTGGGCAACGGGATCGTGTTCGATGAAACCGTTAAATATGGCGAGGATCAGGTCTTTGATTTTGCCGTGTACGGTCGCTCGCGCAAGACCGCGCTTATCTCGAACAAGTTGTATGACTACCGCGTGGCGCGCAAGGGTTCGCTCATGGACACCATGCGCTACGACGACGAGACGCGTCTGCTGGAGCACGTGAAGATTTACTCCGCGGTGCTGGCCGATTGGCGCCGTGATGGGCTCGACGATCAGCATGCCGATGACCTGGCGTACTTCCTGTGCGATTTGGTGCTGTACGATGCGCTCAGGCTGCTGAGCGCGGGCTGCGGCAAGGTGTTTGCTGCCGTCGCCGCGGCGCTTGACGGTTCTGCCGTGGGCAGTGATGCTGCGCTCGCACAATGCGCTCCTTCTGTTGCCGCTCTGGTGCGTGCGGCACTTGTCGGTAAGGCGCCTGCTTCTCGTTCGTGCAAAAAGCTCATGTTCGATTACGACGTCTTGAGGTTTGGGCGCTTGGGCGCGTGCAAGCGCATGGCTGCGAACGCTCTGGGAAAGCGAGAAGTGTAGATGAGTATCAAGCGTTTGGCGCTTTGCCGCAGTCAGGGTCGCCTGTTTGTGCTGCTTCGTTTTGTCGGCCAGGATATCGCGGGGCTTATTGAGCAGGAGGGTTCCCAGGCCTTTGCTCATGCGACGACCAATGGCGTTTGCGTGCCGTCTTTGGCACTTACGGTCGACCATGGTCGTGTGCTGGCGCTTTGTCCCTCCGTTGCCGATTATGAGCGCGAACTCGTCGTCTTGGTGCTTCCGTTTTTGGACGGCTCTACGATTGACATCTCATTTGCGTCCGACGGCAAAAGGCTGGGCTCTATTCACCTTGATAGTCGTATTGCCAAGCTTGAATCCAAGATTAACTACAAAGCAAAGCCTGCGATGTGCGCACTCGTTCGCGATGCGCAACGCGGCGAGTGCTGCGGTCGCTACGAGATCGATGCCGTTCGTTATTTACCGGCAGATGAGGGCGTCGTCTGGCGCTATGAGGTCAAGTGGGCGGGAGATCCCCAGTGCGTCCCTGAGCTCCAGATCTTCGATACGCACATGAATGCGATCGATGCCACGGTGCATGTGTTTGAGTCGCAGGTCGATGTTCCCCAGCAGAACGGATGTCGCGTCAATAAAACGTATCTGAGCGTTGAGATGCCTCAGGATATACGCGATTTTGTCGTGATTACGGCTGATCCCACGGGCCAAATCCAGAGTGGATTTTGTGCCATGGATGGTCGTTTGTACAACGGCATGGTCGACGACAGTTGGAACCGCATGAAGGATGCGCGCGCGGATGATGCGGCCTATCGACGTTGGTTTGAGCAACATCGCGCAAAGCCGGGTGATTTGGCGTGCCAGCGTGTCGCTTCGGCGGCATTTGCCTATAGGCCGCTCGTGAGCATTGTAGTGCCGTGCTATAGGACCGATCGGGTTTACCTGCGCGAGTTGCTGGACTCTGTGCTATCCCAGAGCTATGACAACTGGGAATTGCTGCTTATGGACGCCTCGCCCGATTGGGACGCGGTGTCCAATCTTGCGGCCGACGCCAATGACGAGCGGATTCGTCGTTTTGAGCTGCCTGGCAACGGCGGCATTGTACTCAACACCAACGCTGGCATTCAGCAAGCGACGGGCGACTACATCGCATTTTTGGACCACGATGACATTCTGGAGCCGGATGCGTTGTTCCACTATGTCACCGCGTTGAACAAAGCGGCAGAGGGGGAGCGTCCGCAGGTCCTGTTCTGTGACGAGGACATG
This sequence comes from uncultured Collinsella sp., assembly GCA_902478945.1. GTDB lineage: Bacteria > Actinomycetota > Coriobacteriia > Coriobacteriales > Coriobacteriaceae > Collinsella. The sequence continues at coordinate 6,959 of CABSMX010000081.1, forward strand.
TTCCAGAAAACGGGAGAGTGGGGTCAGCCGGTCTTTAAGACGCGGCTCAATGTTGACCTGCTCTATAGCCATAACTGCGTGACGCATTTTCTGATGGTGGAGAAGGCGCTTATCGATCGCATTGGCATGTCGCCGGAAGACGTCGCGGGTGCCCAGGATTACGACCTGACGCTTCGCTGCCTTGCATCGGGCGCGCGCTTTGAGCATATTGCTCATGCGTTGTATCACTGGCGCGTGCACCCCGGTTCTACCGCCGATGGCTCTGCGGATAGCAAGCCGTATGCTATTGAAGCCGGTCGTTTGGCGTTGCAGCGCCATTTTGACGCGCTGGGCGTTCGCGGAACGGTCGAGGAGACCGAGACGCCGTTTGTCTACCGCATGCGCTATGCGCTGTCGGAGCCTGCGCCGCTGGTGAGTATTGTGATTCCCACCAAGGATCACATTGAGACGCTCGATGCCTGTGTGATGTCTATCGCCCAGAAGGCCACGTATGCCAATTACGAGATCGTCTTGGTGGAGAACAACAGTGAAGATCCGGAGACGTTTACGTATTACGAAACCCTGCCGGAGCGCGTGGCCGTAGTATCTGAAGGCAAAGGTAACGCACGCGTTGTGTACTGGCCGGGCGAGTTCAATTACTCCCAGATTATCAACTTTGGCGTAGAGCATGCCAAGGGCGACTATCTACTGCTGCTGAACAACGATACCGAGGTCATAAGCCCCGACTTTATCGAAGAGATGATGGGCTATCTGCAACGTCCCGATGCGGGTGTGGTGGGTGCCAAACTCTACTTTGCCGATTATTTGGTGCAGCACGCTGGCATTTTGGTCGGCGTGCGTGGCGCACTTGCTCATGCCAACCAGGACTTCTCGGCAAAGCGCGAGGGCTATCTTGCCCGTGCTGTGCGTCCGGGCAACTTTAGTGCCGTAACGGGTGCCTGCCAGATGGTGCGACGCGACGTATTTGAGCTGGTCGGCGGCTACAACGAGGAATTCGCCGTCGGCTTTAACGACGCGGACTTTTGCCTGCGCGTGTGGGAGGCGGGCTACCGTACCATCTTTACGCCCTATGCCGTGCTGTACCACTACGAGTTCACCTCGCGCGGCAGGGAAGAGGCCAACGAGGAAAAACTGCGCCGCTGGAAGCGCGAGCAGGCGCTGTTCATGCAGCGCTGGCCGGAGTTCTTCTTGACGGGCGATCCGTGGTTGGGGCAGAACTTATCCACTGAGAGCGAGTATTTCTCACTTTAGAGAGTCGGGATGCCGTTGCATGGTATGGTTTGCCATTTGTTTGATAATAATTATGTGGCAGATGTGTAGTGTAATTGCAGTTAAATGGGTTAATACAAGTTTGATTAAATTGCGCCACGCTTGCCCTACCTGCTTTTTGGCGAATTAATTAAGGGTGGATGAAAGATTGCTTGTGGCTGGATTGTAGAGGCGAAAGAGAGGCGATTTTTTTTCGAGCTCTCTCACTTTGATATGATTGCAACGTTTTTCGTTCGAAGGATATGTGCATGCGTCAAATAAAAAGACAAATACTATTTGGAATTTCTTTACTGCTATTTGGGCTTGCGTTCGCGCACTCTTGCTATGGCGATACCTCGCGATCATTAGTTGAAAACTCGTGGAGATATGAAAATGGCGAAATCGTTTCTTCGCTTAACGCCTCTGAAGACGAAGGTATCTCGACATTATCGATAACGGATTTGCCAACTGGGGCGACTGCTGAGGGAATCGATGTCAGCGAACATCAAAAAAAAGTTGATTGGGAAGCTGTTAAGGCTTCTGGTATCGATTTTGCCATTCTTCGAATTGGCTTCGGCGCTCCTTCTTTCGGCGGCCGACTCGACTACCAATTTCAAAGGAATATCTCTGAGTGCGAACGCCTAGGAATTCCTTACGGCATATACTTATATTCATATGCGTGGGATGACTCGCAGGCGGAAGATGAAGCTTCGTTTGTGATCGATAATTTGGCGGGACATACCCCGCAGCTTCCCGTTTATTACGATCTTGAAGATAATTCCATTATCGCAGAGGGTAGACAAGCTGGAATTGCTTCCAGGGCCTCAATTTTTTGCAACCGCATTACTAGCGCTGGATATTCGGTTGGTATTTACGCGAATCTGTATTGGTTTAACAACGTCTTGACTGATCAGGTTTTTAAGTCATCCGCATGGGACCATTGGATTGCGCAGTATAACTATCAGTGTGATTACACTGGCAACTACAGTATTTGGCAATATGCGAGCGATGGTCTTGTTCCGGGTGTTAACGGCTACGTTGATATGAATTATTCCTACGGTTCTGTCGTTGCGGAGTCAGTTAAAGCTCAGCGTGCCGACGAGCTCGCATCCCAGCACGCGGGCGACCTCGCCGACGGGACGTACGTGATCAGGTCCGCCAAGCGCCCCTCCTCCGCCCTCGAGGCGAAGGGCGGCAGGACGGCCAACGGTACCGCGGTCTCCCTGTACGACGTCAACGGAACCGTCGCGCAGGCCTGGACGGTGACCCACGAGGGCGACTACGTCGTCATCAGGAACGCCAAGAGCGGGAGGGCCATCGACCCGACCGGCCCGTCCTCCGACCCGGGGACCAAGCTCCAGCTCTGGGACGCGAGCGGTACCCGGCCCCAGCGCTGGATCGCGATCAGGAGGGACGACGGGGGCTACGAGTTCCGCTCGGCGATGGACCCCGACGCCGCGTTCGACCTAACCTCGGGCAAGACCTCGAACGGGACGCGGGCCCAGCTGTACACCGCCAACGGCACCGAGGCGCAGTCGTGG
>CABSMX010000082.1 GCA_902478945.1 uncultured Collinsella sp.
GCGGGTGGTTTAAAGCTGGCCGCCGCGCGGCCAGCAGACTAAAGTCTAGAAAAAACAAAAAAGACGGGGTTCGCAATGCGAACCCCGCCTGCAAAGAAATCTGGCGAGAAAGCCTGATTACTTGAGGGTGACAGCAGCGCCAGCAGCCTCGAGCTTCTCCTTGGCAGCCTCGGCGTCCTCCTTCTTGGCACCCTCGAGAACAGCCTTGGGAGCGCCCTCGACGACCTCCTTGGCCTCCTTCAGGCCAAGGTTGGTGAGCTCACGGACGGCCTTGATGACCTGGATCTTGTTGTCGCCGAAGCCCTCGAGCACGACGTCAAACTCGGTCTTCTCCTCGGCCTCAGCAGCGCCAGCAGCGGGAGCGGCGACAACGGCGGCAGGAGCAGCGGCGGAAACGCCGAAGGTGTCCTCGATAGCCTTAACGAGCTCGGAAGCCTCGAGAAGGGTCATTTCCTTAAGAGCATCGATGATCTCATCGGTGGTAAGCTTAGCCATTTCTAAGTCCTTTCGGTTTCCGTGTCTGTGCACGGAGATCAGTTAAAACACGGCGCGAATGCGCCAGGGGTGCGGCGTTGCCGCCGCGGGTGAAAACAGCGACTAGGCTGCCTTCTGCTCGGAGACCTGCTGGATCGAACGAGCGAGACCAGAGGAAACGCCGTTGACGCAGACAGCGATGTCGCGAGCGAAACCGGAGATGAGACCGGCGATCTGGCCGAGAAGCTGGTCCTTGGTGGGCAGCTCGGCGATAGCCTTAACATCATCAGCGGAAACGACCTTGCCGTCGGAGATACCGCCCTTGATCTCAAGGACGCCCTTGGACTTAGCGGAGAAGTCTTTAAGGGTCTTAGCGGCCTCGACCGGCTCGGTCTCGTAGAACACATAAGCGACGGGGCCGGCGAGGATCTCGTCGAGCTCGGGCTGCTCCTGGTTCTTGAGAGCGATCTTGACCAGGTTGTTCTTGTAGACCTTCATCTCGGCGCCGCACTCGCGAAGCTGATGACGCAGCTCCTGAGCCTGCTTAACCGTCAGACCGTTGTAGTTGACGACGAACAGACCGGCGTTCTCGGCGATACGGGACTCGATCTCTGCAACCTTGTCGATTTTGTACTGCTGGGGCATGAATTACACCTCCTCGAATTCTTTCCGGGCACGGTCCGCCACAAGGACGTGACGGGGGCATGTCCAAAAAGAAAGCCCCCGCGCTGCATGAGCGACGGGGGCGAGAAGACATATCTACTCGACCACCTCGGCTGGCGGGATATCCCATTAAGCTCGCGGGCAATGCCCGTTTGCACCGGCTGTCTCTGGCAGCGGATTCGTGCGTGAACCGAAAGTATTATGGCGGGGACCCCGGCGTCGGTCAACGGGCGCGAGGATTCGTACACAAACCCTGCATACGCTCCGGTCCGAGGGGCCGGAGCTGCGGTAACTTTGCTACGAATCCTCGTGCCCGTTGAGCGACGCGCCCCACGCATAACCCTTATGTCGGTGGGCTGATGTGTTGCGTCCCGTTGGGCTATAAGGTTGAAATGAAGGTGGACAGGCGATTTAGGCCTTCGTCCAAATCTTGGTCGGAGACGCAGTAACTTAGGCGGATGTGGCCTTCGGTGCCGAAGCAGTCGCCCGGGACTAGGGCTACGTTGGCTTCTTTGATGGCTTTGATGCAGAAGTCTTCGCTTGTTAGGCCGAATTGTTTGATGCTCGGGAAAGCGTAGAAGGCGCCTGCCGGTTCCACTACGTCGAGACCCATGGCGTCTAAGGCTGCGAGCACGCGTTCGCGACGGGCTCGGTAGGCTTTGAGCATGGAGGCTGGGTCGACGGTCAGGGCTCGGGCCGCGGCGTCCATCTCGAAGGAGACGGCGCTCGACACTAGGTATTGGTGAGCTTTTGCGATCTCGGCGATGACGGGGGCTGCGGCCGCGAGCCAGCCCAAGCGCCAGCCGGTCATGGCCCAGGGCTTGGAAAAGCTCTCGATGACCACCGTCTGCTCGCGTAGCTCCGGGTGGCGCTGGGCAAATCGCTCGTAGCCGTCCACGTAGACCAGGCGGTTGTATACGTCGTCACAGACCACGAAGATGCCCGCCTGCTCCGCTACGCGCGCCACGGCGTCGAGCGATGCCGCGTTGAGGATGCAGCCCGTGGGATTGTTGGGCGAGCAAATGACGATAGCCTTGGTCGCCGGCGTTACGCAGGCACGAAGTGCGTCCTCGTCAATCTGGAATTGCGTAGGCTCCGTATCCAAATAGACCGCTTTGGCGTGGTTGGCCACGACGATGCTCTCGTACAGGCCAAAGGCCGGCGTTGGGATAATGACCTCGTCGCCGGGGTTGAGCATAGCCATGAATGTTGCCGACAGGGCCTCGGTCGCGCCGTCGGTCAGGACGACCTCGTCGGCCGAAAACGTAAGGCCCGCCTCCCCCATGTAAGCAGACAACGCCTCACGCAGGGCGGGGCGACCGTTGTTGGGCGGATAGTGTGTGTCGCCGCGACCCAGCGCGGCGGTCACCTCGGCGCTAATCACATCGGGCGTGGAAAAATCGGGCTCGCCGAGCGCGAGCGCGATGCACCCTGGGTGCTGGGCAGCGAGCGCGTTAATCCGACGGATGCCGGAGGGCTTAAGCGTGGCAAGCGAGGTATTCATGGGCAGACGCATGGCATTCCTTTCGTAAGGGTTGCACTAGGATAGCGCGGCGGGGCGCCGTCAGACGGTGTAACCTAAACGGAAACCAACCGGAAAGGAGGCGGCATGGAGACGATCGCACGCGGCGATGTACCAAAAACGTTGCAGACCATTGCGTATATCAGCATTCCCAATAGCGCCGATCTTGAGTTTTTGCTCTGGGACCTGCAGGATGCCATCGCGGCCTATGCCCGGCTTTCCGGCACCGCGCTCCCCCGCCCGGTCGATTTGGAGGCGGATGACGCCGGTGCAGTCGATGGCATGGTGCTGGCCATTGAAGATGTGGCTGACGATGAGACGTTGACAGCTATCGAGCAGGCGCTTGAACGCTTTGGCGGTACGGGAACGCGCGTCTATGCCGCGATTCGAGCCGCACAAGAGGGCGCTAAGCAGGCGCGCGGGACCGCCGTTCGTCTGCACAAGGCATGTGAGCGCCATGACCAATTGTGGTGTGGCGGCGTTGTCGTCTGTGCCGGCAGCGGTATTGCGGCGCTTCGCCACTCCCCGCGTATGGGCCTCTTGCGCCGGCCATTTTCCGAAGCGATGGATAAGCTTGTGGGCGCTGTGCGCATGGGCTGCTCCGTCGAGCATGCGCAGCGACTTGGCGGCGGCAATGCCGTCAACGTCAACGTCGACGGCATGGTTTGCGCCGAGCCAGCCGTGCCCGCGCCGATCTGGCGAGGCGTTCTGAAACGCCTCGGCGCCCGCGCCCAATCAGATATCTAAATTAGAGAGCGGTCCAGTCAACGGCTTCGTGCCAACGCTCAACAAGACGCTCCAGACGCCAGGCGGCATTGGCGGGACTCGTCGAGGGCAGGACGATGGCGGGCAGCCCGGTGCGTTCTTGTAGATAGCGCTTGTAGAGCCGGCCAGCTGTACCTCCGTTGCATACCACCTGCTCAATAGGCGCATTGCCCGCAATGCGCTCGATATGTGCCGGCACAACGTTGCGAATGCTCGCGTCACTCGAGCCCTTAATGTCACAGCTCTCGATCACGTCCCACAGGGCAACGCCGCCGTTCAGCAGCATGGAGCGCTTGGCGGCAATCGAGGCGTCGAGCGTCGCAGGCTCACCGCTTGCCAAAGGGTCGCCCTCGTTGGGCGGCACGGGCACACCGAGGCATGCGGCCATCACGCGCCAAAAGCGATTCTGAGGGTTACCGTAATAAAAGGCATTGGCACGCGAAAGCACCGAGGGAAACGACCCGAGCACCAAAACGCGCGAACGCTCGTCAAACACGGGCTCAAACCCATGCTCAATATGTTGATAGCCCTCGTCAGACGTTGCCATGGCCTAGGCCCTCAGCAGATAACGCACCTCGTAGGGCGCAAGCTCGAGGGTGCCCGTCAGCTCGACCGTGAGCACACCGTCGGCAAGCAAATCGACAAAAGAGCCGTTGAGCTCGCCGGCGCCAAAGGTGTAAGGCTCGTCCACGGCGTTCACCGCCACGAGCACCGTCGCGTCGTCGCAAGCACGCTCGAACAGCAGCTGCTTGTTCTGGATCACCACGTTGCGATAGGCACCGTAGTTGAGAGCACGGGCCGCCGCGTCGTCGGCCGAGCGCAGGTGCGTGAGCTGCTTGATGAAAGCCGTCAGCTCGTTGGGCGCAGGCTCATCGAGCGCAGGTCGCAGCGCCCAGTCGCCATCGGGGCCGCCCTTTTCGCCAGCAATTCCCCACTCGCTGCCGTAGTAGACGCACGGGATGCCCAGCATGCCAAACAGCATGCCATAGGCGGGGCGCAGGCAGGACTTGTCGGTGAGGATGCTCGCCAAGCGCGGCACGTCGTGGTTGTCGACAAACGACAGCAGGTGTTTGCCGCGGTAGATGCACCACGGGTCGCCGCCAAACTGGCGATGCAGCGAATGGGCAATCTCGAACATGTTGACCGAATTAAAGCTGGAGTACAGGCCCTTGTAACACTCGTAGTTGGTACAGGAGTCGAGCATCTCTTCGTTGACGATCTGGTTGTAGTCGCCGTGGAGCGTCTCACCGATCAGCACAAAGTCGGACTTGAGCTCACGGGTAAAAGTATGCAGGCGGCGCATAAAATCGCGATCGAGCATATAGGCGACGTCCAGGCGCAGACCGTCGACGCCAAAGACTTCGGCCCAGCGGCGCACGGACTCAAGCAGGTAATCGACCACGGCGGGGTTTTGCAGGTTGAGCTTCACGAGTTCAAAATGGCCTTCCCAGCCCTCGTACCAAAAGCCGTCGCCATAGCAGGAGTCGCCGTCAAAACTGATGTGAAACCAGTCCTTGTAGGGCGAGTCCCACTGGCGCTCCTGCACATCGCGGAAGGCCCAAAAGCCGCGACCGACGTGGTTGAAGACGGCGTCGAGCACCACGCGGATGCCGTGGGCGTGCAGCGTCTCGCATACGGCGGCAAAATCGGCATCCCCACCCAGGCGGCGGTCGATATGGCGCAGGCTACGCGTATCGTAGCCGTGGCTATCAGACTCGAGCGGCGGGTTGATGAGCACAGCGCCAATACCGAGTTCTTGCAGGTAGTCGGCCCATTGGGCGATTTTCACGATGGGCGCATCGGGGTTGGGCGCGGCGTTGGCAGCCTGGGCGAGCTCATCCTCGGCAACGGGTGCAGCGTTTTCGCGCGGAGCCCCGCAAAAGCCCAGCGGATAGATCTGATAGAACGTCGTCTCGTATGCCCACATAACAGCCTCCCGGAAATCCTTCACGCAACGCCACCCATTGTATGCCCAGCTTGTATCCTCTCCCCCAAAATAAGTTGCGGTGGAATAGGGACTGTTTGCCGGGTTTATTGGACCCAGCAGTCCGTATTTCACCGCAACTGATGAGGAGGATGTGGCTAGGCGACGGGCTTTGCGCGGCGTATGGCTGGGAACATCACCGTGATGGCGAGGATGACGCCCACGACGGCAATCGCCCCGCCCGCGAAGCCGATCCAAGCGATACCGGGACCCGAAACCACGGCGCCGCCGATTGCGGTGCCCGTGCCAATACCGAGGTTAAACAGGCCCGAGAAAATCGACATGGCGACGGCCGACGAATCTGCCGGCGTGTGCTTGATGAGCTCGGCCTGAAACGCCACGTTAAAGGCCGTGGCGCAGCAACCCCACAGTGCGCAGACGGCAAGCACTGTCACGAGCGACGATGCGGCCGGCCCCATGAGCAGCAGAGCCACCGGCACGCCGGAAAGCGTGATAGCAAGGAACGGAAAACGGTGCCCGTCGAACAGGCGGCTGAACAGCCAGCTGCCCACCAAGCCGGAACAGCCAAACGCCGTCAGCGTCATGGTGATGGCGCCCGCATCGACGTGCGCGACCTGCGCCAGGAATGGCTCGATATAGCTGTAGCTTGCGTAATAGCCGGTCGCCATGAAGACCGTGACTGCGTAGAGCGCGATGAGGAGAGGGTTCTTGAGCAGCTCGGGCAGCTGTTTGACGGTAAAGCGCTCACCCGCCGGCATGGCCGGGAACACCGCTGCCTGGTAGACGACCGCGATGGCTGAGAGGCCCCCGACCACGGCAAACGTCATGCGCCAGCCCACGGCCAAGCCAATGGCGCGACCGAGAGGCAGGCCAAAGATCTGCGCGATGGACGAGCCCGTGGCGATCATGCTGATGGCGAGCGCGCCGTGGCGAGTGTCGACCAGGCGCGAGGCCATAATCGAGGCGACTGACCAGAACACGGCATGTGCGCAAGCGACCACCAGGCGCGCGCAGACCAGGATGGGATAGGTCGGCGCCACAGCGGACAGGAACTGACCGAGCGAGAACACGGCCAGCACGCCCAGCAGCATCCGCTTGAACTCGAAGCGCGAGGCAAACACCATGAGCGGCAACGACAGCAGCATGACGCCCCAGGCATAGACCGAGATCATGATGCCAGCTTGGGCCTCGGTGAGCGAAAACGATGCAGCGATGTCGGTCAGCAGGCCGATGGGCATGAACTCCGACGTGTTGAACACGAACGCGCAGCAGGTGAGCCCGATGAGCGGGAGCCACTGCCTGAGCGTGATGCCGTCTTGCCTTGCCTGAGTCATATATAACGTCTCCAATCGTTTTGAGCGGAGGCGATTATATAGCAACGGCCCCGCATCCGTCAGCAACAGATGCGGGGCCGAAAACAATTCGATACACAGAGGTTGCGCCGTCAATATATAACTAAGCCAACCCCAGCAATATACCTGCCGAATGCACGACAAACGCCACGATCCAGGCGACCGTCACCTGAAACGCGAACACGGCAACGGCATAGCGCGCGCCCAGCTCACTCTTGACGGCGCCGATTGCCGCCACGCAAGGCGGGTACAGCAGCGTAAAGACCAAGAACACGTAGGCGGTGAACGGCGAAAACATGGTCGACAGTGCCGCGGGCGAGGTCGCGCCCAAAAGCACGGTGAGGGTCGAAATGACGCTCTCCTTGGCAATAAGTCCGGTGACGAGCGCCGTGGATGCGCGCCAATCGCCAAAGCCAAGCGGCGCCAGCGCCGGCGCGATGATGCTGCCGAGGCCCGCAAGCAGACTCTGCGACTGATCGGCGACCACATTAAAGCGGATGTCGAACGTCTGAAGGAACCAGATGACCACAGTCGCGGCAAAGATAATGGTAAAGGCCTTGGTAATAAAGTCTTTGGCCTTATCCCATGCCAGCATCACCGTCGTCTTGACGCTCGGCAGACGGTAATTGGGAAGCTCCATGATAAACGGCACCGGGTCGCCCTTAAATGCCGTGCGGTTAAGCACCAAAGCCGCGATGCAACCAACCGCAATGCCAATCAGATAGAGCGAGACCATGGCGGGAACCGTCGCCTGTGGGAAAAACGCCCCGCACAGCAGACCGTAGACCGGCAACTTGGCCGAGCAGCTCATGAACGGCGTGAGCATGACGGTCATCTTGCGGTCGTGCTCGGATGGGAGCGTACGGGTCGACATGATAGCCGGCACGGTACAGCCAAAACCGACGAGCATGGGCACAAAGCTGCGGCCCGACAGGCCAAAGCGACGCAATACCTTATCCATGACAAAGGCCACGCGCGCCATGTAGCCCGAGTCTTCCAGAATGGAGAGGAACAAGAAGAGCACGACGATAATCGGCAGGAAGGTCAGTACACTACCCACACCCGTAAGCACGCCGTCGACAGCCAGCGAGCGCACTACGTCGTTGGTGCCGAACGCCTTGAGACCCGCATCGGCCGAGGCGATGATGGCAGCGATGCCGTCCTCCATAAGTCCCTGCAACGCCGCGCCGATCACGCCAAACGTCAGCCAAAAGACGAGACCCATGATCACCAGGAACGCCGGAATGGCCGTGTAACGACCCGTCAGGATGCGGTCAATCTTGACGGAGCGCACGTGCTCGCGGCTCTCGTGCGGCTTGACGACGCAACGCCCGCACACGTCGCCGATAAAGCCGAAGCGCATGTCAGCCAGCGCAGATAGACGGTCGGTGCCGGCCTCGCCCTCCATTTGGCTAATGATGTGCTCGATGGCGTCGAGCTCGTTGCGGTCCAGGTGAAGCGCCTCGGTCACCAGCTCGTCGCCCTCAACCAGCTTGGTCGCCGCAAAACGCACGGGAATGTGCGCCGTCGCGGCATGGTCCTCGATAAGGTTGGCGATGCCGTGAATGCAGCGATGCAGCGCGCCGCCGTCCGGACCATCGGGCGCGCAGAAGTCCAGGCGACCGGGACGCTCGCGGAACCGCGCCACGTGCAAGGCATGATCCACCAACTCGCCAATACCCTCGTTGCGGGCAGCACTAATGGGAACAACAGGCACGCCCAGCAGGCTCTCGAGCAGGTTGACGTCCACGGCGCCGCCGTTGGCCGTCACCTCGTCCATCATGTTGAGCGCGATGACCATGGGTCGATCGAGCTCCATAAGCTGCAGCGTCAGGTACAGGTTACGCTCGATGTTGGTGGCGTCGATGATATCGATGATGGCGTCGGGGTGCTCATCCAGGATAAACTGGCGGCTTACGATCTCCTCGCCCGTGTACGGCGACAGAGAATAAATGCCGGGCAGGTCGGTAACGCTTGCCTCGGGGTGGTTGCGGATGGTGCCATCTTTGCGGTCGACCGTCACGCCAGGAAAGTTACCGACATGCTGGTTGGAGCCCGTCAGCTGGTTGAACAGCGTGGTCTTGCCGCAGTTTTGGTTGCCGGCGAGGGCAAAATGCAGCGGTGCGCCCTCGGGCACGGCCGTCTTTGCCGCGCGGGGCGAATACGTCCCCTCGCCCAGGGCCGGATGCTCCGTCGTGCCGATTGCAGCGTTAGCGCGCGGACCCGTATCGGTGTCGTGAATGCCCACGAGCTCGATGCGAGCGGCATCGTCCTTGCGCAGCGTCAACTCGTAGCCACGCAGGCGAATCTCGAGCGGGTCGCCCATAGGGGCGTACTTCATCATGGTGACTTCGGTGCCCGGCGTTAGGCCCATGTCCAAAATATGCTGTCGGAGTGCCTGATCGTCCGATGCCACCGATGCGACAACGGCATCCTTTCCAATCTCGAGTGTATCGAGTCTCACGTCCGCGTTCCTCCCCCGGCGCCCACAGGGCGTTGCATTTTGTTTAACTTGGCTAACCGTTTGCCATGGCTAACCATTTAACCACGCATGATAGCGCGAACACACACCGATGTTCAATCGACAGATTGGTGCAAGGGGGATTCCGGGCCGTGGTTTCCCCGAGGACCGAAAGCCGCCCGCCCCCTCGACAAAATGATCCATTCCCTTCGTCGCATGAAAAACAACCAAGGAGTGTCCCAAGGCGCCGGCACAACAGGAACGTCCCCAGCTG
>CABSMX010000083.1 GCA_902478945.1 uncultured Collinsella sp.
ATGCAGCGTAGTCTCGTGGGCTCGGAGATGTGTATAAGAGACAGAGACGAGCCTTTTCGCCGCCGGAGAGGACGCGTACCTGCTTTTCGATGGAATCGTTGTCGCTAAATAGGAAGGCGCCCAGCAGGCTGCGCTGCTGCGGTACGGTCCACTTGGGCGTGACGGTGTCGATCTCTTGCAGGACGGTGTTGGACTCGGTCATGCCCTCGAGCGCATGCTGGGCATAGTAGGCGATGCCCACGTTGGTACCCAGGTCGCGCGTGCCGGAAGTGGGCGGCTCCAGGCCGGCGAGGATCTTCATGAGGGTGGACTTGCCGGCGCCGTTGGGGCCGACAAGCGCCACGTGCTCGCCGCGGTAGAGTTTGAGGTCGATGTCGCTGTAGATGTGCTTGTCGCCGTAGGACTTGGAGACGCCCTCCAGGCTCACGACCATATCGCCGGAGCGCGGCGGGTCGGGGAACTTAAAGTCGATGTGCTTGTGGCCCTCGGGCAGGATGACGAGCTCCTTTTTGATTTGCTCGATCTTGCGGATGCGCTCCTGCGCCTGTGCGGCCTTGGTGGGCTTGTAGCGGAACTTGTCAACGAAGACCTGCATGTGGGCGATGTCGCGCTCCTGCGCGGCGCGCTTGGCGCGCATCTGCTCCAGGTTGTCCTCACGCTGCTTGAGGTAGCTGCTGTAGTTGCCGGTGTAGGTGGTCACGCGGCGGTTTTCGAGCGCGGCGACGTGGTCGACGCAGGCGTCCATAAAGGCGCGGTCGTGGCTGACGATGAGCACGGCGCCGTCGTAGTTGGCGATAAAACCGCGCAGCCACTGGACGCTTTCGAGGTCCAGGTGGTTGGTGGGCTCGTCGAGCAGCAGCAGGTCGGGGTGGCGCAGGAAGAGCTTTGCCAGCGCGATGCGCATCTGCCAGCCGCCCGAGAACTCGGAGCACGGGCGCTCAAAGTCGGTGACCTTAAAGCCCAGGCCGGACAGAATCTTGCGGGCGTTGCTCTCGAGCTCATAGCCGCCCAGATGCTCAAAGCGGTCCTGGACCTGGCCGTACTCGTTAAGGAGCGCGTCGACGTCCTTGCCCTGCTCGGAGAGCTCGGTGATCTGGGCCTGCAGCTCGTTAGCACGCTCGCCCATGCGGCGGATTTCTTTAGCGGCTGCCATGACCTCGGCGAGGATGGTGGTGTCCTTTTGCTCCAGGTTGGTTTCTTGCTCTAGGTAGCCCACCTGGCAGTCCTTGGCGTACTGGACCTGTCCGGCGTCAGGGCTGTCGATGCCCATGATGATCTTGAGCATGGTGGTTTTTCCGGCGCCGTTGGGTCCCACGAGCGCAAAGCGCTCGCCGGGGTTGATCTGGAAGGACGCGCCGCTAAAGAGGACGCGCGCGCCGAAGCTTTTTTCGATCTTGTCGACCAGGAGGATCATGGTGCCGCCTTTGACCTTGTGTTCCTATATGAAAAAAGGCCCCAACTTGCGTTGGAGCCTCATTCAATGCTCGGGTGGAGACGAGGGGGATCGAACCCCTGACCTCTTGACTGCCAGTCAAGCGCTCTCCCAGCTGAGCTACGCCCCCGTGCGAAGAAGTACTATACGGGAACTCCCCCGCCGATGCAAGGACAATTTCGGAAAAACTTTCGTGATCGCCGGCGCACACGGGACCGCGCTAGCCCGCGGGGCGCCTGGCCCCCGCACGGCCCGTACGCCGGCCGACTTGGCACGCGGAACACGACCCTCCCCGTTCAACAGGGTTTTCCGTACGCCACCAGACCCATTATCGAGTCCGATTGCGAAGCGCCCCTCCCCTGCGCTTCAAAACCATGCCGGTTTACTACGATGAATTAGGAATGTCCGACAACACTCGCCTTTTGGCGTAACCGGCGGGCTCCCTACCTGCGGTTTTGCAAACGGAGAACACACGTTGCTCAGGGGTCGCCGATCCGTCGTAGTAAACAGGCATGGTTTTGAAATGACATCAGGTTGATTTCACGCATAAATATGTTGGAGCCCTGAAATATAGGCTTTAACTTTTTCTAAAACACGTCTTTTCCGCGATGCGCCTAGATTAGCTGTTGTTTAGCATCGGATTTGATCTTGCGTTGTGCGACTTGCTTGTGCATGGTAGTATCTCACGACGTGAAGCGAAGAAATTTGGCCTGAGTTGCCTTTGTTAGAATTGCATTCACCGTTCATAAGGGCTCTTGGCGCAACGGTTAGCGCAGGGGACTCATAATCCCTGGGTTCTGGGTTCGAATCCCGGAGGGCCCACCAGAGTATTTCGAGGCCGGGCATTACGCCCGGCCTCTTTGTTATTGGGTTGCAGACTAGCTTTGTCATTCAGAGACGTAAAGTTATCAACATTCATATTCGTAATTAACAATGGGCATGTCGCCAAGATGCTACTCAGCCAATACATGGCTTAAATCAATAGATATGAAAAAAGGCCCCAACTTGCGTTGGAGCCTCATTCAATGCTCGGGTGGAGACGAGGGGGATCGAACCCCTGACCTCTTGACTGCCAGTCAAGCGCTCTCCCAGCTGAGCTACGCCCCCGTGCGAAGAAGTACTATACGGGAACTCGGACGGCGATGCAAGGACAATTTTGGGAAATATTTTGCGGCGCGTGGAACGGGCGCGGGGCCAAAGAGACACACGATGCCCGACATAGCCCGCGGGGCGAGCCCCGTGGGCGGCGGCAAGCCCGCCGCCTTCCTTTGCAGGGCTCGGCATGTCACCCCAGGTGCCGCCGGCCAGACCAAAGCGATCCGCGGTACTTCCGGGGCCCGAGCCCTTCCGCACGTCTTCGGGCCAATTTACGGAACCGAGCGTAGCTCGCCCCAGCTGGTCGCTTTATAAACAGATCGGTTTACTACGATGATTCCCGGATTTCCGACCTCACATCTAATTTCGCAAAACGGGCAGGCAATCTACCTGCGGTTTTACGGGCGTCGAAGTCAGTGTGTTCAGCCACCCTCAATCCAACGTAGTAAACCGGCGTGGTTGTAAAATGACACTTAATTACTGGCAGCATATAAAGCATTAAAATGCTCACTTGGACATCATTGCTTTCCAATAGAAAGCCAATTGCACAGAACGTTGGCCCGCAATCTGGTCTCAGCGCATTTCATCGCCTCGGTTTTTGGCTTGTAGCGCAACTCTAATCGCTCACACACACTGTGGATGATGGCATCAAGCTGATCGTGATCATTGAGCATGTCATGGGTTACAAGAAATACGTCGTATCCCATGCTTTGCAATGCTGTCATTCGGGTGGCATCGTGGTCAAGCACGGCGCCCGATCCATGGATAACCTCTCCTTGAAGTTCGATAATCACAGCCTTCATTGTTATTGGGTTTACGATGACGATATCGCCGTAACAGATTTTCTGACCTGCGATTTTCCGAGCTGAATTCGACAGCGGTGTTAAGTCGTTGACGAATATGTTTTTAAACTCCGCTCCGCCGGCACGCCTCGGATGACTCAGCAACATGATTCCAGCAACTTCTAGCGGGGATGCAGCGATACCCATTACCTGCCGTGCGGCTTCGTAGAATTGCTTTCCCCACATCTCGTTTTTAACCTTCGCTGCAAATCTATGCAGTTCTTCTATTTCAATAAGAGGCTTTCTCATCCAGAGCGATGTGCCCTTTCCGCTAGCTTTATTTCCGGATCCGTCATCCTGCTGCCCACTTTGATCATTCTCGCTGTCCTTCTGGTGCGCCCGAGCATAGACTCGCTTCCATGGGACCTCGTCTTGGGTTTCGTCTAGTTCAAACAGACTTTCTATGGTGTACTGCTCTTCTTTTGATTTTGCCTGCTCAAGTGCCATATCGACCGCGGGCGATGGTTTAAAAATCGAGAACCATCCGCAGAACTCGTACATAGCAAGAACTAGATCGCATGAGGACACGCTTCGAGTCATGGTGAATAGCGTATTAAGAGGGTCAGTGACGCTAAAGCCCATACCCGTTTCGATGGAAACCTTCTCTGTATAGGCGCTGTTCCATCGGATGGTCCGTCTAGTCTCGGAATGCAGGTTGCTTCGTGTTGATGCTGCTGTGATGACTGGCGTCTTGAGGACGTCGGTTACGAAAGGGGCTTGGGACAGAGCTCGCCAGCCGTCTTCGGCGTTAGGTAGGCGCGGGTAGAGGTCGCGCACTTGCGGTGGGCAGCGCCAGTAGCGGAATGCAGTGTTTGCGCAGACGATTTCGTCCATTTGCGCCTCCCCTGGTTTCGGCCGTAGGCCGTGCGGATTACGGGCATGGCCGATTATCTACCGGGGCATCATGTGGGTAAGTACCGGAAGCAAACCAAATGCTTGACGGGTTCCTCCGAAATACCATCGTTTGATAGAAATCCGCTGGTAGGCGCTTTGGGCATGTGGTTCCTATCTCCACATTTGTGCTCGGATCACAGGGGGAATTCAATGAAAATACGCATGCGTTTTATACATAACGTGCAATGGCGTCAGCGAAAAGGGTGCGATAAAAATGACGCCTTAGACGACTACGATTTGATTTTGGTGTCACTTTTGGTGTCACCCTTGGTGTCAAAAAGAAAAAGGCCAGAGGCTTAACACCTCTGACCTGTGCTTTAGATGGTGGGCGATACAAGATTCGAACTTGTGACCCCATCCGTGTGAAGGATATGCTCTACCCCTGAGCCAATCGCCCGTCGCCTTTCGGCAAAAGAGATACTATCATAGCCGCGCGTGGTTTACCAAGAACTTTTTGCCCCCGATTTTAAATTCGTGGGTGCAAGCCGCGTCATCGCACGTAAGGCTCCCAGCAAATCAGCAGCTAAACTGCCCTTTATCGTTTGATCCACGAGGTCTCGGGGCGGCAGATAAGTCGCGCGTTGTTGTAGGCCATGTCGAGTGTGAGTCAGGTGCGCGCGGCGTAAAAGCCATCCTCCCGCTGAATGGTCAGCGCCAGCTCGGGCTTGTCGCCGGTTAGGCACAGCGGCAGCAGTAGTTGGATTCGGCCGCCGTAGAACTGCGGCACCGCGAGCGTGTAGTTGGCGGCGGCGCGACGGGCGGCCTCGACGACGGCGCCCTCAAAGGCGCGGCGTAGCAGCAGCGAGTTGCCCTCCCCCATAAGGCTGACGGGAATGCGCGTCAGGTTCTCCTCGTCGCCCAGAATGTGGTCGATGTTGGAGCGGATGGGCAGGCGGTAGTCAAAGACCAGCTCGGAGGGGTCCTCGGCAAAGCGCACGCGGCACGGCAGGAACTCAAACGAGACCAGCATGGGGTCGCTTTCCTTAAAGAAGCCCTTCAAAAACCAGCGCTGGCGCGCATCGGGCTTGGTATTGGGCTCAAACAGACCGTAGATGGTCTCGTAGCGGCGCGTGTACAGGCCGGTGTTGAACAGGCAGCGGTCGTCGTCGAACACCAGCGGCAGGTTGAACGGCGCGGTCTGGTCCACGTCGCGCTCGGTCAAAAACACCGCGCGGCTAAACGAAAACGACAGGTAGTTTTTGAGGATGCGGTTGCTAGGACCCCAGTCCTCGGGATCGGCGAGGTCGGCCAGGCGGTCGTAACAGGGCTCGGGGCAAAACGCAAAGTCGTAGACATTGCTGCACAGGGTGCTGGGGATTTCCATGTGGTGTCCAATCCATTTCATAGCTGGCGTGCGGATGCTTAGATTCTATACGTGCGACGGGTCGTCCGTGCCCGCAACGCAACCGCGGCGCAGCTCTTCGGCGAGCTCGCTGGTCGTGCGGCTACTAGAAACGAGGTCCTGGATCCAGGCGTAGTACTGGTTGTCTTTGGGCTCGGGGTTGTCGGACAGCACGACCGGAGTGCCTGCGAACCTTAAGACGGACAACGCAAAGACAAGGCTGGTGCGTTTGTTGCCGTCCTCAAAGATGTGGTCCTTGACCATGTGATCGGCCACGTAGGTGACCTGGTCAAAGATGTCTGCGAAGCGATCGGCCGGCGATTGACCGAATATCGTACAGAATGCACCCGCAAGCACGGATTCGACGCGTCCAAGCTCAAGCGCGGCCCGGTCGCCTGTGGTGTCGGTTGTATAGCAGCGCCCGACCGTCATCAGCGTGCTGTGTAGGCGCATCACGGCCGCGGCCATAGCTTCGAGCGAACCGGCATCGTCGAGCACGAGCGGCGCGAACGGATGCGCCTGGCGCGGCGCGACCGCCATCATGAGTTCTCCAAGAGCCTGAGCGCGTTGGGCATGCCCTCAATGGTCAGCCGAACAGCTTCATCGATTGACGTGGCGCCGCCGAGCAAAATCGGTGATGCTGAATTTGCCACGTGCGCAGTCGAATGATCCTCTTGAACAGCTAGGCCAGCGCCGTCATCATGTTGGACATTGCCCCAAAGCATGTCTGCCTCCTTTATAGCTCAATGGATGGAATAGCCTGCGAGTCGTACTCCAGGGCAACCGGCTGCCAGACGAGGTCTTCGAGTGTGCAGTCCAGGGTTTTTGCGAGCGCCAATGCCGAGGAAACCGAGGCACGGCGTAGGTCGAGCTGGTTCTGCTCGTAGAGTTGTATGGCGCGAAGCTTAACCCCCGATTGGGCGGCGAGCTGTTTTTGCGTTAGTCCGGCCGCCTTTCGTGCCGCCTTGAGGCCCTTTTTGTCTGCCTGGGCATCGTTCCATTTATCAATGACAATCTGGGCGAATTTGTCTTCGGAGGCCTCGTGAAGCGGATGGTACGAGCCGATAATCCAATCGAGCGGGGCGACTTCGAGTAGCTCATTAAAGCCCAAGCTGCACATCCATTGCGCATAGGCCAAAACCCAGCCCGCCCAATACTGAGGCGAACGGTCGAACGGATAGGTCTCCCTGCATTTGACGGGGGTCAGTCCCGCATGGGCGATAATATCGCGCGCGAGCTCGTCGCCCGCCATGCCGCAGACGACGCGAGGCATACCGCGCTCAAACTGTTTCATCTCAAGAGCGTTCGACAAGATCGCCGTCAACTCGGCTGGAGTCAGCCCTTGGTCACAGAGAGCAAAATCGACCGCCTCGTCCAGCGTTCTCATTGCATCCTCAAGATACATATCACTGTAGGCGTGGGTCATCGCCCGTCATCCCCTCTCGAATGATATCGACGATACGAATTCCCTCAAACGGATTTTCGGCAAGTAGCTCTCGATATTCAATACTGGCTTCTAAGACTCGACGAGTCCGGAAGTATGCGGCGAAATTCAGACTTGTTGACTAGGGCTGCATCGATAAGATCGGCGCGTTGTCGAAGCGACCGGACTCCCCCGTCGCTAAGAACGCATCGCCTTCGAGAATGGCCTGGAAGGTCTCCGGGTTGGGTTCATTGGAAGGAAAAGGACGCGGGCTGGTATTCACAAGCTCCTCGTCCTGTTTACAGCACTTCATAGACAAGCGCCTCTTCCTGCTCGATGATTAACAGTAGAACGTCAGTGAATCATCACCAAAGGTTTCGCGCCACTTGTCACATATGAATTGATGGTTCATGGTTATTAGTTTTGAAAGATCTCTGAGATCCTTAGCCGGAATCTTGCTCTCGTTGTTCGCAAGCTTGCATCCGCCGTCTTTCGTCAGCCAAAACTTAGTCGAATTAGCAGCCGCCCTCTTTACGCCTACGTGGATGTGAATTGGTTCTCCGTTTTCCGCAATCCAAAAGAATAGAACGTACCGCCCGAAAATAAGAACTCGAGGCATTATGCCACCGCCGGTCCGGCTTTTTGGCGTTCGGCGAGCTCGAAGATAAACGGGGCGTTTGATCTAACAAATTCTGTCAAGAAATTGAGGTCATCAGCAGTAAATCCTTCGACGTTGAACCATTTGACCGCAGGCAAGAAGCATTCCGCATGGTCAAAGCCAAAGTCAACCGGGCGCTCGACGGCTACGCGAACGGTTCCGTCTTCTCTTGTCTCTGAGTAGGCAAACTGGGTGCCATCATCAAGCTGAACATAGCTCCAAAACATGACTACCTCCTTAGTGTTTGCATTTGAGTATAAAGAACGGAGTGGATTTAGCACGAGGTGAATTGAATTAATCCAATAAGACCCGAACCCTGCCGGCCGACTGCATAGGCCGTCTCAATCGTCAGTGCCCATATGTCTACGAAAAAAGCCTGAGCCAAAGAATAGATAGTGGCTAAGCCCCGATTCATTTATTGAACGAACAACACTGCTCGCGATGTCATCTCTTGGCTTTCATTTAACCGCCTCTCACCAATTCCTTTTGTATAAGTATAGAACATATGTTTGCGTATTGCCACAAGCGATAGTCCTTGTTGCGGAAACGCATATGGCTGCACGTTAGACATTGTATGCGTGAAAAAAAAGCAACGCTCCCTTGCCGAAAGCGTTGCCCTTAAAACTCCTATAGAGCTCTTGTATTGCTGCCAGGCGCGCCGCACCGCATCAGCAGCGAAATGCGGCGTTCAGAAGCACTGTCCCCAGCAGGAATAGCGTTAAGGAGGCAGCTATCCAGCAGCTGTCGCCGGTCTTGGGAAGCGCCGGTGTTGTTGCCATAGTGGATTTGGGCTTTGTCTTCTTGGTGACTGTGGTCTTGAGCGACGTAGCTGCGGGTTTCACCGTGGGATCCGTCGCCGGTCCCGCACCGGGTTGCCCCGCAGTAGGGTCGGCGCCACCAGTAGGCTCGCCCGTACCATCCCCACGCACCTCGCCGCCGGGTGTAACGGTCTCCCCAGCCGGGCCAACGGCGTCATCGGGCTCGATCACCACGTGCGGTGCCACGACCCCGTCAGCATCCACCACGCCGGCAGCGCCAAAGGCTCCACCTGCGGGCGTCACAAAGTGCGCGGCCACGAGCGACCCGCGATCGCAGAAAACGCCAGCATCCGTACCGGTTGCATCAAGCCAGGACGCATCCACGTCAAGCGTCTTGCTCGCCGCGTCTGCCCCAAATCCCTCGTCGAGCAAGCGCACACCATAAAAGCGAAGGCCAGTATCGGAACCCGCGCCCGAAGCAGCAAGGTGCCCGCCGGCGCGTACGGTCAAGCTACCCGCGGCAATGCAGGCCACAGTCTGGTCAACAACGCCTGCCCCGTCGGCCCTGGCATCGACCGTGCAGCCGTCCACCACCAGCGCCTGGGCCACATGGATCCCGCATTGCGAACCCGTCGCTGTGAGCAAGCCGGAGCCGCGAAGTGTAAGGTTTCCCCACACCTCCATGCCGCTCATGGAAATGTCCGCATCGGGCGTATGCGTCTCGAACACGGAGTTTTGCCCCACAAGCGTCACCACCAGGTCGCCATTGGCGCCGATGGCCTCACCCGCATAGCCGGTTAGCTCAAGATGATCGGTATCTGTCCAAGCCCATCCGGGACCCGACACGCCCGGCTCGCAGTACGTGGTGCCTGCGATCGCGTCGAAAATGTTGGTGTAAGGGTGACGCCCTAGCGCCCGTTTAACGAAG
>CABSMX010000084.1 GCA_902478945.1 uncultured Collinsella sp.
GTATTATTTTCGGCACTCATTGGGGACAGACTTAAATGAGTACCTGCTCATTGAGCACTCATTTAAATCTGTCCCCAATGAGTGCCGAAAATAATACAACCGCCCTTGTTGAGCATAAGTCAGCGAAAACCCGTACACGCGAGCAAGGTGACGTGAAATGAAAGGGCGCAGACCTTATGGTCGCGCCCTTGAAATTGAACGTCAGATTGCCGCGTGTACGGGTTTGCAGCGTCGAGCCGTTACGCGGTTTGGTAAAACCGCGTAACAAATTACGCGAGTTTGGCGCCGACGATCTTTGCCGCGGCAGGCTTATCGAAGTTGCCGCCGGTGGCCTTGCCGAGTGCCCCCATGACCTGGCCCATCTGCTTCTTGGACGTGGCGCCCAGCTCGGCGATGACCTGCTCGATCAGGGCCTCGAGCTCCTCGCCCGAAACCTGCGCGGGCAGCAGACTCTCCAGAATCTTGACCTGCTCGGTCAGGTTGTCAGTACGGTCCTGGTCGGTACCGGCCTTAATGGACATCTCCAGCGTCTCGCTCGTCTGCTTAATCAGACGCTTGATCATGTTGTTGACGTCTTCCTCGGTCACGTCGCGGCGCTCGTTAACCTCGATATTCTTCACCTCGGCCTTGACCTGGCGAATGATGGACAGGCGAACCTTATCCTTGGCCTTCATGGCGGCGATCATTTCCTGCTGCAGCTCTTCGTTGGTCATCTGCAAATCCTCCTTAATAGTGTGGGCGGCACTCGCATGAGCACCGCCCCATGATTACTCAGTCGTCGACGAATCGTCGGTCGAACTCTTGGTGACGCCCTTCAGGCTGACGTTGTACGGTACGTCCTTGGGCATGGGGTTGACGGTGATGTCGGCGTCCTTCTTGTACTGTTCCAGCCACTCGCTGTATGCAGTGCTGGCCGCCTGCGTCTTCACCACGTTGGAAATATACTTCTTGATGTCCTTGGGTACCTGCTTGATGTCATCGACCTGGCTATCGACATGGAAGTAGTCGGTGCACTTGATGACGTGGTAACCGTACGTCGACTCGATCACGTCGCTCACATCGCCCTTGTTGAGTCCCTCGAGCGCCGCCTGGTAGCTGTCGACGAAGGTGGTGAGCTTGTCCCAGCCCACATCGCCCTTCTTCTCCTTGGAGCCGGTGTCATCGGAATACTGCTTCACGGCGTCCTCAAAGCTCAGTTCGCCGGAGTTGATTTTGTCCAGGCACTCCTGCGCCTTGGCCTTGGCGGCGGCCTTGTCCTCGTCAGATGCGTCGGAATCAACCTTGATCAGGATGTTCGACGAGCGGCGGGCATCGTTGTAGTTAGACAGGTTCTCGTTGATGTAATCGACGATCTCACTGTCCTTGGGCTTACTGGTGGGCGCCACGGCGTCCTTAAGCTTTTGCTGTGCCAGGTTCTCCTTGAGCGAGTCCTTGTAGGTGTCCTCGGTATAGCCGTAGGTCTTAAGGGTCTTCTTAAAGGCCTTGGCACCGCCCGCGCTCTTGCACGCGTCCTTCCATGCCTTCTCGACCTCCTCGTCCGACACCGTCACGCCGTTTTCCTTCTGCGCCTGCTGGAGCAGAATCTGCTGCGTGTAGGAATCGATGAGCTGCTTGCGGTACTTTTTGGGCGTCAGGTCGTTGTCGACCAGATACTGCGCCCAGTCCTTGTCCTTGGTGTAACCGTAGGACGTGCGCATGCTCATGATCTGCTTGGTCACGGTGTCCTCGGTGAGGTTGGTGCCGTTGATGGTGGCGGCGACACCGCCGGTAAGCTTGTAGCTCGAGGTATCCTCTGCCTGCGACATGAGACCGGAGCATGCCATGGCCGAGACGGAAAGCAGCATTGCCAGCACGCCGATAACCACCAGGACGATCTTGACGGTCTTAGACACGTACGTCTTGCGCTGCTTCTTACGAGAGCTGGAGGCAGCGCGAGCCTGCTGCTCGGGCGTCGGCGCGGCCTCGGAGTTCTTTTTCTTGTTTGCCATAGTTGGCCTTTCGCATCACGAATCGAACAAACGCCATTGTGTCACAACGCGGACCCCGCGACACACCTGGTGCATGGGGGACAGGTTAATCTGCACCATTTTGGTGCAAAGGGGGCTGTTCTGGCTGTCGGCAGTTAGGGACATTCCTTTTCTGCCGGCAGTTAGGAACAATCCCCAAGTGCCGGCCCTAAAAGTGGCGACGGATGGCGTCGACCATGCCCTGGCATATGGTCTGGCCGAGCACATCGGCTGCGGCGTCGGCATCCATAAAGATATTCATAAGCGATTGCAGGGCCTCGACCTGGCCGCCCGGCTCGGCGATGCCCAGATTGATGATGATCTGCGCCGGCACGGGGGCACCCATGCCCGCCATTGCGCTGAACACCACGGGCGCCGCGGGCTTTACCACCGCGATATAGGGCTTAGCCACAAATCCGGGATCGGTGTGCGGGATGGCGATGTTGGCCGCCGGCATGGCAAGACCCGTGGGATAGGCGTCCTCGCGCGTGCGGACGGCATCGAGCCAACCGGGCGCAATGTAGCCGCGAGGTGCAAGCTCGTCCTCGAGCCGCGCAAACACCTCATCCGGCGTCGCGCACTCCCAATCAAAAAACACCAGCTCAGGCGTAAACAGTGCTTCGCTATCCGCCATGCGCTCACCTCTCTCACCTAGTCACCTGCGACGTTCTTAAACGACTAGTCATTCAAGAACGTCGCAGGTGACTACCAAAAACAAAAGGTGGTCACACGCACCTTGGCGCCAATGACCACCCTGACCACTCAACTAAATTGTACTGTGCACCGCTAGCCGCGGGGTGCATCAATTGCCACTTTGCCGCTCTCCAGCACGTGGACGCGGCCGTCGGCGAGCATCTGAACAACCTCGGGATACAGCACATGCTCAACCGCGTGGATGTGCTCCTCGAGCGTGTCGACATCCCAACCTTCCTCGACAGCCAGCGCGCGCTGGGCGATGATGGGGCCGTTGTCGTAAATCTCGTTGGCAAAATGTACGGTCACACCGGTCACCTTGACGCCGCGCGCAAAGGCATCGTCGATCGCATGCGCGCCGGTAAAGCTCGGCAGCAGGGCCGGATGCAAGTTGACCACGCGGTTGGGAAACGCCGCCAGCAGCGGCGTGTGCACCATGCGCATGTAACCGGCCATGACCACATATTCGCAGCCGCGCTCGAGCAGCTCGTGCGCAATGATCTCGTCGGCGGCAATGGGATCGGCATAGACATCCTTGGACAGCGTAAGCGTCTGGATACCCGCACGCTCGGCACGCTGCAGACCCTTGGCCGAAGGACGGCTCGACACCACAAGCTCAATCGAGGCATTGAGCTTATCCGCGGCGATCAGGTCGATCAGCGCCTGCAGATTGGTGCCGGAGCCGCTGATGAGTACGCCGATCTTGAGCGGCTCAGCCGTATCGGTACCGGTCGGACGGGTATAGGGCACAAAGTCCAGGCCCTCAGCGGCAGCCATCTGCTCGTTAGCGCTCATCGGAGTACACGACCTTACCGGAACCCTCGACGCACTCGCCCACGCGGAACGGCTTCTCGCCCAGCGCAACCAGAGCCTCGGTCACCGCGGCCTCGTCCTCGGGGGCGACGATCAGGCACAGGCCGACGCCCATGTTGAAGGTCTTGCATGCCTCGTTGGGCGCGAGCTCGGCCTGGCGCGACACGTAGGTGATGACGGGCGGAACGTCCCAGCCCATCTCGGCGCCGTTGCGGGTGACCACGGCGTCGACGTCGTCGGCAAGCGCGCGGTTGAGGTTCTCGGTGATGCCGCCGCCGGTGATGTGGGCAATGGCGTGCACCGGAGCGCCGCCGCGAAGCAGCTCAAGAACCGGCTTGACGTAGATGCGCGTAGGGGCCAGCAGAGCGTCGGCCAGCGATGCGCCGCCGAGCTCCTCGAGCGGGCGGCTCAGCTCCTCGGCCTTAGCGGCGGCCTCGGGCGTGCCCGGCTTGATGCCGTCAACGCCGATGACCTTGCGCACGAGCGAGTAGCCGTTGGAGTGCACGCCGGTGGAAGGCAGGCCCAGAATCACGTCGCCGGGGCGGACGTTCGCGGGGTCGAGCATCTTGGGGCGGTCGACGACACCCACGGTAAAGCCGGCAAGGTCGTAGTCGGCAGGCGCCATGACACCGGGGTGCTCGGCCATCTCGCCACCCACGAGCGCGCAGCCCGCGAGCTTGCAGCCATCGGCCACGCCCTTGATGATCTTCGCCATGTGCTCGGCCTCAATGTGGCCGATGGCAACGTAGTCCAGGAAGAACAGCGGCTCGGCGCCCGAAGCCAAAATGTCGTTGACGCACATGGCGACCAGGTCCTGGCCCACCGTCTCGTGACGGTCCATGATCTGGGCGAGCACGAGCTTGGTGCCCACGCCGTCGGTACCGCTGATCAGGATCGGGTCTTCCATATCCTTAAGCGCGGCGGCCGAGAACAGGCCACCGAAGCCACCGATACCGCCGATGACCTCGGGGCGGTTGGTGTCCTTAACCATTTGCTTAATAGCGTCGACGGCGCGGCCGCCCTCGGCGGTATCGACGCCGGCATCCTCATACGTCACATGCTTGCTGTCGCTCATCTGAGCCTTCCTCTCCCACTACCGTCCGCCGCCCGGGCGCCAAACGGTGCTCATAGTTGCGTTCATTTCGGCGCGCGTCATAACAACGCGCGCCGCTCAATCAACAAAACAGCAGGTAAAACCTACCAAAATAAACCTGTCCTCAAATGGCAGGTTTTAAGCCTCGCCGTGCTTCTCTTCCCAGCTGCGGTCGTCGTATTTCTCGACCACGGCGTCGTCGTCAAAGTGCAGCGGCTTATCCAGGTTGCGGGGCTTAAAGCCCTCCATAAACTTGTCGCGGCCAAAGCTCTCGGGAATCGCCACGGGATAACGGCCGGTAAAGCACGCATCGCAGTAGCCGCCCTTGGGCATGACCTTCAGCAGGCCCTCAACCGAAAGGAAGGCCAGCGAATCGGCGCCGATATACTCGCAGATCTCCTCGACCGTCTTGTTGGCGCTGATGAGCTGCGACTGCACGTCGGTATCGATACCGTAGAAACACGGCCAGATGACCTCGGGCGAGTTGATGCGGATGTGAATCTCCTTGGCGCCGGCGTTGCGCAGCATCTTGACGAGCTGCACCATGGTGGTACCGCGCACGATGGAGTCATCGATGACAACCAGGCGCTTGCCCTCGATGTTGTCGCGCAGCGGGTTGAGCTTCATGCGCACGCCCATGGCGCGCAGCTCCTGCGTGGGCTCGATAAACGTACGGCCCACATAGCGATTCTTGATGAGGCCCTCGCCAAAGGGAATGCCGCTCTCGTGCGAATAGCCCTCCGCGGGCGGCAGGCCGGAGTCGGGCACGCCGATGACCAGGTCGGCCTCGACGGGCTCCTCGTGTGCCAGCTGACGACCCATGTCGTAGCGGCAGGCGTAGACGCTCTTGCCGTTCATGATGGAGTCGGGGCGGGCAAAGTAGACCTGCTCAAAGATGCAGTTGGCCGATTCTTCGGCTGCAGGCACGCCCTGCTCGGATACCAGGCCCTCGGCGCTGATGCGCAAAATCTCGCCGGGGCGGACGTCGCGGACGTACTCGGCGCCCACGATATCGAGTGCGCAGGTCTCGGAGGCAACGACCCAGCCGCCGGCACGCGTGACATGGACGGCGGAGTCGACCGTCGAGGCACCGTCTTGCGAGGGTAGCTGCGAAACAGAAGCGGCGTCGGCCTGGTCTAGGCCCTCGTCCACGAGCTTGCCCAGCACCAGCGGGCGAATGCCATGCGGGTCGCGGAAAGCGTAGAGCGCCTGCTCGTTGATGAGCGTCATGGCGTAGCCGCCGCGCACGAGTTCCATGGTCTTGCGAATGCCCTCACGCAGGTGGCCCGTAC
This sequence comes from uncultured Collinsella sp., assembly GCA_902478945.1. Classification (GTDB taxonomy): domain Bacteria; phylum Actinomycetota; class Coriobacteriia; order Coriobacteriales; family Coriobacteriaceae; genus Collinsella. Next base: position 5,898 of record CABSMX010000084.1, read on the forward strand.
GCTGGGTGAAGTAGCCGATAAGCTTGGTCGCGACCTCGGAATCCGAATTGGAGAGGAACGGCACGCCCAGCTCGATCAGCTGACGGCGCAGCTCGTCGGTGTTGACCAGAGTGCCGTTGTGAGCAAGCGCGATGATGACGCTATTGATGGTAGAAAGGTGCGGCTGCGAGGCTTCCCAGCTCTTGGCGCCGGCGGTGCCATAGCGCACGTGGCCCACGGCCAGCTGGCCGGAGAGCGTCGACAGGTCAGCGTTGGAGAACACGCGATCGAGCAGTCCCAGGTCTTTACGAACCATAACCGTGCCGCCATCGCCCACGGCGATTCCCGCCGATTCCTGGCCGCGATGCTGCAACGCGCGCAGACCAAAGTACGTCAGCCGAGCCACATCGCGATCGGGTGCCCACACACCAAAGATGCCGCATTCCTCATGCAGCTGGTCGGAGTCCGGATCATACGTCGGCATGGTCGTCACCTGTCCCGTGGCACGCTCGGCCGCGCGGATGGTTTCTTGAGACATGGCATCCCCTCAGAGCCTCGTTATTTGGCGTTACCCGCCCTATTATACGCACGGCAAGACAAGCACTCCCGCGCATGAGCAGCGCTTTTTAAAAGCCCACCGAGCTTATAATCCGTTTTGCGGCCAAACATTTTATTGGGAAACCTGCCCGCGGGACCAACGGTCCCGTATGCTTCCGTCGCGACGCGTCTCGCCCACCGTTAGGGCTTACATTGCTGCAATTGGGACGTTCGTCCTGTCTTTTAGCAGGTCGGCGGCGTATCCTGTAACCTAGGACAAAACGAGAAAGGTTCTGTATGGATCGAAACGAACTCGACCCCAACGTCCCCAGCGCCACGGAGGTCAAGAAGATCCCCCTCATCATTAAGGTGTATGCCGCCCTGTGCATCCTGTCCGGCGTGGGCACGCTCCCGTCGGTCGCCGCCTTTATGTGGCAGGTCATCACCGCGCTCATCAACGGCAACGCCGCCGCCAAGCTCGGCGACAACACGCTCGTCGCGGTCGGCCTTATCGTCGCCGGCATCATGCTCTCGGCGGCGAGCGCGGTCATCTTAATCATCTTCGGCCTGGACCTCATCAAGAACCAGCGCCGCAACGCCGCGCGCCTGTCCTATATCCTTATCGCATTTACCGTCGTTGAGCTTTTGGTCGACGTGATGCTCCAGGGTATCGGGCCGTTCTTGTTGCGCCCCGCCATCCAGCTCGGCATCCTCATTGCGCTTTCGGCCACCGTCGACCCCACGCTTCGTCAGGAGCGCGAACTGCAGCGCCGCCTGCAGGAGATGCTCGATCGCGACGCCGCCGCCGAGGGTATGCTCGGCCGCGATGAGACCGGCGAAGGCTACATCAAGCTCAACTACTTCAACCTGTTCTGGGTATTCTTTGTCTGCTGCGTGCTGGGCCTCATCCTGGAGGACATCTGGCATATGACGGTCGACGACCCAGGCGTCTACCAGAACCGCGCCGGCATGCTGTTCGGTCCCTTCAGCCCCATCTACGGATTTGGTGCCGTACTCATGACCATGGTGCTCAACCGCTTCTACAAAAAGAACCCCATCATTATCTTTTTGGTGAGTGCCCTACTTGGCGCAAGCTTCGAGGTGTTCGTGGGCTGGTTTATGCAGACCTCTTTCGGTGTGGTCTCGTGGAGCTACTCGCATATGAAGCTCTTTGGCATGCCCGATCCGCTCGCTGTGCTCACGGGCGGACGCACCTGCACGGGCTTCGCCTGCCTGTGGGGCTTAGGCGGACTCATCTGGATCAAGCTGCTGCTGCCCAGATTGCTCAAGCTCATTAACATGATTCCCTGGAAGAGCTGCTACCCGGCCACCGTCATCTTTACCATCATCATGCTGGTCGACGGCGTCATGACACTGCAATCGCTCGACTACTGGTACCAGCGTGTCAACGGCACAGTCAACGATATTCCCGTTGCGCAGTTCTACGGCACGTACTTCGATAATGAGTATATGGAAAATCGCTTCCAGAGTATGACCATGAGCCCCAAGGACGCCACACGCGTATAGCGCAAGCGCTGGCGCAAACCCGTCTCCAACGGACAAGTAAGCCCGCTGGCAGTTCATCTAAACTGCCAGCGGGCTTTTGCTATAGATGGGCTCGGGTTGATCGGAAAGCCCTATGCCTCGCGCTCGACCTCGTTCACACATTCATTCTTGATGGTGCCGACAAGCGACTGCAGGGCATCGACCACGTGCGGACGAATGTCTCCGCCAATGAGCACGAGCATGATGTCATCGCCCACGGAAAGCTCGCCGCTTGCCAGCCACACGCGCACATAGCCGATACCCGGCATCGCTCGCGTCGCCTCGATGGCAGACCGCACCTTTTCGGCATCGTAGCCAAAGACCATGCCGCCCACCTTGTGACCCGGGGCCACGCCATCGGTCTCGACTCCGCGCACCTCGGCCTTAGGCGTCGCGCGCACCACACCGTTATGCGTCAAATACATACCGCACGCCGGCGCCGACGGATCGGCCTTGGCCTCGCGCAGCCAAGCATCAATCGAAGGCATCGTTTTACCATTCTCGAGCATCATTTCCCCCTTTTACCGTCATCGAGCAGCTCATTTGGGACGGGCTGCTCTCAACAATCTATTCCTCGACCGGTGTGAGTACCATGACGGCGCGCGTATTGCTAAATGACAGCGAGCGACAGGTCACAAGCGTCACGACCTTGGTTGCCGAGGCGACGCGGTCGCCCGCATCGCTCGCCACGGCCGAAGCGCCGTCGAGCATCTCGGAGAGGTAGTTCTTGAGTCCGTCGTCGCCCTCAAAATTAGGCGTGCGCGCCTTGGCATACGTGTCCTCGACGACCTTGGTCGTCAGCGGTCGCAGCTTATACGTTGCATCGCGCGTGATGTAATACACGTACTCGATGCTATCGAATGTCGCCTGGTCGGTGGTGTCCGAAATCACGTTGAACATCGACCCGTCATTCATATGGTGGCCGTAAATCGTGGTCTGCTGGTCAACCATTCCCGGCGCAGCATCATCGCTATCCAGGAAAATGGCCCCGGACGCATTGGCCGTACCGTCGAACAGCGTGTTGAGGTATTTGGAGTTGTTGTTGGTCTGCACCACGGGATAGTTAATGTTGGTTCCCGGCACGTAAATCCAACCCACAATCTCGGGGTTTGTCTGAGCAAGCGCATCAAAGTCGATAATCGGCACGCCGCTGGCGTCCTTATCGC
>CABSMX010000085.1 GCA_902478945.1 uncultured Collinsella sp.
CTCGTGGGCTCGGAGATGTGTATAAGAGACAGAGAGACCGGCGGCCTCCTTGCGAATCATGCCGGCACGCAGCAGCAGGCGATGGCTCGCAAGCTCGGCATCGGCCGGATCCTCTTTGAGCGTCGGAGCATACAGCTTAGACATATACATTGCTCGAGTCATTTATTTCTCCTCAATTAGCTTGTCGACCTCGGCCATAAGCGCGTCGACAATTTGGTCCTCAGCTACTTTACCAATGATCTGGCCGTGCGAAAAGAGCAGGCCCTGACCTCGTCCGCAGGCAACGCCCAAGTCGGCGTCAGAAGCCTCGCCGGGGCCATTGACCGCGCATCCCATAACGGCGATCGAAAGCGGCGCGGAGTAGTTCTTAAGCCGCTCGGTGACCTCCTCGGCGATAGGAATGAGGTTGACCTGGCAGCGAGCGCACGTGGGGCACGAGACGATCTCGGGGCCACGGCGGCGAAGGCCAAGCGACTGCAGAATACCCCAGGCGACCGGCGGTTCCTCGACCGGATCGGCCGTAAGCGAGACGCGCATGGTGTCGCCAATGCCCTCGGAAAGCAGAATACCCAGGCCCACAGAGCTCTTAATGGTGCCCTGGAGCTTGGTTCCGGCCTCCGTAACGCCCAAATGAAGCGGAACATGGGGGATTTCGCGCGACAGGGCGCGATAGGTGTCGAGCGTCGTGGACACGCTATGGGCCTTGGCGGAAAGCACGATATTGGTAAAACCGCGATCCTCAAAATGCTTGACGAAACGCTCACTCGACATCACGAGCTTTTCGGGCTGCGTAAGGTCATCGCGCTCGGCGATATCCTGCTCAAGCGAGCCAGCGTTCACGCCAATGCGAATCGCGCACCCAGCGGCGCCCGCGGCATCGATCACAGCATCGACCTTGGCCCAATCACCGATGTTGCCGGGATTGATGCGGAGCTTGGCGGCACCGGCCTTAACGGCGCCAATGGCGAGCTTATGGTTAAAGTGGATATCGGCAACGATCGGCACCGGAGACTCCGCACAAATCGTACGAAAGCCCTCGAGCGCAGCCTCGGTGGGCACACTCACGCGCACAACATCGCAACCCGCCTGAGCGAGTGCATGAACTTGTGCAAGCGTTGCCTGGGCGTCGGCGGTATCGGTGCAGGTCATGGACTGAACCACCACCGGAGCGCCGCCGCCTATCTGCACGTCGCCGACAAACACGGGGCGTGTCAGCTCACGCGGCAAAGGATGGGACAAAGACAATCCAAACACTCCCCTACAAAATAAATCGAAGGACGTCGGAACGAAGCATGTAGACAAACAGCAGCGCAAAGAGCGCGATGCCGACATAGCTGACGATTGTCTGCACCTTCAGCGGCAGCTCGCGACCGGCAACCTTTTGGATAATCTCGATAATCAACTTTCCCCCGTCGAGCGGCGGAATGGGCAGCAGGTTCATAAAGCCCAGCGAAAACGAGATGAGCGCGGCAAACGTCAAGAACGTCGCGGGACCGGCTGCCGCCGCCTGAGAAGACATGACGCTGATACCCACAATCGAGGAGGACTGATCGAGTATCTCCATCGTATGCTGCGGCTGCAGCAGGCGCATCACGCCCTCAGCAGTCTGCTGAACATAGGAGAACGACAGGCGCGCCGAGGTGATAGGGTCCAAATGGACCACCTGCGTAGAGGCGTAAACGCCCAAACGCTCGTCCTTCTTGAGCGCAACCGAGGTCGAAAGTTTCTTGCCGTCGCGCTGATACTCAATGGCGATATCGTCCTTTCCGGCGGCCGCTCCGATCGCATCGTACACGTCCATCCAGGAAGAGCAGGACACGCCGTCGACCGAAAGAATTGCGTCGCCGGCCTCGATACCTGCATTGGCTGCTATCGAGCCTTCTTCGACCTGACCGATCACGTTGCTATCGACCGGCACCGAAACGCCGGCGATAGAGTAGATGCTCATAAGCAGCAAAAAGCCCGTCAGAATATTGACGAGAATGCCAGCGAGCAGCATAAAGGCACGTTTGAGAAAACCTTGGCCCAGATAGGTATGTGAACGCTCCTGCTCAAGAAACTCCGAAGCGGCGACCGGGGGCTCCCACACATCTCCCTCGGCAGTTGCATGCTCTCGATCAAACCTGCGGCCGTCAAAAGTGGTATATCCTGCAGCGTCGCGCGGCAGCGTCTGGTACCTGACCGGATAGTAGCTAGGTGAAGGCTTCTCCCCTTCCTCGTACCAAGGCGCAATGGAACCCCAGCCCAAAAGCAAGACACAAGCCTCGAGAACATCCTCCTCGGGGAGCTCCAGCTCGACGGAAAGGTCTGCAACCGAAACGCGACCATGACGATAGATCGCCGCAAGCACACGGTCGGCGCACGAGACATCGGTCGGGTCCATACCGCAGATAGCGGCATAACCACCCAGCAGCAGCGGCGTCACACCAAACTTGGTACCAATGCGACGCGACGTACGATGAATGTCAAAGCGGCACGGCAGGCCTAAGAAAAACTCGGTGACGCGCACACCGCACGCACGAGCCGCTAAAAAGTGGCCGCCCTCGTGCAGAAACACGAGGACGGATAGCATCAAAAGACCCCAAAAGACCGAGGAGAGAACACTCAGAACAGTATCCATAAAACGAAAAGCAATCCTTACGATTAAGAGCGGGTTGCAGCAAGCACCTCGGCGGCCTTGGCACGAGCCCACGAGTCGATATCGCGAAGCTGCTCAAACGATGCGACCGCCTGTGTATCGTGTGCGTCCATGCACGACTCGACGATACGGTCGATATCGGTAAAGGTGCAGGCATCGTGCAGGAAGGCATCGACGGCAACTTCGTTGGCGGCATTCAGCACGCACGGCATGGTGCCGCCCGTTTTGCCCGCACGCTCGGCAAGCGCGAGGCAACGGAACGTTTCCATATCGGCCGCGTCGAAGGTAAGCTGCCCCAACTCACGAAAATCGATTCGAGGCGCCGGAGTATCCCAACGCTCGGGATACGAGAAGGCAAACTGAATGGGAATGCGCATATCGGAGGCGCCAAGGTGTGCCATCACGGAGCCGTCGGCAAACTCGACCATAGAGTGAATCTTGGACTGACGCTGAACGACCACGTTGATAAAGTCGAGGTCGCAACCGAACAGATGCATCGCCTCGATACGCTCCAGGCCCTTGTTCATAAGGGTGGCGGAGTCGATGGTGATCTTTGCCCCCATGGCCCACGTGGGATGCGCCAAGGCGTCATTGCGGGTCACGTGGTCGAGGTCCTCGCGCGAACGGCCAAAGAACGGACCGCCCGAACAAGTGAGCCAAATGCAGTGGGCCTCGCGCGGATTCTCCCCCAGATAGCACTGGTAGATGGCGGAGTGCTCAGAGTCGACCGGAATAAGCTGACCCGGCTGCGCCAACGGCATCAGCAGATCGCCGCCGACAACGAGGGACTCTTTGTTAGCAAGTGCAAGACGCTTGTTCGAGGTCAGGGCAGCATGGCTCGCTTCGAGCCCGGCAGCGCCCACAATAGCAACAAGGACACAGTCGACGTCATCGCGACGTGCGAGCTCGCAAACCGCCTGCGCACCAACACCGAGCTCGGTGCCCTCGGGCAACTCCTGCAGTACAGCGTCCGCACCATGGGCAACATCGGCCACGGCAACAGCCGGAACCGAAAACTCACGGGCAAACGCAACGAGCTCCGAGGTGCTGGAGTTAACGGACAGTGCCGTCACCTGCAGTCGATCGACATGCTGACGGCATACATCGAGTGCCTGCGTGCCGATAGAGCCCGTACAACCCAAAATTGCAACCCGCAGACGCCCGTCGGGGCCGCACGTCGTCTGAAAAGCCATTACAGCACGCCTCCGATCATCAAAAGCAACTGCGCGGTAATGCAGCCAAAGATAAGCGAGTCGCTACGGTCGAGCATGCCGCCATGGCCCGGAATCAGATTGCCGGAATCCTTGACGCCCACGCCGCGCTTGATGCGCGACTCGATGAGGTCGCCGATAACGCCCAAGATGGACACGACCACGCCGCACAGCAGTGCATAGGGCAAGCTCAGCTTATAGAAATGCGTTGCCCACAAAATGAGCCAGATGAGAATCGAGCCCAAGATGCCGCCGAAAAAGCCCTCCCAGCTCTTTTTGGGAGAAATCTTGGGAACCATCTTGTGCTTGCCGATACGGCTGCCCACGATGTAGGCAAACGAATCAGAGACCCAAAGGGACGCGCAAACGCCCACCGAAAGCAGGGCACCGGCAAAACCGGGCACGGCATCGCGCAGCAGTACGATGGCCGACAGCATAAAACCGGTGTAGATAGGACCCATGAGCGTCACAGCTACATCGGATATGCGGGTACGCGACGAACAGACATACCAAATGCCCACCGCAAGCATCAGAGCAAAAAGCAGGGCATTCAACAACAGCGAGTCGCCCAGCGCCGAGAGCGGAAAGAGCACGGCGGCAGCGATACCCAGGCGCTCGTTGGCCACCTTGCCATCGAGCTTCGTCATGCGGAAAAACTCAAAGCAGCACAGGCCGCTCATGACGGAGACGAAGATGGCGGTGGGAACGATACCCAAAACCAGGCAGAGAATAAATACAACGGCGTAGACGATACCTGCAGCGGCACGGGTAATAAAGCCGGCCAGCCACGAAGTCGCAGCCGCGCCGCTTTTGGCGGCAGGCGCCTTGGGAGCAGACGCCTTGGGACGATCGGACACGATTAAGCCTCCTCGGTCTTGCTCAGTCCACCAAACCTACGGTCGCGGCCCTGATAGGCCAAAATGGCGTTGACAAGACCCCAACGATCAAAGTCGGGCCAATAGGTATCGGTGATATAAAACTCGGAATAGGCAACCTGCCACAGCAGATAGTTCGAAAGGCGAAGCTCGCCGGAGGTTCGAATCACAAGCTCCGGATCGGGCAGCCCAGCGGTGTACAGGTGCGAAGCAACCATATCATCGTCGATAGCGGCGGGATCAATCTTTCCGGCGGCGGCATCGAGCGCGATCTGACGGGCAGCACGGGTGATCTCGGCACGAGCGCCGTAGTTGACGGCAAGCGCCAACGTCATGCCGGTGTGGTCGGCACACTCGGCAAGACCTCGCTCAAAGACATCGCGGGTCTTCTTAGGCAGTGCGGAAATATCGCCCAAAAAGACAACGCGAACGTTTTCACGCTTAAGCAGCGGCAGCTCATCGATAAACGTCTTGGCAAACAAATGCATCAAAACGTTGACCTCGTGCTGCGGACGATTCCAGTTTTCGGTGGAAAACGCATAGGCCGAAAGGACGTCGACACCCAAGCGCACGCATGCGGTAATGATCTCGCGCAGGGAAACGATACCGGCTTTGTGACCCTCGGTGCGGGCAAGACCGCGCGCCGTGGCCCAACGACCGTTACCGTCCATGATGCACGAAATATGATGCGGGATCTTATTGAGGTCAAGGTCGGAAAAACCGACGCCCGCAGGGGCGTCGGCAAAGTACTCGACCAGTTTGTTCTCGTCGTATTGCACCTTAGATCTCCATGACCTCGGCTTCTTTTTCCTTCAGAAGCTCCTCGACCTTGGCAACATACTCATCGGTATGCTTCTGGACCTTGGCCTGCTCGCGACGGACATCGTCCTCGGTGAGCTCTTCGTCGCGCTCGAGCTTGTTGTTAAAGTCACGACGGATGTTGCGGATGGAAACCTTGGCCTGCTCGGCATACTCGCGGCACTCCTTGACGAGCTCGCGACGACGCTCCTCGGTGGGAGCCGGGAACGGCAGGCGTACGACGGTACCGTCAGAGTTGGGAGTAATGCCCAGATCGGAAGCGCTGATGGCCTTCACAATGGCGTTGACGAGCGCCTTGTCCCAGGGCTCGATGAGCAGCATGTGAGCCTCGGGGGTCTTAACGGCAGCAACCTGGGTAACCGGCGTGGGAACACCGTAGTAATCGACCGATATGTCGGACAGAATGTTAGCGTTGGCGCGGCCCGTGCGAACCTTGGAGAAGTTGTGCTTGAGGGACTCGAGCGACTTGTCCATGTGGACGGTGATGTTCTCTGCCATGCTTAATCCTCCTGATAGACGAGCGTGCCGACGGGCTCACCCGAAAGCGCGCGCTTGACGGTGTCCTCGCCATCGATGTTGAGGACCAAAATCGGCATACGGTTATCCTGGCACAGTGCCGTAGCCGTAGAATCCATAACCTGCAGACCGCGGACGAGAACCTCGTGATAGGTAATCTTGTCAAAACGGACGGCATCGGCGCACTTGACGGGATCCTTGTCGTAGATGCCGTCAACCTTGGTGGCCTTAATCAGAATCTCGGCACCGATCTCGCAGGCACGAAGAGCCGCGGCGGTGTCGGTCGTAAAGTACGGATTGCCCGAACCGGCGGCAAAAATAACGACGTTGCCCTTGGAAAGGTGGTTGATGGCGCGACGGCGAATATAGGGCTCGCAGATCTCGTTCATCTGGATAGCGCTCATCACACGGCAGGGAACATCGTTGTGCTCGAAGGCATCCTGCAGGGCAAGCGCGTTCATAACGGTTGCCAGCATGCCCATGTAGTCGGCCTGGGCGCGCTCCATGCCACCGGCAGCGCCGGCCATGCCGCGGAAAATGTTGCCGCCGCCGACAACGACGCCGACCTCATGGCCAACGGCGAGCAGCTCCTTGACCTGCTTGGCAAGATGATCGGTAATCTTGGGGTCGATGCCATATTGGCCGTCGCCCATCAGTGCTTCGCCGGAAAGCTTCAGAAGCACGCGTTTATATCGGATGTCGGACAAAGCGATCCTCCTTTAATTAGACTCTCAATATGATATCAAAGGCTCTGATAAGAGCCATGAAAAAGCAGGCTGTGAGTAAAACCCACAGCCTGCTCATTACCAGCTACAAGAGCTTATTTACTCGCCACGGACCAGGCGGTCGAAGGCAACGACGGTAATGGTATCGCCGAGCTCCTTGGAGACCTGCTCAGCATACTTCTTGATGGTGAGGGAGCTGTCCTTGATGAACTCCTGCTCGGTGAGCACGGACTGCTTGTAGAACTTCTCCAGACGGCCAACAGCCATCTTCTCCTGGATAGCCTCGGGCTTGCCGGACTCGGCAGCCTGAGCCATGTAGATCTGCTTCTCGTGCTCGACGGTCTCAGCCGGAACCTGATCGCGGGTAGCGCAGATCGGGGCGACGGCGGCAACCTGAAGGGCGACGTCGTGAGCGAAGGTCTTGAAGGAGTCGGCCTGAGCGGTCTCGGCCTTATCGAAGGCGAACTCGACGAGGACGCCGATCTTACCACCCATGTGGATGTAAGAAGCGAGAGCGCCATTCTCGGCCTTGCGGGCGGCGAAACGGGAGATCTTCATGTTCTCGCCCATGATGTGAATCATCTCGGTGAGCTCGGAGGAAACGGTCTCCTCGCCCATCGGCTTCTCGAGCAGCGCGTCGACGTCAGCCGGCTCGGTGGTGGCGACAACCTCGGCGACCTTAGAAGCAAAGCCGGTGAACTTGGCGTTGGAGCCGACGAAGTCGGTCTCGCAGGAGAGCTCGAGCAGAGCGCCGGTCTTGCCATCCTCGGAGACGAACGCGGCGACAGCGCCCTCGTTGGTCTCACGGCCAGCCTTCTTGGCAGCCTTGGCGAGGCCGTTCTTGCGCAGAACGTCGACGGCGGCGTCCATGTCGCCGTCAGCCTCGACGAGAGCCTTCTTGCACTCCATCATCGGGGAGTCGGTCATCTCGCGGAGCTGCTTGACCATAGCGGCAGTAATCTGGGCCATTGTGGTTCCTTTCAAAGAGATGAAAAAGACTTAAATAGGACTGATTTACTCGGCCTTGGGCTCGGCGGCCATCTCGGCCTCGGAGACCTGCTCCTTACCGGAGCCAGCGAGGCAGGCGTCGGCCATGAGCTCGCACATAAGGGTGACTGCGGAGATGGCGTCATCGTTGCAGGGGATGCCGTACTCGACCTCGTCGGGATCGGAGTTGGTGTCGATCAGGGCGACGACGGGGATGTTCAGGCGCTGGGCCTCCTTGATGGCGTTCTCCTCGCGCTTGGTGTCGATGACGAAGAGAGCCTGGGGCAGACCCTTCATGTCGCGGGCGCCACCGAGGTTGGTCTGGAGCTTAGCGAGCTCCTTGCCGAGCACTGCCTGCTCCTTCTTGGGCAGCACTGCCATGCGACCGTCCTCGACCATGGCCTCGAGCTCCTCCATGCGGTTGATGCGGGAGCGGATGGTGACGAAGTTGGTCAGCATGCCGCCGAGCCAACGCTGGTTGATGTAAGGCATGTTGGCGCGCTCAGCGGCGTTCTTAACGGCCTCCTGAGCCTGCTTCTTGGTGCCGACGAACAGCACGTTGCCGCCCTTGGCGACGTTCTTGACGAAGGTGTAGGCCTGGTCGGCGTCAAGGATGGTCTGCTTGAGGTCGAGGATGTAGATGCCGTTGCGCTCACCGAAGATGAACGGCTTCATCTTGGGGTTCCAGCGACGGGTCTGGTGACCGAAGTGGCAGCCGGCCTCGAGCAGGGTGCGGATATTAATCTTGGTAGCCATATTAAACCTCCTGTGGTTTGCCTCCGCGCGGGGTCATCCTCCAAAACCAACCCGGACATGTGCTACCAAAGCCCGGGCACCACGGTATGAAGTAGCCGCGCGTGCGTGATAAAAACCTGTTGCCGTGAAGCAACCCGATGAATGATAGCAGGATTGCCTCTTCCTGCCAACCCGCAATCAAAACCACACACCTCGGTGCGGCGCGGGAGGCCCTTCTCCTACTCGCCGCGGGGGTGGGCCTGACTCACGGCGCGTTTGAGTCGGTCGGGCGTGAGATGCGTATAGATCTGCGTCGTGGACAAGCTCGCATGCCCAAGCAGCTCCTGAACCTGTCTCTTATACACATCTCCGAGCCCACGAGACTACGCTGCATC
>CABSMX010000086.1 GCA_902478945.1 uncultured Collinsella sp.
CCTTGGGGAAGGGCGCGTGCTCAAGACGATCATTGCCTACCGCCTTCTCCTAAATACAGCGTATCACCTTGGGGAAGGGCGCGTGCTCAAGACGGGCAATTGTCGATGTCCTCGCCGAAATCGAGCGTATCACCTTGGGGAAGGGCGCGTGCTCAAGACCAAGTATCAAAATGCTATTTACTCTTCGACAGCGTATCACCTTGGGGAAGGGCGCGTGCTCAAGACTTAGTATCCGGATTTGTAGTACTTGGCTAAAGCGTATCACCTTGGGGAAGGGCGCGTGCTCAAGACCGCGAAACCCCTGTCATCTCCATCGCCATTCAGCGTATCACCTTGGGGAAGGGCGCGTGCTCAAGACACAACCCTTATAGGGGTGTAAATAAAAATAAGCGTATCACCTTGGGGAAGGGCGCGTGCTCAAGACGAGCCATTCGTTCTCTTTGTACTCCACGCGAGCGTATCACCTTGGGGAAGGGCGCGTGCTCAAGACCTCCGCGAAATCAGAGTCATCGCAGACCTCAGCGTATCACCTTGGGGAAGGGCGCGTGCTCAAGACCTTCACCGAGTCGAACAGCACGCTGCCCTCAGCGTATCACCTTGGGGAAGGGCGCGTGCTCAAGACCTTGCCAGGCTCCTCGTCCACATCGTTATCAGCGTATCACCTTGGGGAAGGGCGCGTGCTCAAGACCAGGAATTGGCGCCACTGCTTCACCGAGTTAGCGTATCACCTTGGGGAAGGGCGCGTGCTCAAGACATCAGTACGCATGTGAGCGCCGGGCGGTCAAGCGTATCACCTTGGGGAAGGGCACGTGCTCAAGACCTCCGACAACAATTGGATTATCAATTAATGAGCGTATCACCTTGGGGAAGGGCGCGTGCTCAAGACGAGCGCCTTTACCATCTGCTTTACCAGGTCAGCGTATCACCTTGGGGAAGGGCGCGTGCTCAAGACCTGGGGGTGGTTCTGATGGCCAACGACTTCAGCGTATCACCTTGGGGAGGGGCGCGTGCTCAAGACTGCGCGATGCAGCTTGCAATTATGCCCGTTAACGTATCGCCATGGGGAGCGTATATGGCATAGAGGCGAAGGTTCTCAACCGATTGCATTTATGGGTCTATGCATTATAAAGGGCAACAAGGAATAAGCAAAAGCCCCACACGATTAAGCAAGAAATGTGCGGGGCAAGCAGCTGCTTTACTTGATGGGTGATTCTCGAACAACAAAGGGTGACATGTCGTTGCTTAGTTTTCCAACGGTAGGGCAACTTATTTTAATTCGAGTAAGCCTGTCTACAAAGGACCAGTTGGCGTTATGGATGTTGTAGCCACTAAACCGCCCCACAAAATCGCCGATTTGCACCAGATCGCCCAGATATATCTCCAGCGGCGGTTTTTTCATAGCGCTTTCCGGCACGGGCTTCCAGGCTTTTCGACCGGTGTGCGCTTTCGCAATCCTGGGCACATACGTTCCATCCTTAAGTGCAGGAATATCCGCCTTATAGACGGGGTCTGCGTACCAAGCGCCCTGCCCCTTCTTGGCCTCCGGGTCATGCCAGAGCCTCAGGCACAACATCTCGCTCACCTTGATGACCGACTTCTCGTCTGCCGACACAACGGCGTTGCCCATGACGATGTCCTTATCGGAGCTCGCCTTGCGAGCAATGTCTTTGCCCTGTGCATTAACGCCGGCATAGCGATAGACCGTTTGCTCGAACAACTCGCCCTTTCCCTTGCGCGGAACAAAGCGTGTGGGTACGACGAAATCGTGCGCCGCGCGTACTTCGTTCGCAAAGGTTTCCCAGGGCATAACACTTTCGAGAGCCTTCATGATGGCATCGCGGCGTTGGGTCTCGTCCATACCTCTGGTTATGCTCCAGTGCGTCTCTTGGTTGATTCGAGCAGTTTTAATCACGAGGCTTCGACTACATGCTGCAATCACACAAGCATCGGTGGCATGGTGACGATCGTCCGAGCGGTCTTTTTCGCCATTCGAACCAAAGTTAAGCCCCCACCTGCGACGCAGCCATGCGGTCGCTCTGCCAGTGGTGGGAACAACATGTGCCTTTGCGCCATCATCGGGGAACAGTAGGCAGTCTGCGAGGTAAGCGCATACTTCTCGCGACATATAGGCGGTGTCGGTGAAGCTGCGTGCTAAGAATTCGCCTTCCTTGGTATCAAGGTCTTTTTCCAGCAGGAAGTTCTTTTTGCGACGACTGAGTTTCTGGTTTTCCTGAACGCGACGCTCAAAAGCATCCCATGAAGGCGCGCCGTCGTGGGACATCCATTCGTAAGGCGTCTGTTCGCGTTTGTCCTGATTGCTTTTGGCGAGGACTAGGACTTTGTTGTTGCGAGAGTTTTCTCCCGTGCGAGAGAACGGCAGGATGTGGTCAATCTGCGTGTAGGTGTCGTCGCTAATTAGGCGATCGACTTCGATTTTAGCGCCCGTGTAAAGGTCGAAGCATTCCTGCTCTTCCCACAGGCGGTACTTCTCTATCTGTTTGCCCGTGACCTCATCTGCCGTGCAGCCACGCAGCTCAGCGATTTGCCCGGCAATGCGCTCGCGATTTTTCTCGTTCTTCTTATTGGCCTTGGCAATCTCGTCTTTTGCGCGCTGAGGCAACCTGAGCTCTCGATCAAGCTCAACGTGGATTTCGTTTGGCACGCCCCACTTGCGGCAGATGGCGTTGACCACTTTTCGCATTTGCGACATGGCGCGAATGACGACGGGATTGTTATTTGTTCGACCGGTACGTTCGATCCAGGTCTCATAGGGCATCAGGCGATCGGAGCGCTCGAGCTGGGCGCCAGCGATGCGAAGTCCCAGCAGGCCACAGTCATTTTCGGCCTGCGTAAGGTTGAGGACCTCGGGCTCCTCGAGGCAATCGAGCAGCATGTCGAGTGCTTTTTTGGAACGGTTGCCATAGCCGTTAAGAGCTTTGGATGAATAGGGAAGCCTACAGAGCGCCTCGATCTCCGCTTCCGAAAGCGGTAGCCCCTGAAGCTGCTCTTGGAGTACGGGGAGGGCTGAAGAGTATGCCACCGCCTCCATAACGGCATCGGCGAGATTGCGGTCATCGCGCAAACGCTGCAGGAGAATGGGGTTGGTTGCATTGAGGGTATTGCGGAGCACGCGCCATCCCTTGGGCTTGTACACCTCGCGCGTTTTTTCGTCGGCAGCTGGAACTCCCTTAAAGTAATCGCCGGAACTAAGGTCGAGCGCTTTTCTGAGGGCGCCGAATTTAACAGCACAATCTTTGTTGCCTCGAATTGGCTCGCACGAGAACAGGATTGCAATGCACTCATCGCGCTCCGTTGCGCTCAGGGCGCGAGAGGTCCCGTTTTCGTGGATGATGGTGATGTTGCCGAGTGCGCCATAGGCTGAAACGAGTTCGCTCGTAAGCGTGCAGCGTGCAGCTCGTTTTTCTGTTGGGAAGTATGAGCAGTGGCCAACGAGGTCATACGTGCGGCGGTCGAAGTCTTTGCGCGAACGCTCCCAATCGCAAACTTCGATATATGCGGCCTCAAATTCCGGCGAAGCGTATTTGGAGCCAAAGGAGCGTTGAGCATCAAATAGGATATGAGTTTCTTCGATAAGCTGGGCGTGCGTTACACACTTGTCGTAATTGCCGCCACGATTGCGACTTTGAGGCTGCTGAGCGAGCCATTCGCCAACGGTGCGGCACGAGGTCTCCGCAATTGCTTCCTTGTTGGCCGCAAGGGCAGATAGTACCTTGCCGCCTTCGCTTGATTTATCCTGATTGCCTTCTCCGTGGGGGATGTATCCACGGCGCTTGCAGAGGGAGTATAGGACTAGTGCCCACTCGCGATCGTTGAGCAGGCGGTCAAGCCCATCAACGCGAAGCTTGAGCGGCTGCTTGTCGCCTTTTGTGGTGTGGAAGTACTCTTTGGTGGCGTCTTGGGGGATGAGGCCATAAGCCTTGAGGACTTGGAGACAGTGCTTCAGGCGCGCCTGGGTACGGTCAATGTTTCGACGGGTAGAGCGGAAGCCCCTGCGAATAACCGCAAGACTTTGGCCCGTTTTAGGATGAGTTGGAGAGTCAAATAATCTGACGCCCAAATCCAGGATTTCATGATTAGCTGTGTCGATAAGTGCGAATCCGCAGCTTGCAATTCCTGGATCCATGCCAAGCACAAGATGCCTGGGAAGTCCGAGCTTCCCAATTTCGCGATTGATGGTGATCTCCATGGAGCACCCCTCTCTAATAAGAACTCTAGAGAACAGTACCATCGCGTGGGGACATGGGCCGAGCTTGTTAGCCGAGCGGTCATTTTGTTAGGCAAACGGAAACGATTTATACAGCCTTACATATCGGTTACCGGATGATGCCGTTTGTTGAAACTGAATCCCGACTGAATCCCGCCCTGAGATTGAATGGCGGGACAGTTACGATGCTCGGCTTGCTTGCAGGTTTGTAGAGCTCCTTGCATTCCTTCTTAAAGTCGAACGCCATGTTGGCCGCCTTTCTGCGTATCGGCCTGCTTAGATAGCGGAATCATATTATAGAAACGAACAGCTGCTCGAATGATTTGGCTGACAGATAGAGATGCGTGCGTTGTGTTTGGCGGTCGGCCTGATCCCGTCGATGATTTCTCTGTCTCCCCGTAGCCTCATCTATGGCTGCCGTTTTCCCATATAAACCCTGTCAAAATAAACCTGTCCCTTTTTGGTCGGTGCGAAATGGGTAATACTAAAGAGTTATCCGACCAGATGGGAATTACTCGATGGCTTATATCGAATTCAAAGACGTCATCAAGGCATACGGCGAGGGCGACGCCCGCATTCACGCGCTCGACGGCGCGAGTTTTACGGTCGAGCGCGGTGAGCTCGCCATCATTCTGGGTGCTTCGGGTGCCGGCAAGACCACGGCGCTCAACATCCTGGGCGGCATGGATACGGCGACTTCCGGCACCGTGACGGTGGACGGGCGCGACGTGAGCTCCGCCAACGAGGCGCAGCTCGTGGAATACCGCCGCGCCGACGTCGGCTTCGTCTTCCAGTTCTACAATCTGGTCCCCAACTTGACGGCCCTCGAAAACGTTGAGCTCGCGGCTCAGATCTGCCCCGATTCGCTTGATGCCGAACAGACGCTTCGTCAGGTTGGCCTGGGCGAGCGCCTGGGCAACTTTCCGGCACAGCTTTCGGGCGGCGAGCAGCAGCGCGTGTCCATTGCCCGCGCACTGGCCAAGAATCCCAAGCTGCTTTTGTGCGACGAGCCCACGGGTGCACTCGACTACAAAACCGGCAAGCAGATCTTGCAGTTGCTACAGGACACCTGCCGCAAGCAGGACATCACGGTCATTATCATCACCCACAACTCCGCGCTGGCGCCCATGGCCGATCGCCTGATCCGCTTTAAGAGCGGCCGCGTGGAGAGCGAGACGGTCCAGCAAAATCCCGTGCCTATCGAGACGATCGAGTGGTAGCGCCCATGGACCAAGATTGCCAAAACAGCCAAAACCACGATACGGAGCACGCGGGCCGCGACCGGGAGTTCGCGACCTACCGTACCGCTCAAAGCTCAAACGATATGGTGCCGACGGTTTTTCGCCGTGGCATCTACCGCACGATTCGGGGCAGTCTTAAGCGCTTCCTATCTATCGTGGTCATCACTGCGCTTGGCGTGAGCGTGATGTGCGGCCTTAAGGCGGGCTGCGAGGATTTGTGCGATTCGGTCGACGCCTATTTTGACCAGCAGAATGTCTATGACATTAACGTGCAGTCGACCTATGGCCTTACGCGCGACGATCTCGCGGCTATCCAAGAGGTCGACGGCGTCGAGACGGTCGAGGGCATCTACACCGAGACCGCCTACACCGCCGTGGGCACAACGCGCGAGCGCGTGGTCGTGCAAAGTCTCTCCAAGGAGAACATCGATCAGCCGGTGCTGGTGAGCGGCGATTTGCCCGAGAGCGCCGATGAAGTCGCGGTGACTTCGAAGTTCCTGAAGGCTTCGGGCAAAAAGCTCGGCGATACGGTGAGTTTTGCCGCCAATGACGCGAGCTCGTCCAACCAAAGTGCCAAGGATCAGTTTGCCGCGGGCGATTACACCATTACGGCCGAGGTCCTCGATCCTACCGACGTGAGCTCCGACTCGACAGTCAACGCCTTTCGCGCTGCTTCGGCTGCGGACTATAAGTTCTATGCGAGCGAGGATGCCGCGACATCTTCTTCCTACTCCGCAGTCCACGTGATCGTCGAGGGAGCCAAGAGTCTTAACTCCTATTCAGATGCCTACACGACAAAGATCAACGAGGTCAAAGGCAATATCGAGAAGATCCGCGAGGAGCGTGAGAAGGCGCGCGTCCAGGAGTTGACGGTTGACACGCCGACAAGCTTGGATACGGCCGAGCGTCAGGCCGCCATGCTCTTTGGGATCGAGCAGGATAACATCAACCGTATGGCCGAGGGCAGCGAGGAGCGCGTCCAGGCTCAGGCCGAGTTGGACCAGCGCCGCGCCGCCGCCGACCAGCATTTTGCCGATGCCCGCGCCGAGCTTTCCGATCTGGGCGAATGCACCTGGTACATTCAGGACCGCGGTAACATCGCAAGCTACTCGAGCGTCGAGAGCGACAGTTCTTCGATCGAGGCTATCGCCACGGTTTTCCCATTTATCTTCTTTGTCGTCGCTGTGCTCATCAGTCTTACCACCGCCACGCGCATGGTCGAGGAGGAGCGCACGCTTATTGGCCTGTACAAGGCGCTTGGCTATTCACGCGAGCGCATCCTGTCCAAATACGTGGACTATGCGCTGTGGGCATGTCTGATCGGCGGCGTGCTCGGCAACATCATCGGATTTGTGGGCCTGCCGCTGTTCCTGTTTACGGTGTTCGACGACATGTACTCGCTGCCCCAGATGCTGCTCTCGTACGACATCGTGTCGTCGCTCGTGTCGGTGGCGCTGTTTGCCGTGGGCGTGGTGGGTGCCACGATTATCGCCTGCCGCCACGAGATGGCCGAGACCCCAGCCTCGCTCATGCGTCCCAAGGCCCCGCGCGCCGGCTCGCGCATTCTGCTCGAGCGTATCGGCTTTATCTGGCGCCGCATGGGCTTTTTGAACAAGGTGGCAGCACGTAACCTGTTCCGCTACAAAAAGCGCGCCTTTATGACCATCTTCGGTATCGCCGGCTGCACGGCGCTCGTGATCTGCGGTATGGGCATTCGCGACACGTCGGTGGCGCTTTCGCCCAAACAGTACGGGCATATCACGCGCTACGACCTGCTGGCGGTCGCCAATCCCGACGATTTTTCGCAGACGTGCGCGGCATTGGATGAGCGCAGCGCGGCCAATGATTTCAACGTGACCGTGACCTCGACCCTGCCGATTATGACCGACAACGTCACCTTTACGTTTGGCGGCAAGAGCGAGACCGTGCAGCTGATCGTGGTGCCCGATGACCGCACGAGTGACTTGGACGATTACGTGCGTCTGGAGGATGAGTCCAAAGAACCGCTGCCTTTGCGTGACGGAGACGTGTATCTGAGCAAAAGTTCACAGCTGGTGCTGGGGATTCAGCCGGGCGATACGGCTCACGTCCAGGATTCGTCGCTCAATGTTGCCAAGGTCAAAGTCAGCGACATTTCGCTTAACTATCTGGGCAACACGCTTTACATGACGCAGGGCACCTATGAGCGTGCGTTCGGTCGAAGCGCACGTCTTAACGGCGTCTTTGTGTTGCTTAAGGGTTCGTCGGCCGACCAGATTGCGTTTAGCAAGAATCTTAAGAGTGACGGTTGGCTTACGATTTCGAGTACGGCCGAGCATTGGGAAAACTATGAGGCGAACTTTACGATTATCAATTCGGTTGTGGTGCTCGTGACTTTTATGGCGGCGTGCCTGTCGTTTGTGGTGGTGTTCACGCTGTCCAACACGAATATCTCCGAGCGCGAGCGCGAGCTGGCGACCATTAAGGTGTTGGGCTTCCGCCGTGGCGAGGTACACCATTACGTCAACAAGGAGACGTTGATCCTCACGGCGATCGGCGCTGCGCTGGGCGTGCCGCTGGGCGGCTTGCTGGCCGAGAGCTTTACGTACATTTTGCAGATGCCGTCGCTGTACTTTGATGTCGAGGTCGAGCCGCTAAGCTACGTGCTCGCCGTGGTGCTTTCCTTTGGTTTTACGTTTATCGTCAACCTCGCTACCAATCGTACCCTCAACAAGATCGACATGGTCGGCGCCCTCAAGAGTGCCGAGTAACCTGCCAAAAAGGGACAGGTTTATTTTGGCAGGTTTTATCTGGGCAAACGCCGGACACCTACGGGCGACCCGGCGTTTGCCCCGTTTTGCTGGGGATGTCTGTCGTTCAGTGCTCTTACTGGCCAATCCAGTGTTGCGCATAGCTCTTAATGTCCTCGGTAAAACCGTCAAGGTCGTCAAGGGTGATCACGCTGTCGATAAGCAAATTGGCTATCTCGCGGTGCATTGTGC
The DNA here is from genome assembly GCA_902478945.1 of uncultured Collinsella sp. Taxonomy (GTDB): domain Bacteria; phylum Actinomycetota; class Coriobacteriia; order Coriobacteriales; family Coriobacteriaceae; genus Collinsella. The sequence continues at coordinate 8,448 of CABSMX010000086.1, forward strand.
TGCGGCGAATGTCGTTTGCAATTACGCCTGAGGATAGCTTGTCTCTATTGAGGTGCTCTTCTAGTGCCCAAAATCTACTGGACGCTTCGCTGTCGCCGTTCAGCATCTCAACGTACTGGCTGATGAGCTTTTCCATATAACGTTCTTGCCATTGAGGAAGCATTTTCTTAAACAGCTTCCAGTCGCTTTCGGCTACGTCGCGCATATGTCCTCCGCTCGTCAAACGGGCTTTCCATTTGCCTTTCATTCTATTTGGTTTTCGCTCGCAGGCGTGGATGAGAGGCTCTCTTTAGCC
>CABSMX010000087.1 GCA_902478945.1 uncultured Collinsella sp.
GGCGCGACCAGAAGGTCAGTGCCCTCTCATTTCACGTCACCTTGGCGTAAATGCGGCTCGCTCGCTGTCGTGTGTCTATCCTGCGACGCCTCGATTCTTGCGGCGGCAGATACCTAATCCCCTACGCTTGGCGGTAATGATCGAAGAAGTCGGCGAGGTCTTCGAGCGACTCTTTGAGCACTTCCATGCGCGGCAGGTACACGATGCGGAAGTGGTCGGGCTCACCCCAGTTAAAGCCGCCGCCGCGCGTAATCAGGATCTTCTTCTCGTGCAGCAGGTCAAGGGCGAACTGTTCGTCATCGGTGATGTTGAACTTTTTAACATCCATCTTAGGGAAGATATAGAACGCCGCACGCGGCTTGACCACCGAGATGCCGTCGATCTTGCTGAGCGCCTCATACACAAAGTTGCGCTGCTCGTAGACGCGACCGCCGGGGCGGATGTAGTCGTTGACCGACTGATGGCCGCCGAGTGCCGTCTGAACGATCGACTGAGCCGGCACGTTGGAGCACAGGCGCATGTTGGAGAGCATGTTGATGCCCATGATGAAGTCGCTCATGCAGCGCTGGTTGCCCGAAAGCACCATCCAGCCAATACGATAGCCCGCGATCATGTGCGACTTGGAAAGGCCGCTAAAGGTGACGCAGGGCAGATCGGGAGCGAGCGAGGCAATCGAGACGTGCTCGTAGCCGTCCATGCACAGGCGGTCGTAGATCTCATCGGCAAAGATCATCAGCTGATGCCTGCGCGCAACCTCGACGATGCCCTCGAGCACCTCGCGCGGATAGACGGAACCCGTGGGGTTGTTGGGGTTGATGATGACGAGGGCTTTGGTCGCGCTCGTGATCTTGGACTCCATATCCTCCAGGTCGGGATACCAATCGGCCTGCTCGTCGCACAGATAGTGCACAGGATGGCCGCCGGCAAGGGTCGCGCACGCCGTCCACAGCGGGTAGTCGGGGCTGGGGATCAGAATCTCGTCACCATTGTCGAGCAGCGCGTTCATCGAAAGCTGAATGAGCTCGGACACGCCGTTGCCCGTGTAGATGTGCTCCATCTGAACGTTGGGCAGGCCCTTGATCTGCGAGTACTGCATGATTGCCTTGCGCGCGGAGAACAGGCCACGCGAGTTGGAATAGCCTTCGCAGTCGGGCAGCTGCTGGCGCATGTCCTTGATGACCTCGTCGGGCGTGCGGAAACCGAAGGGCGCCGGGTTGCCGATATTGAGCTTGAGGATGCGCTCGCCCTCGTCCTCCATACGGGCAGCCTCGTCAACGACGGGACCGCGCACGTCATACAGGACGTTATCAAGCTTGGTGGATTTAGAAAAAGTACGCATGGTGGTGCTCCTTGGAATTTGAGCTGAGGGATGGGGTTCGGGTTTGGAAACGTTACGGGGCGATGATGCCTCGCCTTGATCGGCGCCACCGGCAAGCAGCCAGGTAACATCGACCTCCAAAATGCGAGCGAGCAGCTCTGCCACATCGCGCCGCGGGATCGTCTTGCCGCTCACATATTGGCTCATCTGACTCTTGCCGAGTTTTTTACCGAGCATCTCCGATGCGCGGATTACGTCCGACTGGCGAACGTCGCGATCGGACATAGTCTGTCGCAGGCGATCGCTAAACGTCTCTTGGGCCACAGGAACCTCCTTGCTGGCAAAGTTCAATTTATAGAACAAGAATTGAACCAGGGTTCAATTTAAGCAGCAGTATAACGTGGCACCTCATTCGAAAGTTCAATTTCATAAGAAAAGGTACCGAACTCCGAGATTTGCCCAAAGCGGACAATGACATGCACGCGTTTAGAGGTATTCAAGGAATCGAGCAGCGGCAAGCGAAACGTCAGCCGTGTGATATATCGCATTGATCTGCCGATGGGGATGCCCCTCGAGCGGACGCACGGCAACATCGAACTGACGGCGGCGCAAGATGAGCGCGGGAAGAATGCTCACACCCAAGCCGTCCTCGACCATGGCCATAATCGCATAGTCATCCCAGGTCGACAGCTTAGAGCGCACCGCCAGGCCCGCGCGGCGAAACAGCGGCGTAATCTCGTCGTCGCTACCGCGTTCCAGCAGAATAAACTGCTCGTTGGCCAAATCGGCAAGGGAAACGGCCTCCGCGGTGGCAAGCGAGGAGTCCGCTGACACCACGGCCATCAGCTCGTCTTGCACCAACGGCCGCGACGCCATGCCGACGCCGCGTGGCTCACGCGGAATAAAGCCCAGGTCGCAGCGGCCTTCCGCCACCCATTGCTCAATCTCTGAATAGTCGCCCATCAGCAACTCGTAATCGATGTCTGGATGATCGGCGCGAAAGCGCGCAATCACCGGCGGCAGCACGTGGGTCGCCACACTCGAAAACGTACCGATGCAGATTTTGCCGCGCATGAGCCCCCGCATCTCATCCACCCGTCGCTGCAAGCGAGTGAATTCCTCGCAGAGCGCCTCGACTGCCGGCATGACCTGCCGCCCGTCAGCAGAAAGCACCACGCCCTCACGGCTGCGGTCAAGCACCTTAAAACCCCAATCCGCCTCAAGGTCGGCCACCATGCGGCTCACGCCAGACTGCGAATAGCTTAGGCGCTCAGCGGCGCGCGTAAAACTGCCGGCGCGCACGGTCTCCAGCAGCACCTGCATCTTTTGAATATTCGTTTCCACGCCACACCTCCACCTTTACATGAGTTTTTGTCATGTCATCCATGAATTATATTCGCTTTTCTTCTATAGCCAGTTCACCCATAGTGAATATGCACGGATATAGAGGGGATGTCAGCGCATGAACAACGGACTGTTTACGTACTTAGCAGCATTGCTATTGTTTGGCTCCAACGGCATCATCGCCGCTGCCATCGCGCTGCCGAGCTCAGATATCGTGCTACTACGCACGTTTTTGGGTGCACTCTCGCTTGTCACCATCCTCGCCATCACCCAACGCCATAAGTTGCAGGCGCCATCTCGCCCTCGCGAAGCCGCAGCCCTCCTCCTCTCGGGAGCCGCGCTGGGCGCCAGCTGGATTTTTCTGTTCCGAGCCTACCAGACGATCGGCGTCGGCGTATCCTCGCTGCTGTATTACTGCGGCCCCATCATCGTCATGGCCCTCTCGCCGTTTATCTTTGGCGAGAAATTGACCGGCGGCAAAATCGCCGGATTTACCGCCGTCGCTTGCGGTGCTTTTCTCATTGCAGCGCAAGGTCTAGGCGGCAATATGCCCATTGCTGGTATCGCCTGCGGCATCGCCTCGGCATTTTGCTATGCGCTGATGGTCATCGCTAGCAAGGGTGCGCCACACATCGAAGGCCTCGAGAACTCCACGCTCCAGGTGAGCGCCGCCTTTGTGACCGCACTGGTTCTCACGCTCATCACGCAGGGCGTTCCCTCATTCCTGTCCGCCGGTGCCGCCGCCAGTATTGATTGGCGCGCCGTCGTCATGCTCGGCGTCGTCAACACCGGCATCGGTTGCCTGCTCTACTTTAGTGCTGTCGCCAAGCTGCCAGTCCAGACCGTCGCCGTCGTCGGCTACCTCGAGCCGCTTTCGGCGGTCGTGTTCTCGGCCGTCCTTTTGGGCGAAGCCATAACACCGGTCCGCCTGATGGGCGCCGCACTTATCATCGGCGGCGCGATCTTTTGCGAACTCGCCGGCAAACGCACAGGCGCCAAAGCGGGCATCGCCCAGGCGGCACGTGCTTAAAAGCCCCTCTTCAGTTTCGAAGCAGGAGCGCGTCTGCGGTTATCACATTGCAGCAAGCTATTTAACGGATATGCCCTGCTTTGAAATGCCACCTGCGTACATGAATAATCCCCAGCTGAGGATTATTGTCTAAAACACCCCGATGTGCCAAACTGCTCTTATATGTATAAAGATGGCATAAAGGTCTACTGCCCTTGGCAGAGGCCAGATGTCCAAGGGAGTCCACGTGGCACACAACAAACTGGAGGCAAGCCCCCAAGACCAGCGTGGTCAAGGCGGGCATGGAGCCATTCCCCTCTCCGCTGGCATGCTGCTCGTAACGCTCGGCGTCGTCTATGGCGACATCGGCACGAGCCCCATGTACACCATGAAATCAATTGTCGCCAACAACGGCGGCATCGGTACCGTCAGCGAGGACATGATCTTAGGAGCGCTTTCGCTCGTCATCTGGACCATGACGCTCGTGACCACGGTCAAGTACGTGGTAATCGCCATGAAGGCCGATAACCACAACGAAGGCGGCATCTTCGCCCTGTTCAGTCTCGTGCGCAAGGTGGCGCCGTGGCTGATCCTTCCCGCCATGATCGGCGGCGCGGCGCTGCTCGCCGACGGCATCCTCACCCCCGCGGTCACGGTCACCACAGCCATTGAGGGCCTGCGCACCATCGAGTGGGGCCACGCGCTATTGGGTGACGGGCAAACCAACGTCATCATTATTACCATCATCATTATCTGCGGCCTATTTGCCATGCAGCGCGCCGGCACCTCGTCGATCGGTAAGCTATTCGGCCCGCTCATGACGCTGTGGTTCCTGTTCCTGGCAGGCGCCGGTCTGTTCAACATGCTCGGCAACCTGTCCATCTTGCGCGCGCTCAACCCCATTCGCGGCATCATGTTCCTATTCTCACCCATCAACCACTCGGGCATCATGGTGCTCGGCTTCGTCTTTCTGTCGACGACCGGCGCCGAGGCGCTCTACTCGGACATGGGCCACGTTGGCAAGGCAAACATCTATGCATCCTGGCCGTTTGTTAAAGCGGCCCTTATCCTCAACTATCTGGGTCAAGGCGCTTGGCTGCTCGCCAATAACTCCAACCCCCAGATGCTCGCGATGGATATCGTTAACCCGTTCTATATGATGCTCCCCGAGCCCCTACGCCCCTTTGCCATCGTGCTTTCGGCCGTGGCGGCCATTATCGCCTCACAGGCGCTCATCACCGGCTCGTTCTCGCTGGTATCCGAGGCAACGCGCCTCAACCTTATGCCGCACCTGCGCATCCACTACCCCAGCGACACCAAGGGCCAACTCTATATTCCGCTCGTCAACAACATCATGTGGGTCGGCTGCATCTTCATCGTGCTGCTGTTCCAGAACTCCGAGCGCATGGAGAGCGCCTATGGCCTCGCCATTACCGTGACCATGCTTATGACCACGACGCTTTTGACGAGCTATATCGCCGGCATCCTCAAGCACAAGCTGGGCGCCTGCGTCTTCGCCCTGCTCTTCGGCGCCATTGAGCTCTGTTTCTTTGCCTCGTGCCTCACCATGTTCTTTGACGGCGGTTACGTCATGATCTTCTTGGCCGCACTGCTGTTTGGCCTTATGTACGTGTGGCGCCGCGGCACCGCCATCGAGCGCACGCAGACGATTCTGCTGCCCGTCTCCAAGTACATCGACCAGCTCAACCGCCTGCGCAACGACGAAACCTACCCCGTGCTCGCCGACAATCTGGTGTTCCTCACCAACAGCCCCGACCCGCTCACACTCGACCGCGACGTGCTCTACTCCATCTTGGACAAGCACCCCAAGCGCGCCAAGGCATACTGGTTCATCAACGTGCACGTTACCGACGAGCCCTATACGCACGAGTATTCCGTTGAGACCTTTGGTACGGACTTTTTGTTCCGTGTGCGCTTGGACTTGGGCTTTAAGGTCAACCAGCGCGTTAATGCCTACCTGCGCCAGATCGTTGGCGACCTGATGGCCTCGGGTGAGCTGCCGCCGCAGCATCACACCTACTCCATCTACGAGACACGCGGCAACGTGGGCGACTTCCGTTTTTGCATGCTGCGCAAGATGCTTGCCCCCGAAACGGACATCAACCGCAATGACCACCGCGTCATGGCCATCAAGTACGCCGTCCGCCGCGCCTGCGGAAGCCCGGCACGCTGGTACGGTCTTGAGAACTCGGCCATCATCATCGAGTACGTGCCCCTCTTTGCCCGCATGCGTCCGGCAGTCAAACTCGTACGCACCCAAGTGCCACTCGAAGTTCAGATCGAGGAAGCCGAGGAAATGGAAGTCGACATCTTCTCGGACGACTTGGTCAACGGCAACGAGGCCGGCAAGAGCATGAACGTCGATCCCACCGAGTTGCTCGAGAGCGTCGCCGATACGCCCGAACAGCAACAGCTCGACGGCTTCGAGAGCGAACAACTCAACGACGCCAACTTCTAGCGACGTCACAAATCGACGACAGCGCCCCTGCACCTCACGGGAGATGCAGGGGCGCTTTGCATTGCAGTGAAGCTATCGGCTACGAACGACGCGGCTCGGGAGCCACGAGCTTATCGGGGCTCGCACCCTCGGCATCCATCAGGCTCACGTAGCGAATCGACGGATCCCCATACATCGCGTAGTAATAATTGCCCGTGCGCGCGCTAAAGCATCCGGTGTAAATAGTTATCTCAAACTTGCCGTCACCCATCTTGGACGCGCCCTCGATCATCGCCACCCCCTCGAGCGAGCGGAACATGCGAATGACGTTCTCGGCCTCGCTGTCTTTTTGCGGGTAATTGGCATTGAGGTACGCCGCCTTTACAAAACGGCTCGGCGAATAGCAGTCACCCGGAATACCACGCATGCCGGCACCCGCGCCATAGGGCTTGAGCTCGGCGCCACGCCATGTCGCCGTCTGAGGAAAATCGCTTGTGGCGGTGATATAGGTGCGCAGGTTTTCCATGTGCCACGGGAAGGTCGGCTGGTTGGCAAGGGTGTCGACTGGATCGTCGTATACATGCAGGCCGTCAGCCATCATCTCGACCACGATGCTACGTTGGCTGTCGCCGATAATCCAATGGAGCAGCGACACGCCCAGCCCCTCTCCGGCAGATTTGGCGACAATCACCGTATCGCGCAGCGCGGCCTCGACCTCGTCGACCGTTGAGAACGTCGCTGCCACCCACAGGGGAAACTCATAGGCCGCGATATTGGTCTTGCCGTCGACAGGACCCTCGGCATACTCGGCATAGCCGGGAAAGTTGAGCCCCGCCACAGCCAGACCCGCATCGTTGCCGCAATCGAAAAACATGGGATAGTTCTTGTAATCGATGCACATGCCGATAACCGCGTGTGCCGCCGACGCATCGTCGATAAACGAATACGGGATGTGGAACCAGCGGGGCATCACGCGAACCTGTTGGCCGTAGTCAAAGCTCCAGTCGAGGTTGCGGCCTAGATACATGTGACCAGAATTATCGGTAAATCGAATACTCGTGCACATAGCGCCTCCTAGCTTTACGTTCCTGCTAAGGTTATTGTCACCAAACAAAAAGGCGCTAAACACAAAAGCCCGGACATGACAACAATGTCACGCCCGGGCTCAAAGACCGCAAATTCGGTCCCCAATCGAACCGCTCTAGACGAGTTTGCCTAAGCAGTGGTCAATCATGTGTTGAATCATTTGCGCCTCGAAGCCCACAAAGTCCTGCTTGCGCTCGCACATCTTGCCGTCGACGATCACGTCATAAGCGACCTTGCATTTGATATAGCGCGTGGACTTGGTGATCTCGTCGTGCGTCAGGCAGCTCTCCTCCATCTTGCTGGCGCCCAGGCCAAACACCAGACGAGGGTTGTAGAGCACGTGGGGCTCGCCGGCGTCGTCCAAATAGACGCAGACCTTCTTGGTGACGCCAATCTGGTTGGCAGCCAAGCAGCCGGCGTCCTCGAGCGACTTGATGGTATCGATCAGGTCCTGTGCGACCGACTCGTCCTCGACAGTCGCGACCTCGCAACGCTGGGACAGAATGGCCTCGTCGCGGCAGAGATCTTTAATCATACGTTCCTCCAAAGAGTTCGTTGTAACCGCTTAAGTATACGGTACCTACACATTTTCATGCGAAAAATACCGTCCGTCTGCTACAAAGCGACGAACTTCAACATGCGAGGAACATCGACCTTCCAAAGGCGATATAGTAGGTGAGTTCGTGTCAATCGGCCTAAACTCGGGGCCGAACAAGGAAAGGGTATGCATGGACGAACTATTTCACGTCAGCGAGCGCAAGTCCACAATCGGGACCGAACTTCGCGCTGGACTGACAACATTCCTGGCGATGGCCTACATCATCGCCGTCAACCCCGCGGTGCTCTCGGGCGCTGGCATCGATGCGGGAGCGCTCGCCTGCGCCACCTGCCTGGGCGCCGGCATCATGACCATCTGCATGGGCATCTTCGCCAACCGCCCGCTCGCCTGCGCGTCGGGCTTAGGCGTCAACGCGATGATCGCCGGAATCACCACCACCGTCTGCGGCGGTGACTGGCACGTGGCCATGAGCGTCATCTTCCTTGAGGGCGTCGTCATC
>CABSMX010000088.1 GCA_902478945.1 uncultured Collinsella sp.
CGTCGGCAGCGTCAGATGTGTATAAGAGACAGCTTCTATCTGCTGTGCTCAACGGCTGTCTGGCTGTCCGAGCCCACGACCCTCACGTTTGGCGATGGTCTCTGGTTTAGCTTTGAGACGGTCTCGACCATCGGCTTTGGCGATATCCCGGCCGAAACGCCGGTCGCCCGCGCTATTACCGTCGTCCTGAGCGTCATCAGCATCTTCTACATCGCCATGCTCACGGGTGTGGCGGTGAACTACTGCAATACGCTCATTAAGCTGCGCCAAAAGGACACCATGGCGCGCTTTATAGACGATCTTGAGCATTTGGAAGAGCTCGATCGCGACCAGCTCGCCGACCTGTCGCGCCGTGTGCGCGAATATCGCCGCCGCCAACGCTAGAGCGGGCGCCGTGCGTCACGACGAGGGGGATTGAATATGAATATCACCGTGTATCTGGGCGCCAGCGTTGGTAACGACCCAGCATTTCTGCCTGCGGTGCAAGAACTGGGCAACTGGATTGGCTCCAACGGGCACGCGCTGGTATACGGCGGGTCCAAATCGGGCCTGATGGGCGCGCTTGCCGATAGCGTGCTCGGGGCAGGCGGACACGTGACGGGCGTTGAGCCGAGCTTTTTTATCGAGGCGGAGTTCCAGCACGAGGGCATCGACGACCTTATCGTTACAAGTGACATGGCCGAGCGCAAAGCCAAGATGATCGAGCTCGGTGATGCGTTCATCGCCTTTCCCGGTGGGACGGGCACGCTCGAGGAGATTGCCGAGGTCATGTCCGCGGTGTCGTTGGGGCACCTGAATGCTCCGTGCATCCTGTATAACCTGGACGGTTACTACAACGATCTCAAGGCGCTGCTCGGGCACATGATCGATAAGGGTTTATCGAGCCCGCAGCGCCAGCAAGGCATTTACTTTGCCGACGATTTGCGCGAGATTGCCTCGATTATCAACGGATAAGTCTTGAGCCTGTCCCACTATGGCTCCCAATGGTGCCGTTTGCGGCGCAGACGGTTAGCTCGTTCGGGCAACGCTCGCTCTACAATAAAACATAACTATGTCGACTTTGACCGCGGGAGGACCCGATGGATAACCTTGCCAAACCCACAAACCGCGCGCTGTTTTTAGTTAGCGTTGCCGTGACCGGTGCGTTCGCAGGTGCCGCGGTCTGGCTGTTCTTTTTTGCGATGGAGCACGGTATCGACTATCTGTGGACCGAGATTCCGCACGCGCTGGGCGTCGCTTCGCCCGAGCTTGCCAGCGGCCCGTTTGGCTTTTTGCCGTACCCGTTTTTTGTCTGCTTGCTGGGCGGTCTGTTAATCGGTCTGTACGAGAAGATGACAGGCACCAAGACCGATGACCTCAACCAGGTGATGGCTAAGGTTAAGCAAGACGGGCGCTACCCGTACGACAACCTGGGCAAGCTTTCGCTCGCGGCATTGCTGCCGCTGCTGTTTGGCGGAAGTATTGGACCGGAGGCCGGCCTGACCGGCGTTATCGCGGGTCTGTGCAGCTGGGTTGGCGACCGTATGCGCCGCTTTGGCGCCGAGTTTAGGGAGCTCACGCTGCTGGGTACCCAGGCTGCCCTGACGGCGCTCTTTACCGCGCCCGTCTTTGGCTTTGTGGCACCGCTTGCCGGTAGCGCCGACGGCGACGAGGGCTCTGCGTCCGACGAGATCACGATCAAGCTGCCCAAGGCACAGAAGACGGTGGTCTACGGCATTGCGATTGCCGGCGGCCTGGGCACCTACCTGCTGCTCGGCCAGCTCATGGGCGGCGGCATGGGCATGCCCAGGTTCGAGGCCGCCGAGGTGGGCAACCTGGAGCTTACCTGGCTCATTCCTCTGTCGCTGATCGGAACAATCTGCGGCTGGCTGTACTTTGTCTCCGAGCACGCCAGCGAGGCGCTTGCCCATGCAATAGGGGAGCGTCCTGTCGTCAAGGCCATGCTAGCCGGTCTGGCGCTCGCCATCTGCGGCACGGTCCTGCCCTACACCATGTTTGCCGGCGAGACTCAGGCCGACGTGCTCATGGAAACCTACCTGACCATTCCCGCTGGCGTGCTTATCGCGACCGGTCTGGTCAAGGCCATGCTGACCCCCGCCCTCATCAACCTTGGTTGGCGCGGCGGTCACTTCTTCCCCGTTATCTTCTCAGGCGTAAGCCTGGGCTATGGCCTTGCCATCCTCACCGGCGCAGATCCGGTCTTTTGCGTCGCCGTCTGCACGGCATCGACGATGGGTGCGGTCATGCGCCAGCCTGTCATGGTTGTGGGCCTGCTGCTTATGTGCTTTCCGCTCAAGGGCATCGTCTGCATGATCATCGCCGCCGTTATCGCCGCTGGCATTCCGCTGCCCAAGCCGCTGCGCAAGTAGCACGGTGACGCACGCCGGGGACATGCCGTTTGTCACGGATTTGCGGATGGGCGATTGCGACCGATAGTGGCCTGCATAGGTCGAGTTTCGCGTGCCTACAGATCGCGTACTTGATAAACCTTGGTGCTGACGGTACAGCTGACTGCACATAGCGCGAGGGCCAGTACGGCAATTCCTGCGCACAGGCAGCCAAGAACGGCAGGATCGGGATTCGCTCCGGCAATCGACATGAGCCAGTTGCTGATGGGGTTGGAGGAGCTCAGCGTGGCCATGGTGCCGCAACCAAGCAGGGCAAACAGGCCAACGGATAGGCGCAGCGCCTCCATGTGACCAAATCGAAAGAACAGCGGCTGCGCCAAAAACACCATCATGAGGGAGATGAGCATCGATGCTGCCGAGGCGATTGCGATTTCAAAGACCGTCTGTCCCGTCGAAGGAATGCCCGCGCTGTTGAAGAGCGGGATGGAGGCGATGCTCAAAAGCGTAGCTGCACATGCCATGACGGCGGAGAAGACAATAACGCTCAGGTAGCGTGCGCGGATGATGTCTTTGCGCGAGAAGGGCAGCGTTGCCCGGTAGCGCTCCCAACCGTTTTGATTGTCGAAACCGGCCAGTGAGTTCATGACTATGATGGGCGACATGGCACTGACGGCGCAGGCGCCGGCGCTCATACCGGAATCGCCATCCGACGCGTTGACGAGCGTCAGCACAACGAAGATGAACAAGCCGACGCCCGCAATGCTCGGGATGAGCGTGCGAACGATGGCGAGTTCGGACATAAAGGCGCGTTTCATTTCGAAGCCCCTTTCAGTATGAGGCGCAGATAGTCATCAATGGTTGCCCGATCGCAGGGAATCTCGGGAAAGGCCTCGAGCGTTTCGCGACGGTTGGGTACGAGTACGTCCACGTTGTAGGCGTGACGGGCGGCACGGGCGCCTTCGACGCAAGCCATAAGCTCGGCAGCCTGCGATTGGGTGCAGTGGGCGATGCCGGCGCGGTCGGTAATGTCCTCGCGCGGCAGGTCAAAAATAATCGAGCTCGTCCTCGATGCAGATGACGCGATCAGCGGTGCGATCGAGGTCGGACGTAATGTGGCTCGAGAGCAGCACACTGTGCTGGCCGTCGGCGACAAAGGCAAGCAGCTCATCAAGCAGTTCCTCGCGTGCCATGGGATCGAGGCCCGCGGTGGCTTCGTCCAAAACGAGCAGCTTGGCCTTGTGACTGAGCGCACAGGCAAGCTGCAGTTTCATGCCCATGCCGCGGGAGAGGTCCTTGACCTTTGTCTTGGGATCGAGGCCAAATCGGTTGATGAATCCGGCGAACGTTTCGCGGTCCCACGTGGGGTACGCTGGGCCTACGAGCGACTCGATCTGGCCCACCTTGAGCGTGGAGGGGAAGGGGCACGTGTCCAGGACAAGACCGACGCGGGAGCGTAGATGGCGTTGCGACTCATCGGGCGCGTCGGCGCCACAGCGCTGCCCAAACAGGTGCACTTCGCCGGCATCGAGCTTTATAAGCCCGAGGGCAGCTCGAATCGTCGTTGTTTTGCCAGCACCGTTGGCACCAACAAAGCCGATGATCTGGCCAGGCTCCACGGCAAGCGTGACGTCGCGCAGCGAAAAGCGGTCGCTTACAGCGTGTGAGATGCCTTTGATTTCAAGCAAGTTTTGCATGGTATAGCCTTTCTTGCAGATGGCTACTGCATGGTTTCGGGGGCTACCAGGTCGAGCATCTCGTGCAGTTTGTCGCGCGTGACGCCCAGGGTTTCGGCTTGGCTCGCCGCTTTCGCAAGTAGCTCTTCGATATGGCAGAGCTGGTTTTCGCGCAAAAGCTCCTGGTTGCCCTCGGCGACAAAACAGCCCTTGCCCTGCACGGTGCAGATAAAGCCAAGCTGCTCCAAGTCGGCGTAGGCACGCTTGGTGGTGATTACGCTCACGCCCAGGTCGCTCGCGAGTGCACGGATGCTGGGGAGTTTGGCTCCCGCAGCGAGCGTGCCCGATAAGATCTGAGCTTTGACCTGCGAGGTTATCTGCTCGTAGATGGGCTTATCGCTCGAATTGGATAGGATGATGTCCACAGCGGCTCCTTAGCTGTTGGGCTACACGTGTATATAACCGGTAAGCACAGTATATATTCACTATGCACAGTTATGCAAGAGCTAAATGTGGAATAGACCATCGGCGCCGCGCTTGCTCCAAAACAATCTCAATCTGTAACATCTGGATCCGTTTTTGGTCGCCAGCTGTTACAGATTGAGATGTTATTTTCCCGCCTGCCTATTTGTCTCAATCTGTAACAGTAAGAGTCGATTTGCGCGGCTAGATGTTACAGAACGAGACATTGGCTGCCTGCCTTTCCGTTTATCTCGATTTGTAACAGCTAGACCCAATTTGGGCGGTCAGGTGTTACAGATTGAGATTGTGTCGGCGGGCAGGTTTGTTTGTCTCAATCTGTAACAGATAGGGGGGCAAATAAGCTCTGCTGTTACAGATTGAGACAGTCTGCTGCAGAATACTTTCGATAACTAGCCGTTCACGTTCTGACTGATGAATTTGTCCTGATAGGCGCCCTAGAGCGGGATTTCGCGGCTACAATAGTACGGTTACAACGACGTAATGCACTCAATGCAAGAAAGGATCCGCATGGCAAGCCTGTCGGATGAAATCTCGTCGCGCCGCACATTCGCGATCATCAGCCACCCGGACGCCGGTAAGACTACGCTTACCGAGAAGCTGCTGCTCTATACCGGCAGCATTCAGACCGCCGGCTCGGTCAAGGGCAAGAGCTCGGCCAAGCATGCCGTCTCGGACTGGATGGACATCGAGAAGGAGCGCGGTATTTCCGTTACCTCCTCGGTGTTGCAGTTCACCTATAACGGCGCCTGCGTCAATATCCTCGATACCCCCGGCCACCAGGACTTCTCGGAGGATACCTACCGTACCCTTATGGCCGCCGACGCCGCTGTCATGGTCATCGACGGCGCCAAGGGCGTCGAGGCCCAGACCAAAAAGCTCTTTAAGGTCTGCACGCTGCGCCACATTCCCATCTTCACCTTTGTGAACAAGCTCGACCACGAGGCTCGCGATCCGTTTGAGCTCATGGAAGAGATCGAGAATGTCCTGGGCATCAATACGTATCCCATGAACTGGCCGATCGGCAGCGGCCGCAATTTCCGCGGCGTGTTCGATCGTCAGACCCGTCGCGTTATCGCCTTTGAGGGCGATGGCCACGCCAACGCCACCAAGAAGGTCGCCGAGGTCGAGGCCGAGCTGGGCGATCCTTCCATGGACGAGCTTATCGGCGAGGAAAACCATAAGAACCTAATGGACGATATCGAGCTGCTCGATGGCGCCGGCGACGAGCTCGACTTGGATGCCGTGGCCTGCGGCAAGCTGAGCCCGGCGTTCTTTGGCTCGGCGCTCACCAACTTTGGCGTGGAGCCCTTCCTCAAGGAGTTCCTGCGCCTGGCCCCGACGCCGCGTGCCTATACCGATACGCTCACCAGCGAGCCGGTCGATCCCTGCCGCGACGACTTTAGCGGCTTTGTGTTTAAGATCCAGGCCAACATGGACAAGAACCACCGTGACCGCATCGCCTTTGTGCGCATTTGCTCGGGCAAGTTCGAGCGCGGCATGGACGCCTTCCACGTGCAGGGCAACCGCAAGCTCAAGCTTGCTACGGGCACGTCGATGATGGCCGACGACCGCGCCATCGTGGACGAGGCGTACGCGGGCGATATCGTGGGCCTGTTCGATCCGGGTATCTTTAGCATCGGCGACACCGTGTGCTCCGGCAAGCGCCACGTGCAGTATCCGCAAATCCCGACGTTTGCCCCCGAGATGTTCGCTCGCATTACGCAGGTCGATACGCTCAAGCGCAAGCAGTTCGTTAAGGGTATGGAGGAGCTTGCCCAGGAGGGTGCCATCCAGATCTTCCGCGAGCTGGGCGCCGGCATGGAGAGCGTCATCGTGGGCGTGGTCGGCGTGCTGCAGTTTGAGGTGCTCGAGCGCCGTCTCAAGGCCGAGTACCGTGTTGAGGTCCGTCGCCAGCCGCTGCCCTATACGGACATTCGCTGGATCCAGAACGACCCCGATACCATCGATATCCCGGGCCTTTCGCTCACGCGCGACACGCTGCGCGTCGAGGACATGCGCGGCGGCAAGCTGCTGCTGTTTACGAGCCCGTGGAATGTGGACTGGGCAACCGACCACAACCCCGACCTTATCCTGTCGGAGTTTGGCAACGTGGCCTTTTAACGCATCGGCGCGGTGGCCCTGCGGGGCTGCCGCGCCGGTTGCTTGCCTGATGCCGTGTGAGCGGCTATCATACCACCGTCGTCTCAAGACCGGGGCGTCCGAGCAGTTCGGGTCCGATATCCTGCTCGTTAAACCTAAAACCAAAGGAGTACATAATGATCAAGAAGGTCATGGAGGACTACAAGGTCCTGTTGCGGAGCATTCCCGCGGCAACGGTTTCGCTGTTTTTCGTGAGCGTCATCATGATGAACCTGCTGGCCAACAAAGAGCTTATCAGCCTGCCGTATCTGGCGCTCGATTGCGGCTTTGTGGTGAGCTGGGTTTCGTTTTTGTGCCAGGACATGATCTGCAAGCGCTTTGGTGCCAAGGCATCCATTAAAATCTCTATCCTCGCGCTGCTGGTCAACCTTGCCGTGAGCCTGTGCTTTTGGGCATGCTCGCTCACGCCCGGCATGTGGGGCGCTTACTACGACACGGGCATGATCGAGGTCAACACCGCCCTTAACGCCACCATCGGCGGCACCTGGTACGTGGTGCTGGGCTCTTCGCTTGCCATGCTCGTTTCTGCCGTGGTTAATTCCACGCTCAACCAGTCGCTCGGCCGTATGCTCAAAAAGAATAATTTTGCGAGCTTCGCCTTCCGTTCCTATGTGTCCACGGGTGTTGGCCAGTTTATCGACAACTTGGTCTTTGCCATTGTGGTGAGCCACACGTTCTTTGGTTGGACCTGGGTGCAGGTCCTTATGTGCTCGCTGACCGGCGCTGTCGCCGAGCTGCTGTGTGAGGTCTTCCTGAGCCCCGTGGGCTACAAGGTCGTGCGCGGCTGGGAGCGCGAGAACGTGGGCTCCGAGTATCTCGAGCGCCACGCAACCGCCTAAGGAGCAAGTATGCGGGTTTTGATCACGGGCGCTTCGGGCGGTATCGGAGCCGCATGCGTGCAGCGTTTTTTGGACGAGGGCCACGAGGTCGTGGGCTTTGATCTTTTGCCGGCGGCGGTCGAACACGAGCGTTACCGCCATCTGATCGTTGATGTCCGCGAGCCGGACGCGTTTCCAGGCGACCTTGAGCCTCAGGTGATCGTGAACGTTGCCGGTACGCAGGATTCGGCGGACGACATCGCCGCCAACCTGCGTGGCACCATCAACGTGACCGAGCGCTACGCCTTTGTGGGGGAGAGGCTTGCCGCCAAGCCGGCGCCGTCTATCAAATCCGTGGTCAATGTGGGGTCGGCGAGTGGGCATACGGGATCGGAGTTTCCCGTCTATGCTGCCAGCAAGGGCGGCGTTATTGCCTACACCAAGAACCTTGCAAACCGCCTGGCACCGCAGGCCATCGCCAACAGTGTGGACCCGGGCGGCGTTATCACGCCGCTCAACCGTTGCGTGATGGAAGACGAGCGCCTGTGGAATCAGATTATGGAGCTCACGCCGCTTAAACGCTGGGCCACCGCCCAAGAGATTGCCGAGTGGATCTACTTTGTGGGCGTGACCAACCGGTTTATGACCGGGCAGAGCCTGTTGATCGATGGCGGCGAGGCCGGCCGCACCCAGTTTATCTGGCCCGAGTAGTAAAACGCGCCCGATGGAATGAACTGCCTCCCATTTCTTGGACACGAGAAATGGGAGGCTTTTTATGCGTGTCG
>CABSMX010000089.1 GCA_902478945.1 uncultured Collinsella sp.
CGAGATGCAGCGTAGTCTCGTGGGCTCGGAGATGTGTATAAGAGACAGAGGTTGAGGAGACCGCTGAGGTCGCCGAGGCCGAGACCGCCGAGGTCGAGACCGAGGCTGCTGCCGAGTAGCATTTGCTGCAACGCAACAATCTTGTTCTAAGAAGGGCGCTCTGGGAGACCAGGGCGCCCTTTTATTTTTTACGCTGGGTGAGTGCCGTAGCAGCCATTGAGATATGGCCCCGTGTATGGGACCGTTCATCCGTTTGCTTCGGTGATGATTGCCAAGGCACGGCTCGATTTGTAGCCGTGGCTGATACTATGGATGCTCGCAAGCGATATGAATGAGGATGCTCATGGCATATGACGATAGGGGGACGGGGCTGACGGTCGAGGACCGTGGCTCTAAGTTGGGTCTCCCCCAAAACCAAGACGCAGAGGCCAACGTACTGGCCGCTATGCTGCTATCGCCCGAGGTGGTCGAAGAGGCCCAGGTCGAGCTGCAGCCCGATGACTTCTACCGGCCCATTCATAAGACCATCTATACCGCGATGGTCGATATGTACAACAGCCGCATCCCCATCGACTCCATCTCGCTGATCGATTACCTGCGAAGTATCAACAAGCTCGATGCCGTGGGCGGCGAGGCATACATTTTGGAGCTGATGGGTCAGACCCTGTCGCTCGTCAATTGGCAGCACCATGCCGCCATCGTTCGTCGCGACTCGATGCTGCGCGAGCTGATTGGCGCCACCAACGAGATCAACGCGCTGGCCTACAACGCCCCCACCGACACCAAAGAGGTCGTGGAGCTGGCCGAGAGCAAGCTGCTCAAGGTCACGGCGCGTGAGGTTAAGTCGAGCTACAAGACGCTGACCGAGTTTATGGTCGAGGCCTATAACGAGGCCGAGGAAGTGTGCAAGGCCGGTGGTCAGGCTGCAGGTGTGCCCACGGGTTTCCCGTCGCTCGACCGTATGCTCATGGGCTTCCGCGAGGGCCAGCTCATCATTATCGGCGCCCGCCCCGCCGTGGGTAAGACGTCGTTCGCCCTGAACTTGGCGCTCAACGCCGCCGCCGCGGGCTATACCGTCGGTTTCTTCTCACTGGAGATGTCGGGCAAGGAAATTGCCCAGCGTCTGATTTGCGCCTATGCCATGATCTCGATCAGCGACTTCCGTACGGGCCGCATTAGTCCCGAGCAGTGGGCCAACATCAATGAGGCCACGCAGACGCTGTCCAAGCTCGATATTCTGATTGACGATACGCCCGGCACCACGGTGACCGAGATTCGCGCCAAGAGCCGCCGCATGCTCCATAACAAGGAGAAGGCCATCATCATCCTGGACTATTTGCAGCTGGTGAGTCCCCCGCCTGGACGTCGTTCCGAGAGCCGCACCGTCGAGGTCTCCGAGATGTCGCGTGGTCTGAAGATTATGGCCAAGGAGCTCAAGATTCCGTTGATCGCGCTGTCGCAGCTGTCGCGTCAGGTCGAGTCCCGTACCGGCAAGCGCCCGCAGCTGTCCGACCTGCGTGAATCGGGCTCCATCGAGCAGGACGCCGATATCGTCATGTTCTTGGACCGATCCGCCGACGAGGCCGAGGCCTCGCGCGACGACCGACCCGACGAGGGCGTTACGCGTATCGTCGTGGCCAAGAACCGTTCGGGCCCGATTGGCGACGTCGACCTGATGTTCCTGCCGGCATCCACCAAGTTCTATGAGCTTGATGGGGCGCATACCGAGGAGTAGGACAGGCGCCCGTTGCACGGGTATACTGGGAATGTTTTGTGCTTCTGCGCACTTGCGGTGTGCGGACAGTCCATGAATGTGAGGAGTAAACATGCCGTCAACCGTTTTGGTCGGTGCCCAGTGGGGCGATGAGGGCAAGGGTAAGATCTGCGACCTGGTCGCCGGCGACTTTGATGCCGTCGTGCGCTATTCGGGCGGCAACAACGCCGGCCACACCATCGTCGTCAACGGCAAGAAGTACGGCCTGCACCAGGTGCCCTCCGGCATCATGTATTCCGACCACGTGTCGGTGATCGGTAACGGCTGCGTCGTCAACCCCAAGGTCGTCCTTGAGGAGATCGACATGTTCGAGGCCGACGGCATCACCACCAAGAATCTCAAGATCAGCGGCAACGCGCACATCATCATGCCGTACCACATCGATCTGGATGGCGCCTTTGAGCAGAAGCTCGGCAAGAAGAACATCGGTACCACCAAGCGCGGCATCGGTCCGTGCTACCAGGACAAGATGGCCCGTATTGGCCTGCGTATGCAGGACATGCTGGATGAGGCGCTGTTCCGCGATAAGCTGGAGACCGCTCTTGCCCGCGTGAACCCCGAGCTAGAGCTCATCTACAACCTGCCCACCTACACCGTGGATCAGATTTGCGATGAGTACCTGCCCATGGCCGAGCGCCTGCGCCCCTACATCACCGAGACGAGCCTGCTGCTCAACAACATGATCGATGAGGGCAAGGATTTGCTGTTTGAGGGCGCCCAGGCGACGCTGCTCGACATCGATCACGGCACCTATCCGTACGTGACGTCTTCTAACTGCACCGCCGGCGGCGCCATTACCGGTTCCGGCGTCGGCATGAAGAACGTCGACCGCGTGCTGGGCGTCATGAAGGCCTATATCACCCGCGTCGGTTCGGGCCCCATGCCCACCGAGCTTTCCTATGAGTCCGAGGCCGGCCACACGCTGACCGAGGAGGGCTACGAGTACGGCGTGACCACCGGTCGCCGTCGTCGCTGCGGCTGGTTTGACGGCCCTATCGCCAACTATGCCTCACGCGTCAACGGCCTCACCGACATCGCCGTGACCAAGCTCGACGTGCTTTCGGCCTTCGACACCATTAAGGTGTGCGTTGCCTATGACGTCGACGGCGAGCGCTACACGAGCGTGCCCGAGCACCAGGTGCGTTTTGAGCATGCCAAGCCCATCTACGAGGAGCTCCCTGGCTGGAAGTGCGACATCACCGGCTGCCGCAGCTTTGATGAGCTGCCGCAGGAGGCTCAGGACTACGTGGCATTTATCGAGGATCTGGCACACACCCGCGTGACGTTCATCGGCGTCGGCGCCGGTCGCGAGCAGATCATCAACCGATTCTGGAAGTAATCGGCGTTATTTGGTTATTGCGATATACCCCTTTGCAGCCCAGATGGGCGGCCGAGGGGTATATTTGCTTGTAATGGGCCCGCGCGGAGCGGGCCGGTAATCCATAGAGGAGGCACCCTTGAAGGCGGACACTCAAACCATCGACATCCTGTTGTTGGGCAGCGGCGGCCGCGAGCATGCTCTGGCAGCCAAGCTCGCAGCATCACCGCGCGCCGGCAAGCTCTACATCGCGCCGGGTAACGGCGGCACCGCGAGCTGCGGCGAGAATGTGGTTCTCGACGATTGCGATCCTGCGGCCGTGGCGGCGTTTGCCCAGAGCCATGGATGCGGACTCGTGGTGATTGGCCCCGAGGCTCCGCTCGTGGCGGGCGTTGCAGACGCCGTCCGCGCGGCGGGCATCCCGTGCTTTGGCCCGGGTGCCGAGGGCGCCCAGATGGAGGGCTCTAAGCTGTTCTCCAAGCAGCTCATGGAGCGCGCCGGTATCCCGACGGCAGCCTATGGCTCATTTACCGACGAGGCTTCGGCTCTTGCCTATGTGCGCGAGCAGGGCGCTCCGCTGGTCGTCAAGGCCGACGGCCTTGCCGCGGGCAAGGGCGTTATCGTGGCAACCGAGCTTTCGCAGGCCGAGGAGGCCGTGCGTGAGTGCTTTGGCGGCACCTTTGGCGATGCCGGTAACACGGTGGTTATCGAGGAGATGCTGACCGGCCCCGAGTGCTCGCTGCTGGCCTTTACCGACGGCAAGACCGTGCGTCCCATGGCCACCTCGCAGGACCACAAGCGTGCGCTCGAGGGCGACAAGGGCCCCAACACCGGCGGCATGGGCGTCTATAGCCCGGTGCCTATCGTGACCGACGAGGAGCACGCCACCATGGTGAAGGTCATGGAGCAGACCGTGGCCGAGCTTGCTGCCGAGGGCATCGACTACCGCGGCTGCCTGTACGGCGGCTTTATGCTTACCCCCGCCGGCCCCAAGGTACTGGAGTTCAACGCCCGCTTTGGCGATCCCGAGACGCAGGTCGTGCTCCCGCGCCTTAAGAACGACCTGGTCGAGGTCATGCTTGCCTGCGCCAACTGCGAGCTCGATCAGGTTGAACTCGATTGGCGTGACGAGTGGGCCGTTGCCGTTGTTCTGACGAGCGCGGGCTATCCCGGCAGCTACGAAAAAGGCAAGGTCATTACCGGCATCGAGGATGCCGAGGCCATGGAGAATGTGACGGTGTACCACGCCGGCACCGCTGTGGTGGACGGCAAGCTCGTGACCAACGGCGGTCGTGTACTCGCCGTGACCGCACTGGGCGATACGTTCGAGAACGCTCGCGACCTTGCCTACGAGGCCTGCGAGAAGATCAACTTTGAGGGCAAGACCCTGCGTCACGACATTGGCCTGCGCGCACTGCGCGGCCGCGATGCCTGGGATGCCTAAAATCCGAGAGGAATGAGACGGATGGACGAGAAGAACGAAGAGCTCGTGGACGCGCAGATCGTCGAAGAGGACGGCCGCATGTATGGGCACGCCGAGGGCGAGCCTGGTGGTGAGGTCGCTGACGAGCCGGCGCTGGTGCTGGGGGACGAAGACCCGCATGACGCCCTGCTGCACGAGAAGATTCTTTCGGAGGAGTGCGCCTGGAAGGGCAAGATCCTCGACGTCCACCGTCTTGAGGTTGAGCTGCCCAACGGTCACCGCAGCGCCCGCGATATCGTTCGCCATCCGGGTGCGGCGGCCGTTGTGGCACTGACCGAGAGCGGCAAGATCGTGCTGGTACGTCAGTATCGCACCGCCATCGACCGCGTGACGGTCGAGATTCCCGCCGGCAAGCTCGATCCGGGCGAGGACCCGCTCGATTGCGCCAAGCGCGAGCTGCATGAGGAGACGGGCTTTAAGGCCGGCCGTATTCGCTTTTTGACGTCGATTGTCACGACCTGCGGTTTTTGCGACGAGATCATCCACATCTACTTGGCTACCAAGCTCGAGTTTGATGCACCCGACCCCGACGATGACGAGTTTGTCAACGTCGACCTGGTGCCGCTGCACGAGCTGATCGACGCCGTACTCGACGGCAAGATCGAAGACGCCAAGACCGTCGTGGGCGCGCTTGCCTGCGACAGCATTGCGCACCGACTAGGCGGGTCAGAGCTCTAGGTTACGCGGTTTTACCAAACCGCGTAACGAGTCGACGCTGCAAACGCCCCTAAGCGGCAATCTGCCTTTCAATCGTCGCTCGCGTACCGAAGTACGCGTCGCTCCTCTTTCAAGGCACCTTGCTCGCTTAGGGACGTTTTCGCTGACGCTGCCAGATCATTGGCGTTATGCTTGTTGAAACGCTTTGTTTTCAGCCTGACCGGTTCAGCTGGATTTCTCACGCTATTTATTTACCCCCGAGGACTGCATGTTTAGAAGGTTTTTGTCTTATTACAAGCTCCAGATGGGGCTTTTTGTTGCTGATACTGTTTGCGCCCTGGTACTTGCCGCCATTGACCTGGCGTTTCCCATTATCCTGCGCAATCTGACCGGAGGGTTGTTTACCCAGGGTCAGGCTGCCATTATGCGGGCACTCGGTATGATTGCGGTGGGGCTGGTGCTGATGTATGCCATCCGCTGCGCCTGCCGCTACTTTGTGAGCTATTGGGGCCACGTGATGGGCGCGCGCATGGAGTCCAAGATGCGTGAGGACCTGTTCGATCAGTACGAACGGTTTAGCTTTGCATACTTCGATCGCAACAGCTCGGGCGACATGATGAGCCGCGTGGTCAATGACCTGTTCGATATCTGCGAGGCGGCGCACCACGTGCCCGAATGGATCATTATTTGCGGCATCGAGATTATCGGCTCGTTTGTGATTCTGTTTACCATCGCGCCGGTGCTCGCACTCGCCATGGCTGTGGTGACGGTGGTGTTCGCGGTCATTATGTTTTGGCAGAATATGCGTATGCGCGAGGTCTTTAGCGATAACCGCAAAAAGATTAGCGGCATCAACGCGCAACTGCAGGATTCGCTGGCGGGCATGCGTGTGGTCAAGAGCTTTGCCAATGAGCAGACCGAGCGTTCTAAGTTTCGTGCCTCGAACAATCGCTACCTTTCGTCCAAGGAGAACATGTATCACGCCATGGGCGTCTATACCGCGACGTATGGCCTGCTCTCGGGCGTGCTCTATGTGATCGTGGTGCTCCTCGGCGGTTGGCTCGTTGCCCAGGGTCAGCTGCAAGCGGTCGATATGGCAACCTTCGCGCTCTACATTTCGCTGTTCTGCACGCCGCTCGAGACGCTCGTTAATTCGGCCGAGACGTATCAGAAAGCCATCGCCGGCTTTAAGCGCATGGATGAGGTGCTCTCGACTGTCCCCGATATTCAGGATAGGCCGGGTGCTGCGGATCTGCAGGTGACGGCTGGTGCTGTGGAGTACCGCGACGTGTGCTTTAGCTACGAGGATGTTGAATTGGGCGAGCGCGGCGCCGACGGACGCCCTGTTATCGACCACATGGACCTGTCCATCAAGCCCGGTCAGACCATCGCTTTGGTTGGTCCCTCGGGCGGCGGCAAATCGACGACTTGTTCGCTGTTGCCGCGCTTTTACGACGTTGCCGCCGGCTCCATTAGCATCGACGGCCAGGATGTGCGCGACGTGACGCAGCATAGTCTGCGCCATGCCATCGGCCTGGTGCAGCAAGATGTGTACCTGTTTGATGGAACGATCGGCGAGAACATCGCCTACGGCAAGCCGGGCGCCACGGCAGAAGAGATCGCCGAAGCGGCCCGCCGCGCCAATATTGATACCTTTATCGAGTCGCTTCCGCAGGGCTACGACACCGTGGTGGGCGAGCGCGGCAGCCGTCTTTCGGGTGGTCAAAAGCAGCGCGTCGCCATCGCGCGCGTTTTTCTCAAGAATCCCAAGATCCTTATTTTGGATGAGGCGACGAGTGCCCTGGATAACGAGAGCGAGGAAGCGGTGCAGGAGTCGCTCGAAGAGCTGGCACGCGGCCGTACCACGATCATCATCGCCCACCGTCTCTCGACTATTAAGCATGCTGACGAGATTGCGACCGTTGAGCATGGTCGCGTTGTGGAACGTGGCACGCACGAGGAGCTTCTCGCCCGTGGCGGCACCTATGCCCGTTACTATCGAATGCAGTTCGAAGGTGCGCGTGCGCACGAGCTCGACTGATTGATATGACAGGAAGATCATGGCTGATAAGAACCCTTTGACTCCGGAAGAAGTGACGGAGTTATTCTCCGAAATCGATGCATCCGGCGTCTTGGATCCTACGCTCGCCAAAAAGCGCACCGAGCGCATGCGCGAGAAAGAGGCCGCCGTCAAGCGCGGCGACAAGGCGACGCTGGCGCGGCTGCGCAGCGAGGATCGCGCGAGCCAGGCAAAACATATCGACCCGCTGTCCGAGGACGACCCTTCGGGCTCGCAGGTGAGCCATACCATTACGAAGACCGCCATGGCCGTGGTTATCGGCATTTTGGTGCTGATTGTTGGCATGCAGATTGGCTACGGCGTGATGCGACGTCTGAATACCGCGAACCTTTCCGAAAGTGTTTCGGTGGATACCGTTTCGACCGCGCTCAAGGGTGGACTTGAATGGGGCAATGGCTTTACGCAGTTCCCGCTCGATTTTACCGTCGACGAGGCAGATGAGCGCTCGGGCACGGTTGAGGTGACGGTGCTGGACACGTCTTCTGCCAATGAACTCGAGCTGCTGTCCAACGGTCAGATTCAGGCGGCGGCGCTCGCAACCAATGCCCTGCTCAACGACAAGATCGACCGCGTGGTGTATAACGTTCACGCCTATATCGACGAGGACAGCAGGATCCAGCACGATTCCTTCTTTGGCATGTTTCCTGCTCAGGGGCACCAAAGCGCCATCCTGACGTTCGTTTGGACC
>CABSMX010000090.1 GCA_902478945.1 uncultured Collinsella sp.
GTCAGATGTGTATAAGAGACAGAAATGATCCATTCCCTTCGTCGCATGCAAAACAACCAAGGAGTGTCCCAAGGCGCCGGCACAACAGGAACGTCCCCAGCTGCCGGCAGCATTTCGCCGCAACAGCAAAGGCCCGCGCTGGCAACAAATGTCACCTGCGCGGGCTTGGTGGGCGCTCACATAGGCACGTTATAGAGACCCACATCAGCTATGGAATGCCAAGTAGCACCGATACGCGATGCCCGCCGGCTTACCTAGCAATGAAACTCGCCATAGCCTTAGACAATCGGCGCAATGCCGGCAAAGTGCAGATACAGCGAAATGATTGCCACGACAATGACCACCGCTGCGATCAGCTTGTCGTGCAGGTGCGGAAGCACCGGCTTACCGCGACCTCGCTCGCCCAGCATATAGACGGGAATGGCCGGAGCAAAAAGGATCGTCGTGATCATAACGCCCTGAAGACCCGTCGACCACACCAGGAACAATGTGTAGATGAAGCCGAGCGTACCGAAGAAGCGCGCCTTGCCGACGCTTGGCGCATGCGGCCCGTCCAGATGCTCGTTCTTCCAGCCGATCACCATGTAATAGGCTGCCGAGCACACGTACGGAACTAGGATCGTATTGACTGCGCAGCTGTAGAAGAACTGGTAGGTGCTCGCCGCCACATACGACACGATCAAGAAGAGTTGCGTGATGCCGGAGCTCACGAGAACCGTTACCACCGGGGCATCGTGTTTGTTCGTCTTGGCAAACGCCAGAGGGAAGGACCCCTGGCGCGCTGCCTCGAACGGCGTCTCGGATGCAATGATGACGTAGCCCAGCATCGCGCCGACCAGCGAGAGAATAACGCCAAGGTTTACGATGGCAGCGCCAACAGGACCGATTGCGCACTCGAGAATTCCCGCCATGGAGGGCGTTGCGAGCTGTGCCATCTCCTCGCGCGGCATAATGCCGAGTGACAGCATCGAGATGATCAGATACAGCGTGAACACAGCCGCGAATCCAAGTGCCGTCGAGCGGCCGACGTCACGCACGTACTTTGCACGGCCCGAGATAACGACAGCGCCCTCGATGCCCGTGAAGACCCAGACAAGGGCGATCATGGTCGAGACAACCTGCTCGCCAAAGCCAGGACCAGCCGGCTCTCCCCAGAAGTTGTCCATAAAGATATCGACGTTGAACTTGCCCAGGAGCACGATGCTCAGCACAAAGAGTCCCAGCGGCACCAGCTTCGCCAACGTAACGATCGTGTTAATGCCCGCAGCCTCCTTAACGCCACGAAGCACAAGGGCGGTAAGGAACCACAAAAACACACTGGCGCAGACGATGGAAAGCAAGTTGTTGCCCGCGCCAAACGCAGGGAAGAAATAGCCCAGCGCGCTAAACAGCAAGAGCGCAAAGCTCACGTTGGAAAGACATGCGCTGATCCAGTAGCCCCAGGCGGAGTTGAATCCAATGTAATCGCCAAAACCGGCCGCAGCGTATGCATAGATGCCGCCGGTCAGGTCGGGACGGGCCTGAGACAAACCGTTGAACACCATCATCAGCGCAAAGACGCCAATAAAGCAAATTCCCCACGAGACGATAACTGCACCGGTATTTGCCCCGCCCGCTGCCATATCGCCGGCAAGCGAGAAGATGCCGCCACAAATACTGGCGGTAATGACCATCATGGTCAGACGAAAGAGATCGAGGCCATTAGGGTCGATAATCTCGTCGTTTTGAGCTTTAGAGGCCATTGTATGTGCACCCCCTTCATCATGTGATCGGACGAAAGATGGCCCGGACGTCCCGAATCGGGTGCCGGGCCATCGGTCAAGCGATCATCAGACTGTTACAGCTATCGCGTTAGAAGCGCAGCGACAGGCAAGAAAGGCCGCCGTCGACCTTGCGATACTCGGAGGTATCGACGACGAGCGTCTTGTAGCCCAGATCCTGCACGGCCTTGAGCACGGTCGGATAGCCCTCGGCGACGATGACCGTACCGTTGACCCAGATGCAGTTGGCGCCGTAAGCCTCGTCCTCGGGCACGACGATCTTGTTGTACTGGGCAAAGTCGGGTTTATCGATAAACTCACCGGAGACGAGCATGTTGTTGTCCTCGATGTAGTTGACGCCCGTCTTGAGGTGCAGGACCTCCTCCAGCGGAACCTCGGAACCCTCGAGGCCCCAGCCCTCGAGAATCTCGCAGAACTGGCGGATGCCCTCTTCGTTGGTGCGAGCGGAGCGACCGACGTAGAAATGGTCGCCGACCATCATGACGTCGCCGCCGTCGAGCGTGCCCGGAGAAACGATGTGCTTGACATGCTCGTCGTCAAAGAAGCGACGGACGGCCGGCTCGATCTCGTCCTTCTCGCCGTTGCGGCTATCGGCGCCGGGGTTGGTAATGATGGCGCCGCAGCGAGTGATAACGGCCGGATCTTCGACGAAGCAGCTGTCAGGATACTGCTCGAGTGCCGGCAGCACCGAGACATCCACGCCGCACTGCTCGAGCGCATGCTCGTAATCGTAGTGCTCCTCGATGGCGCGCTCGTAGATGGGCTGGCCAAGCTCGGGGGCACTCGTGATGCCATTGCTCAGGGACTTGCCGGGGCGGCGGATGATGACGTGGCTGAACTTGGTCATGATGATCCTCCTTGGATCTCTTAGCAGAGAGCGGGACTTCTTCGCGCCCGCCTTCCTTTCGATGGCTTTATCTTAGTGCGGTTTTCCTGTTTTGTATATTGTATACAATACTGAACGGTAGATATTCATCGGTAAGCGTATTCTTACGTATCGGCGCAAAGTAGCACGATTTAGCTGGTCGTTCTATAATTCAATTGAGCTATTCAAGCGAAACGTATTTAATTTTAGAAATATACAGTTAAGGAACATAAGCTCATGGAAACGCTCAGAAGACCCCTGAAGGACCACGTATACGACTATATTTCGAGCCGTATTGACGCCGGCGAGTTGTCCGCCGGCGACCGGCTGAGCGAGCAGACGATCTGCGATGCCATGGGCGTGTCGCGCACGCCGGTCCGCGAAGCGCTCATCCAGCTGGCAAGCGATGGCTACCTGGACAATCTCCCCCGCCGCGGATTCCGCGTCCGTGGGTTCGATCAGCAAAACGCCGTTGAAGTCTTTGAGATTATGGGACCGCTCGACGGGCAGGCCGCATATCTCTCCTGTCCGAACCTAACCGACGATGACATTACGCAGCTGAAATTTCTCGTCGGCTCTATGGACCTCGCGATCCAAGGCGGTCTCATCCGAAAGTACGACGACATTCAGCGAGACTTTCATCTGACGTACTTCAACCGCTGCGGCAACGACCGTCTGCGCGATATGATCTCGCAGCTCGAGCGCTGCTTTATCAAGCGCGATTACGAGACTGTCGACCAGGAGACGGCGTGCAAACTGCTCAACAAAGCCAACAACGAACATGCCCATATTCTTGAGTTGTTCGAAGCACGAGATGCGACGGGCGTGCGCGACTACGTTCGCGATGTCCATTGGAACACAGAAAACGCCCAGTTCACCGTCTGGTAGGGAAGCAACAAGGGACAACGTCGGTCTTAAACCTTGGCGCCAGCACCGCCCAAACTGATCCGTTTTCCTCCGTCCCCAAGGGATCATTCTTTTGACAACGACAGCGAAAGCCCGTCAGAGCGAGCAAGGTGCCTTGAAACGAGGCGGCATTGACCTTCTGGTCATGCCGCCGAAGTTGAAAGGCAGATTGCCGCCCTGGCGGGCTCGCAGCGTCAAGTGGTTGCGGCGTGTGGTAAAACGCCGCAACTAAAACCCGTGGCGCTCCAGGAAGCGGAAGGCTAGGCGGATCCAGGGACGGACTGCCACCTGCTTGTCCTCGTTGTCGACCGCGGTGTTGGCGTTGCCGAGCGAAAGGCCGTGGCCGCCCTGGTCAAAGACGTGCATCTCGCATGCGACGCCCTCCTCGGCCATGCGCTGCGCAAACGGATAGACCTGCGCGATCGGCGCCGTCTTGTCATCGGACACGCCCCACACAAAGGTCGGCGGCATCTGGCGCGAAACATGTGTGGAGGGGCAGATATCGGCCAGGTGCTCGTCAGTTGCCTCGCCACCCGTCACCATCGACAGGTAGTCGTTGAGCAGATCGCGCCCCGTCTTGCCGCCCGTCTTGGGCACACGTAAGTCAATGCGCGGATCGCGCGTCTGCATGTCGCGCACATAGGCAAAGTCGAGCAGCGGATAGCCCAGCACCACGGCATCGGGACGAATGTCGTCCGGACGCGCCCCTGCCAGGCCCGCGAAGGGACCGGTCTTCCACTGTGTCGCCAGCGAGGCGCAGATCATACCGCCCGCAGAAAAGCCCACAACGCACACGCGCTTGGGATCGACATGCCACTCGTCGGCATTCGCACGAACCGTGGCGACCATCTTGGCAAGATCTGCCTGGGGGTGCGGAAAGCTCACGTCACCCGTGCCACTCGTCACATAGTTGAGCACAAAGGCCTGGTAACCGTGATCCAAAAACGCAAACGCCACGGGATCCTGTTCATGCGGGGCGATATGCGTAAACGCACCTCCGCCGCAGATAATCACGGCAGGGCGGCGGCCATTCGGTTTATCGGGCAGCGGCTCGGCACCCAAATACATAAACGTCGCTGGATATTCCTCGGTCGGCTCCTCGCCCCACAGCGCGTGGTTCTCGACAATCATATGTGCTCCCTTCGCGCAAATTATGCGCCCTTGTTTTTCGTCTTCAAGCGTACCCCACTTGAGCCCGTGGCACAGAAACACTTCAGCAACAAGCTTCCCATCAACTGATATATCACATAATCCCAGCTCAGGACCATCGCTGAGCAGCGTAGAATAGGGGACGTTGACCAAGCCGCGAAACGCATATGAAACGTTTCCGGCAAACCAAACGCGCGATATGCGCCTATTTAAGTTGGAGGCAACTATGGGTCTGCTCGATTCGCTTAAGTCCACCTTCACCTCGACGGGCGAGGCGTCCGTTCCGCCCGCAGCAAGCTTCGCCACCCGCGAAGGCGTCATCTATGCCCCCGTCAACGGCGTGCTCGTCAACCTGAACGAGGTCCCCGACGAGACGATCGCCTCGGGCATGCTTGGCCAGGGCTATGGCATCGAGCCCATTACCGGCACTATCTATGCGCCCGCCAACGGCCGCATCGGCGCTACCACCGTCACCAACCACTCCATTGGCATGATCACCGAGGACGGTCTTCGCGTATTCATCCATGTTGGCCTGGGCACCGTGGAAATGAACGGCAAGGGTTTTGCCCGCTTTGTCGAGATGGGCGATGTGGTCAAGGCAGGCCAGCCGCTCATCAGCTTCGACCGCGAGGCCATTAAGGCCGCTGGCCACGAGGACATCGTGACCGTCATCGTCTCCGAGCTCGATCGTCTTAAGAGCATCGACCATGTCGGCGAGTCTGGAACGCTTATCGGCGGCAACCCGCTCGTCAAGCTTGGCGACCCGCTGCTGGTTGCCAAGACCAAGTAGTCAGGCCCCGTGCCACACAGCCAAAAGGCACCTCGTCAAGCGCCCGCGACCATTTGGCCGCGGGCGCTTTTCGTTTGAAAAACCATCCCGCCAATGCCTTATCTGTATAGCCCAAATGAGCCGAGCTGCTAGAATATCGAACTGTATGGATAACTATCATTCAACCGTTATGGGAGGATACGTGAACCGCACCAAAATCGCGCAGCTCTACGCCGACGCCGAGTCGCTCGGCGGCCAGACCGTCACCGTCGCCGGCTGGGTCAAGTCCGTCCGCGACATGAAGAACTTTGGCTTTGTTACGCTCAACGACGGCAGCTGCTTCCGTGACCTGCAGGTCGTCATGAACCGCGAGGCGCTCGACAACTACGACGAGATCGCCCATCAAAACGTCTCGGCTGCCCTCATCTGCACCGGCATCGTCAAGCTGACCCCCGATGCGCCCCAGCCTTTCGAGCTTTCTGCCACCTCCATCGAGGTCGAGGGCGTCAGCGCCCCGGATTACCCGCTGCAGAAGAAGCGCGCAACCGTCGAGTTCCTGCGCACCCAGCAGCACCTGCGCCCGCGCACCAACCTGTTCCGCGCCGTGTTCCGCATCCGCTCTGTCGCAGCTGCCGCCATCCACCGCTTCTTCCAGGAGCAGGGCTTTGTCTACGTCAACACCCCTATCATCACCACGAGTGACTGCGAGGGCGCCGGCGAGATGTTCCGCGTGACCACGCTCGACCCCAAAAATCCGCCCCTCACCGAGTCCGGCGAGGTCGACTGGAGCCAGGACTTCTTTGGCAAGCACGCGAGCCTCACCGTGTCCGGCCAGCTCAACGCCGAGAACTTTGCCATGGCCTTTGGCGACGTGTACACCTTTGGCCCCACCTTCCGCGCCGAAAACTCCAACACCACGCGCCACGCCGCCGAGTTTTGGATGATCGAGCCCGAGATGGCCTTTGCCGATCTGAACGACTACATGGATAACGCCGAGGCCATGCTCAAGTACGTCCTCAAGGACGTCATGGCCACCTGCCCCGACGAGCTCAACATGCTCAACAAGTTTGTGGACAAGGGCCTGATCGAGCGCCTGGACCATGTCGCCAACTCCGACTTTGCCCGCGTCACCTATACCGAGGCCGTCGAAATCCTGGAGCAGGCCGTCGCCGCCGGCCACAAGTTTGACTACCCCGTGAGCTGGGGCATCGACCTGCAGACCGAGCACGAGCGCTTCCTGACCGAGGAGCACTTTAAGCGCCCGACCTTTGTAACCGACTACCCGGCAGAGATCAAGGCCTTCTATATGCGCATGAACGACGACGGCAAGACCGTCGCCGCCGCCGATTGCCTGGTGCCGGGCATCGGCGAGATCATCGGTGGCTCCCAGCGCGAGGAGCGCCTGGATCTGCTCGAGGCCCGTATCAAGGACCTGGGTATGAATCCCGAGCAGTACAAGTACTATCTGGACCTGCGCCGCTACGGTTCCTGCAAGCACGCCGGCTACGGTCTGGGCTTCGAGCGCTTGGTGATGTACCTCACCGGCGTGGGCAACATCCGCGACGTCCTGCCGCACCCGCGCACCGTGGGCAACGCCGACTTCTAATCGTCGGACGTTAGCTCGCGTCGCCACACGCCAACGCTCATCGCACAAGCGTCTCTCGACATCGGTCGAGAGACGCTTTTTTCAACAGCATCCGTCAAGCTTTTGGCAAGTTTTTGGTCAGTTGAACAGGGCTGTTGAAAACTCGAACCGCCGTTTGCCGACGACTACCGACCGCCCAGAGCGCCCTGCGCCCCTGGGAAAACCCCGCGTCCTAGGCTCCATACCGTCGCCACCCAAAACGGAAAGGACGTGGGCACCATGACCGAAGCCGCTGTTGAAACCTACGACACCACAACGAGAGGCGCCGCCTCGATGGCAGCCTATCGCGCCGTTCGCATCCTGCAACTATTAAGCGAGAACACCGGCGAGGACAAGGCTATGCTTTCCGATGAGTTGATCCGGCGCCTCGCCCATCCCGACGACCCCGCCCGCATGCCCATCTCGGCGGCGCGGCG
>CABSMX010000091.1 GCA_902478945.1 uncultured Collinsella sp.
TCGGAGATGTGTATAAGAGACAGGTCGTTGTTGCGATCGTCCTTGCGGTCGTTGCGCTCGTCGTTGCGCTTGTGCTGACGGCGGTTGGGGCGGGCGCCCTCTTCGGCCTCGGTGCCTTCGGCAGCCGCGGCTGCCGGCGCATCAGTGCCGGACGGGGCCTCGCCCTCTGCCTTGGCGTCGGCGTTGACATGAGCACTGGAATCGGCGTCGCCCTGCCGCTCGGCAACCTTGGCCCTTGCGGACTTCTTACGCGTGCGCTTGGGCTTCTCAGTTGCCGGCTGGTCGGCGTTCTCAGTTTCGGAAGCAGCATCGGCGGTTGCCTCGAAGGACTTGTCGTCGACGGGCTTGGCGTCGGCGTCGGCCTTGGCCTTCGCCTTCGTCGAGCGCTTTGCCGCGGTGCGACGGCTGCGGCCGGGACGGACATCGGCGGAATCGGCATCGGCAGATGCGGGAGCCTCGGTGGACGGAGCGTCCTGGACCGGAGCATCGGCCGTGGCCGTGGGCTCGGCCGTCACCGCTGCGCTCTGAGCAGCAGCTGCTGCGGCAGCGGCTTTCTCGGCCTCAACATACGCCTTGGGCTTGCGGCCGCGACGATGCGGGCGCAGAGCCGGATCAACGACGGGAACCTCGTTGGCCTCAGCGTGCACGACGGGCTCGGCGGAGGAAGCGCCCTCCCCTGCCGCAGAACGAGCCGGAGCTTCAGCGACCTCAGGGGTCAGCTGCTCGACGGGCTGCTGCGTCTTGGCTGCCGCACGGCGACGCGTGCGCGGTGCCGGCTTCTCGGCCGACTGTTCGACCGCAGGAGCCTCGGAGGCGACCGGCGCAGCGAGCTCAGTCAATGCCGCGGCCTCGCGCTCGGCAGCGCGACGGCGGGCACGCACAACCTGGGCCTCGCTAATCTGCGCCAGTGCACGGGCCTGCGCGACCTCATCGGAAATGGGGACCGAAGCATCGGCGGCAACGGGCCGCTTCGCGCGCGTGGTGCGCGTCGTACGACGCTTGGGCTTTTCGGCATCCTCGCCGTCCGCAGCAGGCTTGGCCACACGACGCGTGCGCTTAGGCTTAGCGGGAGCAGCCTCCTCGCTAGCAACGGGCGTGGTGGGCACGGCGGCCTTAGGCGCCTCGGGAGCCGAGACCTGCGCCGGCGCGGACAGCACGGTCTGGTCCGACGTAACCGGTGCAGCGGGAGCCGTTTGCGTCGTCGTTATTTCGTTTTCTTGTTGTTGATCAGACACAGTGTTTGCTCAACTTTCTTTTCAAGCCCTGTGATCACATGCTCCCTGCATAAACCTTCAGGGCGGCTAAACAGTCTAGCTCCGTCCAAAAAGCGACGAGCATCTTTGATCTGTATCGAGATGATTGCGTCAAATACGCAGAGTTAGTGTAACACAACCGCTGCCACCTGCAACTTAGTCATCGGGGGCGTTCTTAAACGACTAGTCAAAAGGAACACTCTTTACAAAGTTCCGGCGCACACCATCGCCACATCATAAGCTGCGGTGAAATAGTTCCCAAATCCCGGCCGACACCTCTCAAGCAGGAACCATTCCACCGCAACTCATAAGAAGAAGGCAGGTCAAGCCTCAAGCATCGAGAAAACGGAACAGCTAAGGGGCAAGGGCATCGGCCCCAAGATCGACACGCCACGAATCGCGCCCATCTACTACGTTTGCCCCCGCACCCCTGACCATACTCACTTTTTTTCGAAAGTCGCAGACCTGCTACCTGCGGTTTTAATATTGCGATTTTCGGCGTGGTTCGGGGTACGCACTTAAACGTAGTAGATGCCCCCGATTCTTGGCAGAAGGTATCCCGCCGCTCCTCCACGGGACAAAAATGATCCGTTTTCCTCCGTCCCCTAGGGTCATTTTCAAAACTATGGCTGTTTACTACGATGAATCGCTCAACCACGACCACGCCAAAACCCGAAAAAATAAAACCCCAGCTAGATGGCTTGCACTTTTCGGTGAAAAGCCAGTGTGATTGGAATCCCTCGATTCATCGTAGTAAACCGGTATAGTTGCGATTTAGTAGCATTTTCCAACACAACAAAAAGCCCCGCCACACGCAAAAAGCCCGACCTCCGCATGGAGATCGGGCTTATAGGGCTCAGCGAAGCCGAACCTACACGGTCAAACGACCCGTAGATTACATCTGCTCGGGTGCGGAAACGCCAACGAGGGTAAGCACCAGGGCGAGCGTCACGCGGACGGCGTCGCAAGCGGCCAGACGGGCGCGCGAGAGCTCGGGGTCGACGGGACGGCCCTCGCTCGGCAGCACCTGGCAGGCAGCATAGAAGCTGTGGAAGTCGCCGGCGAGCTCCTCGGCAAAGTGCGTCAGACGGAACGGAGCGCGGTCGCGAGCGCAGCTGGCGATGAGGTCGGTGAGCTCGTTGAGCTTGCGCGACAGGGCGAGCTCGGTCGGGTCGGTCAGCAGCGAGTAATCGACGTTCTCACCGATGGCCTTGGCGGCGACGGCCTTCATGCCCATCTCGTCAGCCTGCTCGGGCGTAACGTCAGCGGCGCGACGCAGGATGGAGCACACGCGGGCGTGAGCGTACTGCACGTAGTACACCGGGTTGGAGTTGTCGCGCTTCTTAACGGCCTCGATGTCGAAGTCGACCATCTGGTTGGAGCTCTTGGAGATGAGCGTGTAGCGGGCGGCGTCAGAGCCGACCTCGTCGACGAGCTCCTGCAGGGTCACCATGGTGCCCTTGCGCTTGGACATACGGACGGGCTTGCCGTTGCGCAGCAGGTTGACGAGCTGGCCCAGCAGAACCTCGAACTTGCCGGGGTAACCGAGAGCGTCGCAGACGCAGCGGACGCGCTCGATGTAGCCGTGGTGGTCGGCGCCCCAGATGTCGATGACGTGGTCGACGCGCTGGAGCTTGTCCCAGTGATAGGCAACGTCGGAGGCGAAGTAGGTGTACTCGCCGTCGGACTTGATCAGGACGCGGTCCTTGTCGTCGCCCAGGTCGGTGGAGCGGAACCACAGGGCGCCGTCCTTGGTGTAGAGGTAGCCCATCTTGTCGAGCTTCTCGAAAGCGCGGTCGACGGCGGAGGTGCCGGCAGTCTCGCCCTCGGTGTCCTTCACATACAGCGAGCGCTCGGAGAACCAACGATCGAAGTCGCAGTTGACGGCGTGGCAGAGGTCGCGCATGTTGTCGACCATCTTCACGTAACCGCGCTCACGGAAGCTCTCCATGCGCTCCTGCGGATCGGCCTCGACCCACTTGTCGCCGTCGGTGCGCCAGAACTCAGCGGCCTCGTCGATGATGTAGTCGCCGCCGTAGGAGTCCTTGCCCAGCGTCTCGGCAAAGTTATCCTGGTACGGATGGGTCTCGGGATGCTCGTCGTTCTCATCGGCGACAAAGGCGTCGCGGTCGGCGATCAGCAGCTTGTGAGCCTCATCGATGTCCACGCCCTGCTTGGCGATGATGTCGGCGAGCTGCATATAGCGCGTGCTGATGGAGTTGCCGAAGGTGTTCATCTGCGAGCCGTGGTCGTTGATGTAGAACTCACGCTGGATGTCGTAACCGGCGTGGTCCATAACACGGCAGAGGGAGTCGCCCAGCGCGGCCCAGCGGCCGTGGCCGATGTGCATGGGGCCGACGGGGTTGGCGGAAACGAACTCGACCTGGGTCTTCAGGCCGCCGCCGACGTTGGACTTAGCGAAGTCCATGCCCTTCTCGCGGGCCTCGCCGAAGATGGCGTTCTTGACGGCGACGGAGAGGTAGAAGTTGATGAAGCCAGGACCTGCGATCTCGACCTTCTCAATCGCGGGGTCCTCGGGCATATGGGCAACGACGGCCTCGGCGATCTTGCGCGGAGCGCAGTGAGCCAGCTTGGCGGACTTCAGGGCCATGGTGGAGGTCCACTCGCCATGAGAAGTGTCAGCCGGTCGCTCGATGGCGCAATCGTCAAGTTCAAATGCGGAAAGGTCGCCGGCCTCCTGGGCCGCAGCAAGCGCAGCGCGTACCAGCTCTTCAATCTTCTCGGGCATAGATCCTCCTTGTGTTAAAGCCCCCGAGCTCTTGGTCACTCGTAGGGCAAAAGCCAGAGTTTGTAGCACTCTATCACAAGCGACGCACACTGTCGCAGGGTAAAGCCAATCGAAATTGCATATGCACAAAAATGACTACCGCTCTTGCGCGGTGGTACAAAGTTGGCGGTTTGCCTGCAATTTATACACGTTCTGGAAATGCATAAACGCATGAATAAGCCGTTTTATTTATCGAATACTCTTACCTATCAGAGTTGTGTGCTTTTCCTGCATAAAGTGAAGGTTTGCGCACGTCAGCGTGTTATTCTAGACATACGTAAATTCGTATAAGTTGGAGGTAGCATGTTCTCAATCGGTCAACACGTCATTCATCCGGGTCAGGGAGTCTGCACCGTCGTCGGTTTTAGGGACGACACGCCGCAGCCCATGTTGTTGCTCGAGACCAAGCAGGGACATGCGCAGACGATCCTCATGTACCCCGTGGCGCAGGCCGACCGTCTGCATGCCGCCATCTCCCAGCAAGATGCCGAGCACCTGCTGAGCCACTACAACGAGTTGGAGTGCGACACCTTTACCGAGCGCAACAGCTCGCTCGAGGAGACGCACTTTAAGCAGCAGCTTAAGCTGGGTGCGCCCGAGACGGTCCGCGTGGCAAAAACCATGATGCACCGTATTCGCCAGGCCGAGGAAGCAGACAAAAAACCCAGCTCCTACTACATGCGCGTACTCAAGGAAGCCAAGCGCCGCTCCATCGAGGAGTTCGCCGTGGCCCTGGGCGTCACCGAGGAGGACGCCGAAGCCCGCCTAGCCCAAGCCGCCCTCAACTAACCCATCCGCACCAAAAACCACCACAAAGGGGACAGGCACCTTTGTGGTGGTTTTCTTGTTCTAGTAGTATTCATTCTTATCGATACCCACGAGCACAAGGAGTCCCTTATGGCAGAGCCGCTTACCGCCGGAATCACCCGCGACCGCGCGTTCGAACTGCTCAACGAGCACAACAAGGACCCGTTCCACATCACCCATGGCGAGACGGTCGAGGGCACTATGCGCTACTTTGCGCGCGAGTTCGACCCCGAGAACGAGGAGTTTTGGGGCATCGTCGGTCTGCTGCACGACCTGGATTGGGAGGAGCATGAGGACGACCCCATGAACCACACCATCTATGCCGCCGAGATTCTTGAGGGCGAAGGTGCGTCTCCCGAGCTTATCCGTGCCATCCAGACACACACGTCCGACTTCAACTCTTCGCTGCCCAAGCCCGAGCTGCAGATGGAAAAGATCCTGTTTGCCTGCGATGAGCTCACCGGCCTGATTGGCGCCGCCGTCATCATGCGCCCGAGCAAGAGCGTCATGGACTTTACGACCAAGTCGCTCAAAAAGAAATTCAAGGACAAGCGCTTTGCCGCCGGCTGCTCGCGCGACGTAATTTCGCAGGGCGCCGAGATGCTGGGCTGGGAGCTTCCCGAGCTCTTCGACCGCACCATCGCAGCCATGCAGTCCTTCGCCCCCGACCGCGACACCTTTCAGGCCTAGCACCAAAATCACCGCAAAGGGGCCAAGCCCCTTTGCGGTGATTTTTTGCGCGGGCGTTTAGGGGCGGACCTGGCCGGTGCCGCGGAGCTTGTATTTGTAGGTGGTGAGGGCCTCGGCGGCAAAGGGGCCGCGGGCATGGAGCTTTTGGGTCGAGATGCCGATCTCGGCACCCAGCCCAAACTCGCCGCCGTCAGTGAAGCGCGTGCTGGCGTTGGCGTAAACTGCCGAGGCATCGACCGCATCCAGGAAGCGCTCGCAGGCATCCTCGTCCTCGGCAACGATGGCCTCGGAGTGCATGGTGCCGTAGCGGTTGATGTGTGCGATGGCCTCGTCCTCGTTCGCCACGACCTTCACGCTCATCTCGAGCGCCAGGTACTCACGGCCCCAGTCCTCCTCAGTCGCGGCAACATAGTCGTCGCCCTCGACAAGCCCAGCGTCGGCGCATGCGGCGCACGTGGCCTCGTCGCCGTGAATCAGCACGCCGTGGTCGTGCAGCACGGCAACGACTGCGGGCAAAAACGCGTCGGCCACGGCACGGTCGACCAGCAGCGACTCGGCGGCATTGCACACGCCCACGCGCTGGGTCTTGGCATTGACGATAATGTTGAGCGCCTTGTCAAAGTCGGCGGATTCATGCACGTAGATATGGCAGTTACCCGTGCCCGTCTCGATCACCGGTACAAGCGACTCGCGCACGCAGCGCTGAATCAGGCCCGCACCGCCACGCGGAATAAGCACGTCGACGATGCCGCGGAGCTTCATGAGCTCGCCGGTGGCCGCGCGGTCGGTAGACTCGATCATCGAGACGGCCTCGCGCGGGAAGCCTTGCGCCTCCAGAGCATCGGCCAGCAGTTCGGCAATCATGGCGCACGAGTGATAGGCCAGCGAACCGCCGCGCAGGATGCAGGCGTTACCGGTGCGGATGCAGATGCCCGCTGCATCGGCCGTCACGTTGGGGCGTGCCTCGTAGACCATGGCAACCAGACCTAGCGGCACACTCACGCGGGTCAGGTCCACGCCGCTCGCAAGCACGCGATGGTCAAGCACGCGGCCGACAGGATCGGGCAGCTCAGCGAGCTTCTCCAGGCCGGCGGCCATGCCCTCGACGCGCTCGGGCGTCAGGAGCAGACGGTCGAGAAGCCCTGCCGAAGTGCCCCCATCGCGCGCGGCAGACATATCGAGCTCATTGGCGGCAACGATGGAATCAACGCCGTCGCGCAGCGCCGCGGCCATGGCACGCACGGCCTCCTGGCGCTGGGCATCGCTCGCCGTGGCGAGCGCGCCCGAAGCAGCCTTGGCCTCAACGGCAAGATCGTGAACGTACGTGGCTATATCGACCGACATGGACGGCCCCTTCTCTTAGATGTTTGCCAACCATGGTAGCCGATTTGCACGCATCCTCGCAGACGGCGGTAGAATTGGTCAACCCGAAACACCGCAACGAATGGAAGCATCACATGGCCCTCATCACTTCGTACCACGTCCCCGGTCTCTATGTCGAGGACCACAGCATCGACGTCCCCCTCGACTGGCGCGGCCTGGAGCCCATGCTTTTGGCCGTCGGCAGCACCATGCGCCGCGGCGCCATGCCGGCGCCCATCGCCGGTGCGCCCGAGAGCATCAAGCTCTTCTACCGCGTGATTTGCGCGCCCGACCGCATTAACGACGACTTGCCGCTCCTCCTCTTTTTGCAGGGCGGCCCCGGCGGCGAAAGCCCGCGTCCGCTGTCGCCCACAAGCGATGGCTGGATCGAGGAGGCCGTCAAGCATTTCCGCGTCGTGCTGCCCGACCAGCGCGGTACCGGGCGCAGCAGCTGCGTAGACGGGCGTACGATCGCGGCTCTGGGCGATCGCGCCGAGGCAGCAGGAGCCGATGCGGCCCGCTCGCAGGCAGACTTCCTCAAACGCCACCCTGTCTC
>CABSMX010000092.1 GCA_902478945.1 uncultured Collinsella sp.
AAGAGACAGGAGCAGGAAGGTGTGGCGCAGGTAGTCGACCTTTTTCTGCGGCCATTTTTCGATAAGATCCTGACCGAGCATCTTGGCGAGCGTCTCGTAGCTTCCCTCGCGCGAGAACTCGATCTCGTATAGGGGGCAGACGCGCCAAAACGCGCAGAACTCACCGTACAGGCGGCTTTCGACGGAATCCCATGTGCCTGGGTAGAGACGGGTGACCTTGGCCGAAACCGTCGGGGCGTCCAGGAATTTGAGGACACTGACGCGCTTGTTGCCCTCTTGGACGTAAAACCGATGCATGAACTCGGTGACGATGACGGGATCGCGATAGCCCTCGGTCACCTGGATGTCGTAGAGGTTGGACCACTTGCGGGCGAACTCCGTGCTAAACGGCAGCAAGGGCATAAAGTTGCATGAAAAGGCCGACTGACGGCCCTTGGTAACCGTACCGACGACCATTTCGAGTGGAATGTCTCTCAGGCCGACATTCTCTCGCTGGCCTAAGGGGAGCTGGGCAACCAAGCTATCGAGGTCCGTGAGATACGGATGCTCGCTTTGACTAATGGCGCGTCGACGTCCTT
The DNA here is from genome assembly GCA_902478945.1 of uncultured Collinsella sp. Lineage (GTDB taxonomy): Bacteria > Actinomycetota > Coriobacteriia > Coriobacteriales > Coriobacteriaceae > Collinsella. The sequence goes on from CABSMX010000092.1 coordinate 579, forward strand.
GCTCGCCGCGCTTGCGTGCTTGACGATAGGCCTCTTCCATAGTTTTGCTCCCTTAGTCGTTTAAACAACTATATGAACCATGGTATCACGAATGAAAACCACCACAAAGGTGCCTGTCCCCTTTGTGGTGGTTTAGGCGATGATGGGGGCGATGGCGCGAATGCAGGCGTCGGCCGCCGTGAAAGTGGTGCTGTCGTCGCTGACGATAAAGATGATCTTGCCCTTAATGCCAAAGTCGCCGATCTCGCTAAAGAGCACGTAGGGCTCCTTGTCAAAGCTCGAGATGGGAAGCACGGCGGCCTTGGTGGCGCTGGTCAGCTCGTCTGCCAGCGCGTCGAGCGAGGCCCACTTGGATGTGTCCTTTACGGCAACGGGCACAGCCACACGCCCAAAGGGCATGAGATGCACGAGCGTGTTCTTGGAGATATTTGAGTTGGGGACGATGATGGTCTGCCCGCAGGCGTCCTCGATGGTCGTATGACGCCAGGTGATGTCCTGGACCACGCCCGACACGCCACCGACTTCGATATTGTCGCCGGGCTTGATGATGCCCATAAAGGTTACCTGCATGCCGCCGATAAGGTTTGAGAGCGTGTCCTGAAAGCCGAGCGAGATGGCGATGCCGCCGACGCCAAGAGCGGCGACGAGGGCGTTTGCGTTAATGCCAAAGCAGTTGTCGAGGATAAAGCTGCCGCCGATCATCCAGATGACGGCGCGCGCAATGTTGATGAAGATACTCGATGCCGGAAGCGGGTTGTCGTCGCGGTTGAGCAGGTGGCGCAGGGTCTTGGATACGACCTTGGTGGCGATGGCGGTGCCTATTACCAAGATGCCGGCCCAGATGATGTTGTGGACCCACCGTTGTTCAAAGAAATGAAGAATCGGTTCAAACAATTCCATGTTGGGAAAACCTCCTCATGATCGTCCAACCATGATACCCACCAAAAGCCCGTCCGATCACATTCGGACGGGCTTTTGCGCTCGATATAAGGTTTGTACGGCGGGGCTGCAAGGCCCGGCGGTGTAGCTTAGCGGCGGCGCTTCCAGATAATGCCGAGAACGATGATGACGATGCCGCCGATAAGGCATGCGCCGACCACGGTCGGCGTACGGTCTCCCGTTGCGGCAAGCTTACCGGCCGTCTTCTTGGTGGTGATCTGCGTGGTCATCGTGCCGGGTTTGGGTGAGGGCTCAGGCGTTGGGGTCGGATGGGGTGCGGGGCTCTCAGCGGAGCTAAAGCTGATGGTGCCCGCGAGCGAGGCCACCTTGTGCTCCCAGTCGTCCTGCCCGATCAGTGCCCTCAGCGCTGCCTCGCACGTACCCCACTCGGTGAGCTTCTTGGCGTTTGCGAAGGTGGGGAAGTCGGTCGTGTTGGTGATGATGTAGTTGTTGGTGGCGACGGTATAGGTCTTGGCGGGGTCGAGCGTGCTGCCGTCTTTGGTGAGCGTGGCACTCACGATGCGCTTGCCTTCAGACTGCGTCCAGTCGATTGTTACGTTGATGCCGCCAAAGGAAAGAACGCTGCCGGAGTCGTCGGGCCACTTGTACATGTCCTGGGCTTCCTGCTCGGTGTGGCCGGCTGCGACGTAGGCTTGCTGAAGTTCGTAGCTGTCATTGCATTTGTCGCTAATTTCCAACGAGTGCTCAAGCGCTGCGAGGAAGTCCGCGCCGGTCATGGTCCAGGTCTCCAAGGTGTTGCCGTAGGGCGAGATGGCGATGACGTCGCCGGCGGTCACGTTTCCCGCCGCGATGCCGCCGCGGATGCCGCCAGCGTTCTCAATAGCAAGGTCCGCGCTCGTCAGGCCAGGGTCCGCGCCCGTCAGGGAAAGATAGGAGCCGCAAATCACGTGGCCGATGGTCTGGGCCTTGGTGGTATCGCCTTCCTTGCTGGGACGCAGATCGGTGGTGCGCACCATCTCCCAGCCATGCGTACCCGCGGCGTCCTCGCCGTAGAAATAGTTGGTGGAGGATGTGCCGAGCACCTTGTTCGATTCGCTTTCAAAGGCATCGTCGAGTGGCTTGATTTTGTTGTTGCGAACCTCGTCAAGGATGTTCTGGTTGTTAGGGTCTGCCAAAAGGTCGTCGACGTCCTTGGCGGTGTAGAGCTTCTCGTCGCTGTCGCCTGCGGAGACCGTCACCATGTCGTCGTTGGTGGTTTCGGTACCCCTGGTGTCGTACTCATAGGGAATGGAAAGCAGACCAACCTCGGCAAAGGCGCTGCCTGCCTCGACGACGCGGACCGGCTTGCCGTCGGCCCCCGTCACGTTTTCGTCTAAGTTGATGTGCTCGTGGCCCGCGACCAGTGTATCGACCCCAACGAGCTTTGCGGCAAAGGTCTTGGCGTTGAGCGTGTGCGCGATGCAGACGATAACGTTGCAGCCCTCATCCTCGCGCAGTCGCTTGGCCTCGGCATTGATGGCGTCCGCCGCACCCGAGAACGACGTGCCCGCGACCAGGTCCGCGCGTAGCGAGGAGCCCAGCGACTCATCCATGGCTCCGACGACGCCGACCTTAATCTTGTAGTTAAACGTGGGGCTGCCCTCGCCGTCCTTCCAAGTGCGATTGAGCGTCTTGGTGATGCTCGAGCTCCATACGCCGTTCGAGGACGTTGCATTCGCGCAGAGCATGGCGAAAGGTGTACTGGTGGCACCATTGCCGGCCATCGTGCGAAGCTTGTCCGCGCCGTAGCTCCAGTCATGGTTGCCCGGTGTGGTTGCGTCGTAGCCGTTTGCGTAGAAGGTATTCATGAGTTCGGCGATGCTCTTGCCCTCGCTCATGGTGGCAAAGGACTGCCCGTGGAAGGTGTCGCCTGCATCGAGCAGAAAGTCGGGGGCGTTGCTTTGAGCGCTATAGAGAACCGCCAGCCCGTCAAAGCCAATGGTGCCCGTGCCCTTGCTTGCGTTGTAGCTGTACTTGTAGCTGCCGTGGATGTCGTTGGTGTGCATGACGGTTACGGCGCCGTCAATAGCGACGGGCAGGTTCCCCGCGAAAGCGAGGCTTGGGATGCCTGTGAGCGCGCCGGCAAACAACGCGGCAGCTAACGCAAGGCGGGGGAGTCTTTTCATGGCTGTCTCCTTACTCTTTAACAAAAACCACCACAAAGGTGCCTGTCCCCTTTGTGGTGGTTTTCTAGGTCGTTAGCTCAGCAGCATGCGGTCGTTGGCGAGCTCGCCGCCCGAGACCTCCTCGAACTTCTGCAGCAGGTCGGCAACGGTGAGCGACTTCTTCTCGTCGCCTGCCACGTCGTAGATTACGTGGCCCTCGTGCATCATGATCAGACGATTGCCCAGACGGATGGCGTCGTTCATGTTATGCGTGACCATGAGCGTGGTCAGGTGGTGCTCGTCGACGATTTCCTCGGTCAGATTGAGCACCTTAGAGGCCGTCTTGGGGTCGAGCGCCGCGGTGTGCTCGTCGAGCAGCAGCAGGCGTGGCTTGGTGAGCGTGGCCATGAGCAGGGTGAGTGCCTGGCGCTGGCCACCCGAAAGCAGACCGACCTTGGCGTTGAGGCGCGTGTCCAGACCGAGGTCCAGACGCTTGAGCAGCTCAACGTACTCGTCCTTCTCGGCCTTGGTGACGCCCCACGAAAGACCGCGACGCTGGCCGCGGCGCTTGGCGAGGGCCAGGTTCTCGGCAATCTGCATGTCGGCTGCGGTGCCGCGCATGGGGTCCTGGAACACGCGACCCAGGTACTTGGCGCGCTGCGACTCGCTCAGACGCGAGATGTCGGTGCCGTCGAGCTCGATGACACCCGAATCGAGCGGATAAACGCCGGCGATCATATTGAGCAGCGTGGACTTGCCGGCGCCGTTGCCGCCGATCACGGTTACAAAGTCGCCGTCGTTAAGGGTGAGGTCGACGCCGGTGAGCGCGCGCTTCTCGGTGACGGTGCCCTTGTTAAAGGTTTTCTTGACGTGTGAGAGCTTAAGCATCTGCCTCATCCCCCTTCGTGTAGGAGCTGCGGAGCTTATAGCGCTCCCAAACCACTGGCACGCACAGGGCCACGGCGACGATCACAGCGGAGAGCAGCTTCATGTCGTTGGCGTCCATGCCCAGCTGCAGCACGATGGCGCGGATGAGGAAGTAGACCACGGAGCCAAAGACGGCGGAGGCCAGGCGAACGCTAAACTGCGTGAGACCGCCGGGCAGCAGGCGGCCGAGCACCTCGCCGATAACAATGGCGGCAAGACCGATAACGATGGCACCGGTGCCCATGCCAATGTCGGCGTACTTCTGGCTCTGGCAGATGAGCGCGCCCGAAAGGCCAATGAGGGCGTTGGAGAGCACGAGGGCGATCATCTTGGTGGAGTTGGTGTTGACGCCCAGGGCGCGGATCATGTACTCGTTGTTGCCGGTGGCGCGCAGTGCCGAGCCGATCTCGGTGCCAAAGAACCAATACAGGATGGCGACGATAGCAACAGCGAGCAAGATGCCCAGGATGATGGCGACGGTGGACTGCGGCAGGCCCGTCATGTTGCTGACAGACGAGAAGATAGTGCCTTTGGCAAGGATGGGCGTATTGGATTTGCCCATGATGCGCAGGTTGATGGACCACAGACTGATCTGCGTCAGGATTCCGGCGAGGATCGCGGGAATCTCAAAGACCGTGGTCAAAATGCCCGTGACCGCGCCCGCGATGGCGCCGGCGCACATGCCGGCCAGCACGGCGAGCAGCGGGTCGACGTTGTTATTGACGATGAGTACGGCGCAGACGCAGCCGCCGAGGGCAAAGCTGCCGTCGCAGGTCATATCGGGGATGTCGAGCAGGCGGAACGTGATAAACACGCCAAGCACCATAATGCCCCAGAGGACGCCCTGCGAAACGGCGCCCTGCAATGCAATAAGCATGCTTCATACCTCCTAGGATAGGGTGGACACGTGAATCACCATGATAGCGGTAACAATGCATAAAAGAGCTGCGGCCGGATGTTTTGTCTCATCCGTAACAAGCAGGGCGAACGCCGGTCTTTGGCGTTCGCCCCTGTGGCTCAGATATTGAATAACACGGCAACGGCGCGAGTGCGTGCCTCAGACGCGCTACCGTGCATGGCGCTACTCGTCCAGAGCGGAAAGATCGATGCCCAGAGCCTCGGCCATCTCGTCGTTCTTGACGACGACCAGGTCCTTGCTCGAGAGGTGCTTGATCGGCATTTCCTCGGGCTTGGCCTCGCCCTTCAGGATCTTGACGGCCATCTCGCCCGCGGCGTAGCCCAGATCCTCGTAGTTGATGGAGAGGGTGAACAGGCCGCCAGCCATGCACATACCCTCCTCGCCGGTCACGTAGGGAAGCTTGTTCTCCTTGCAGATCTGGCCCACCTGCGAGGCGCCCGCGGCGATGGTGTTATCGGTGGGGGAGTACAGCGCGTCGACCTTGCCCACGGCAGATTCGACGACGGACTGGATCTCGTTGGAGCTCGAGACGGTAAAGTCGGTGTACTCCAGGTCCAGCTTGTCGAGCTCTTTCTTGGCGGCCTTGATCTGGACGTCGGAGTTGGACTCGGCGGTGCAGTAGAGCAAGCCGATCTTCTTTACGTCGGGCAGGACCTTCTGCATCATCTCGAGCTGCTCGGCGACCGGGGTGAGGTCGGAGGCACCGGTGACGTTGGTGCCGGGCTTGTCGTTGTCCTGGACCAGGCCGGAGGCAGCGTAGTCGGTGATGGCGCAACCCACGATGGGGATATCGGCCGTGGCACCAGCGGCGGCCTGCGCGGCGGGCGTAGCGATGGCATAGATCAGGTCGACGCCGTCGCCCACGAACTTGTCGGCGATGGACTTACACGTGGACTGGTCGTTCTGGGCGTTCTTCTGATCGATCTTGACCTTGAGACCGCTTTTCTTGATAGCCTTGACAAAGCCGTCGTTGGCGGCGTCGAGTGCGGAGTGCTCGGTGAGCTGCAGAACGCCGATGGTGTAGTCGGAACCGGCGGCAGCAGAGCCGGAACCAGAGTTGCCGCCGCATCCGGCGAGCGGAGCGAGCGCGAGCAGGCCAGCAGAGACCAGAAGGCTCCTGCGGCTGATGGTGATGTCCTTCATATCGTTACCCCCAGTATAGAAATGGCTGGAAACACTGCACTCAAACAAAGTGCAAGTGGAACTATAGTAGCGCGGATGTCCATTTTTACAATAACCTGGCGGGTTTTTTAATACAGAACCGGATGGGCGGTACGGGTAGTCGAATGGACGGCGGAGGTTCTTATGCGGCGGAGGCGTCCTCTTCGTCGAGGGCGGCGAAGAGCTTCTTGCCGTCAAGGAGACGTGTGGTGACGTTTCTCATGCGCCCGATCTCTACGGTACGCAACGTGTCATCGGCGCCTCGGGCGTCATAGACCGTTCCCAGCAAATACGAGATGCCGTCTCGTTGCTTAATGGCAAAGGGGCGGAGCGTCATCCGTGCTACTTCGGTTTTGCCACGTGCCGTGACGCTCGAAATATCAAAATTCACCGTGGTTCCGTGGTCGATGGCCTGCTCGACGAGCTCGCAGGTGTCGATGCGCTTGATGGGCGTGCGCGTGGCCTTGGTGGATTTGCCACCGGCGCTTGGAGCAGGCTCGGGTGCATCGAGGTAGCCGCGAACATCGGCGCTCGCCATGGCGACCAAGTGCTGTGCCATGCTTTTTCGAATGGCGATGGGCGTAGAGCGGTTGCGCATGACCATGCCGTGGAGCCGGATGATCTCTTCGTCGGTGAGCGGACGGGTCAAGAGCCGATACCCCACGCCGCGTTTGTACTCAATTTCGTATCCGGCATGGCGAAGTGCGGAGATGGCGGTGTAGATGCTGCGCCGCGCCGCCGAGATGGGCATGCGGGCGGGGTCGTCGGGATGGGCGAGGCGCAGCATCTACAC
>CABSMX010000093.1 GCA_902478945.1 uncultured Collinsella sp.
GTCCTTGACGTTCTGAATCGTGGGGTTGGGCTTGATCTCGGAGTAGAGGCTCCAGGCGATGCCAGCGGCGTCGAGCTCGTCGGTCACCTTGGCGGTAACGCCAAACTTGACCAGATCGGGATCGGAGCAGACGAAGATCTTCTTGTAGCCGCGACGCTGGAGCTCGCCGGGGATCTCCTTGATGGCGCCGGAACCATGATAAGAGATGGTATTGAGAACGAAACGATTAGCCATTGATAGCCTCCCATCGTGTGCGGGGCATCCATTACGCCCCACGCTATGAGTCCCATCCTAACGCTTTTGAAACAGAAAACGCGTGAGAACGTCAAAAGTGTTAAAGCGTTTCAACAGATGATGAAAAATATTGCGGCAAAGGGACAGCCCCTTTGCCGCATTCGGTTACTTTCGGCAGCCCTCTTTCCAAGCCTCGGCCGCAACCTTCCAGCGTAAGCGCAAGTCGCGCTCGCGGTCGATGAACATGATGGCAAACGCGACAAACAGCAGCAAGCTCGCCACGACGATGGCGTGCAGGCCCATGCGCTCAATACACCAGTTGCCCAACACGGCGCCAAACACAAAGGTAAAGATCACGCCAAAGTACAGCAGGCCGTTTTCCAAAAAGCCGCGCCTGTGGGTGATGATGTAATCGTCCACGTTTTGCAGCGCGTTGCGCAAATTGCCGATGCACATGGTCGTAGCGATGCCGTGACCGTGGATCTTGCGGAAGCTCTCGACCTGCATGCCGCAGGCAAACGAGGTGAGGCAGTTGGCGAGCAGGTTGAAATTGCCGCCCGGGATAAAGCTCACGCCCAGTAAGATGACGGCTTCAAAGAACACCGTCACCTGACGCCAGTGGATCACGCTGCCAAACCGCTCGTGTACCAGATCGGCAAGCATAATACCCACGGCAAACGACACCACAGGGAAGAAGTAGCGCTCCGCAAGTGCCCAGTTGCCCTCCGAGATGCTCACGCCCACGAGCAGGATGTTGCCTGTCTGCGCGTTGGCGAAAACATGGTCGCGCCCAATGTACGAATACACGTCCATAAAGCCACCGGCGAGCGCCAAGATGATGCCCAGCTCAATAGACTCCGATATCTGTTTGGCACGCTGCATCGTCGTGCATCCTCCTTGTTGACGACTCTCTCGTGCGTTGGCGGAAACATAGCCGCCGTTCATACTGTAACCCATTGACAACATGGCGTGCGCGCGAGACGACCCCTTCGACACAGGGATACACAGTCTGGAAACAAACGGCACCCGCATCGACACGCCGATCCGCCAGTTCGTGTACTCCACCAGTCTTTTTAGCCCCGTCCCAAAAAGACTGGTTACAATTACGTGCAGCATACAAACACCGGGAGGGATCGTGGCAAAAAAGCCTCAGCACGCTCAGAACAACCAGCGCAGTCAGCAGGGCAAACAGGGCCAGCAGCAAAAGCGCGGCGGTAAGGCGCAGGGCTCGCGACCCACGCACGCCTCTGCAGCGCCCTCACGCCCCTGGCGCCCGGGCCGCGATAAGTTCCTCCCCGTCAGCCGCGCCGACATGGATGCGCGCGGCTGGGACCAGTGCGACTTTGTCTACATCTGCGGCGACGCCTACGTGGACCACCCCAGCTTTGGCATGGCCATCATCAGCCGCGTCCTCGACGCACACGGTTACAAGGTGGGCATCATCTGCCAGCCCGACTGGACTGATCCCGCCAGCATCACGGTGCTCGGCGAGCCGCGCCTGGGCTTTCTGGTCAGCGCGGGCAACATGGACTCCATGGTCAACCACTATTCGGTGACCAAGCACCGCCGCCACACCGACGCCTATACTCCCGGTGGCGAGGAGGGTCACCGCCCCAATCGTGCCGTCACAGTCTACGGCAACCTCATCCGCCAGACGTTCAAGGACGCCCCCATCATCATCGGCGGCATCGAGGCGAGCCTACGCCGTCTGGCCCACTACGACTACTGGCAGGACAAGCTCAAGCGCTCGGTACTGCTCGACTCGGGCGCCGACATCCTCATCTACGGCATGGGCGAGCACGCGATTGTCGAGATCGCCGACGCGCTCGACGCGGGGCTGCCCGTCGATCAGATCACCTATATCAACGGCACCGTCTACCGCACGGGCTCGCTCGACGAGGTCTACGACTACGACCTGCTGCCCAGCTGGGACGACCTTGCCGCCGACAAGCTCAACTACGCGCGCAGCTTCAATGTGCAGCAGCAGAATATGGACCCCATCACCGGACACCGCCTGGTAGAGCCCTACCCCAACAGCGTCTATGTAGTGCAGAACCCGCCATCGGCGACGCTCACCACCGACGAGATGGACGAGGTTGCCGAACTCCCCTACGCACGCGATTGGCATCCCGACTACGACGCGGCGGGCGGCGTGCCGGCCTTTGCCGAGATCAAGTTTTCCATTAGCTCCAACCGCGGGTGCTTTGGCGAGTGCTCGTTTTGCGCCCTCACCTTCCACCAGGGCCGCGTGCTGCAGATGCGCAGCCACGACTCGATCATGCGCGAGGCCGAGCTGCTCACGCGCGATCCCGAGTTTAAGGGCTACATCAACGACGTGGGTGGGCCGACGGCCAACTTTAGCCGTCCCGCCTGCGACAAGCAGCTCAAGCACGGCGTATGCAAGAACAAGCGCTGCCTTTGGCCGAGTGTATGCAAGAACATGGTGGTCGACGAGAGCGGCTACACGCAGCTGCTGCGCGACCTGCGTCAGCTGCCGGGCGTCAAAAAGGTCTTCGTGCGCAGCGGCATCCGCTTTGACTACACCATGGCCGATGCCTCGGACGAGTTTTTGCGCGAGCTGCTGGAGCATCACGTCTCGGGCCAGCTGCGCGTAGCGCCCGAGCACGTGAGCGATGCCGTGCTGTCCGTGATGGGCAAGCCGAGCCGAGCCGTCTACGACGCGTTCTGCCGCAAATTTGAGCGCCTGAACCGCGAATACGGACTCAAGCAGTACGTGGTGCCGTATCTGATCTCGAGTCACCCCGGTTCGACCATGAAGGAAGCCGTGGACCTTGCCGAAGCCGTGCGCGACATGGGCTACATGCCCGAGCAGGTGCAGGACTTCTACCCCACACCGTCCACCATGTCGACGTGCATGTACTACACTGGCGTGGACCCGCGCACCATGGAGCCGATCTATGTGGCGCGCGACCCGCACGAGAAGGCCATGCAACGCGCGCTCATCCAGTATCGCAAGCCCGAGAACTACAAGCTGGTACGCGAGGCGCTGGAAAAGGCCGGGCGCCGCGACCTGATCGGCTACACCAAGCATTGCCTGATCCGTCCCGTGCCGCCGCGCCCGGGCGAGGCATCGGCCAGCGGCGGACACGGCACTGGCAAGAAGGGCGGCAAGGCCCACGGTGGCGCCGCCAGCAAGGGGCCCAAGGGCAGCAAGGGCCACGGCGGCATGTCGCGTGCGCAGAACACTGCCGGACGCAACCGCGCGGCCCAGGGACGTCAGGGCGCCAACGGCGGCGGACGCCGCAACTAGCGTGGCGAGGGCCGGCCGGTGTCTCTTGGCCAGTCGGCGTCTCCTCATCGGCCAAGCGTGTTTTCCCTAGGGGAAACACGCTTGGGCTGTCTCCAGTCGTGATTTCCCTAGGGGTAACACGCTCAGACACGCCTAGCCGTGTTTTCCTTAGGGGAATCACGCTTGCTGGTAGGGACGATCCGTCTGGCACGTCAGTTTGAGCGACCGCATCGCCTCTACCAGCACAAAGCCGGCGATGGCAACCGTGATCACTACGTCGAGCGGCGTGTTCACAAACCACAGCAGGCCCATGAGGTACGACCCGGCATTAAAGGCAAAGTGCAGCAGAATCGTGTAGCGGAGCTTTCCGGTCGTCACGAGCACCCAGCCAAAGATGAGGCCGGCGGCACCCGCGTAGCAACCCTGCACCCAATTCATGTGCATAAAACCGAAGATTGCCGCCTGCAGCACAATCGCCGCGGCGATACCCCACGTACTTGGGGCCGCCCAGGGCACCATGGCGCCGTTCTGCGCGCTCGCACGACGCGGGCGCTTCCAAAGTGGGCGGCACTGCGGATTAAACGCTCGGAGCGAAAACTCAAAAATAATGCCGCGCACCAGCAGCTCTTCACAAAATGGGGCGCCGAGCACCGTAGTCAGGACGGCGAGATAGCTGGTGTCGCCCATACCTGTTTCCTCGATAAGCTCGCTGTAGTCGGCCGCGGCGTCGGGCAACAGCGACAGCACGGCGTCGGTCACGTAGCCAACGACCACCTGCAGGGCAAGGCCAATCACGACAACGCAAGCGATGCGCTTCCATGCAGCATTTGCTCCCCCGCCAAGCGGGCGCACGCCCTGCCAGCGCGCCATAAACGAGCGCGGCCACAGATAACGCCACCACAGCAGCGCCATCAAAAACGACGCCGTCTGAGCGGCAGCCTGGAACCATTGAATATCGAGATTGTCGATCGGATAGCCCGTCAGCACCGATACGGCATCGAGAACAGAAAACAGAACCACGCTCAGGGCTATATCGGCGGCGACAACGCCAAAACAGGCAAGCGCCCACGCCATCGCATTGAGCATGCCAACCTCCTCAAAACCGTTCCCTAGTTCTACCACAACTCGGCAGAGAGCTGATCCCATGGGGACGGAGGAAAACGGATCACTTATTGATGAGAATCGGGCACAGTGCCAAAGGCCCCGCTGGGCGAAATGTCGAACGGAAAGGTGCCGCAGCGATTGAAGGCGGCGATGAACATGCGGATGGCGTTGGACGGCGTGGTGCCTACGAGCTGGGTTGCCGACGCGAAGGCCGCCTTTTCCTCAGGCAAGACCTTCGCTACAACCGGGGTCATGTGTTCTGCCATGGCGCTTCCTTTTTGAAACGACGGTGGTGCGGATAGATGCGGGCCACGCGGCTGGGCGACGGGCTGTGAAGGCAACCCGATTGGCCCGCATCTGGAGTTTGTTTCTACGACGTTGGTATTACTTGGTATTCCTAAGTATTACCCCGCAGATAGAATAGCACACCTGATCCCTTGGGGACGGAGGAAAACGGATCATTTTGTTGCTGAATAAGTATTTAGAGTGTGATGATGTCCGAGATATTGAGGGCCCGAGCGTCGACGGCATCGTGCGTGGCAAGCAACAGCATGCGACCGTCGAGCAAGTCGAGCACGACTTCGGCGCATGCGTCGCGCGCAGCGGTATCTAGACCGGTAAAGGGCTCGTCCAGAATCACCGCGTCGCCTGGGCACAGCAGGGCTCGGGCAATCTCGACGCGACGGCGCTGCCCGCCCGAGAGCTCGGCCACACGAGCATGTACATCGACCCCCGGCACCAGCAGGCGCAACAGGGCTGCGGCACTCGAGGCGTCCACGCGCGCGTCGGCGCACACCAGCACGTTATCCAGAGCAGAAGCGTCCTCTACCAGGCGCACATCCTGAAACACCATCGAGCACGGTGCGCACTCCCCCGCCGCTAGCGCGAGCAACGTCGACTTGCCCACCCCCGAGGCGCCCATCACGCAGGTACGCCCGCCGGTGGGCACACGAAGCACCAGACCGTCCAGCACCGGCGCCCAGGGCGCGCGATCGCCCACGGCAAGCGCAAGCTCCGCCGAAGCGCCATCGCTCGCGGCCCCCGCACGCCCGCGCAGTCCATGTCCATGCGTCCGCACGGCAACACGCCATGCCACGGAACCCGAAGCCCGCAGCAGCCACATCAGCACGCGCTCGCATGCCCACGATGCCGCCACGACCAACACGGTCCACGCCAGCAGGTCAGCCGTCTCAATGAGCAGCTTCGCCTGATAGATGCGCTCGCCCACGGTACCAGCCGCCATGCCAATCAACTCCGCCGCCACGCCGGCCTTCCAGCTCATGCCGATCACGGCGCGGGCGCACGAAAGCACAAACGGCAGGACTTCGCGCCAGGTATGGGCGAAGAACAGTCGCCAACCCCGCACACCATGCAGACGAAACATCTGCTCCAGCGGCTTATCCACTTGTGCCAAACCCTCGACCAGCGAAAAATACACGCCCGGCAGTGCCATCAAAAAGACCGCTGCAATGCTCACGCGCGCCGACCCCAGCCAAATGAGCAGCAGAACCACCACACAGGCAACCGGCGTCGCCTTTACAAACGAAAGCGCCGGCGCCACCAGACGGGCAAACGTCCGCGACCGCACCGAGACTCCCGCCAGTACACCGCCGCAGATCGCGGCAAGCGCCAGTCCGCCCAAGATTCGTGCGCCTGAGCTCACCAGAATCGCCCACGTGTTGGCATCGCACACCAGCCGCAGCAACGCCACCACAACAGCGCCCGGCCCCGGCAAAATCAGCGGCTGTGCCACCAGCGCCGCCGCGAAAGCCCACACGGCAAGCCAAAAGGCGGCAACGGCACCTGCTGCCGCCACCGCCTTCATACGCTTTGTCATTTGTCGAGCAAACGCACGCACGGGCTACTCCATGTAGTAGAAATCATCGGCCGGGAGCTTGCCGCCCACGGCGCTCGCGTCCGCATCGGCCAGCACCTGCAGGTGCCCACCGAGTGCCGCCTTCATATCCTTCCCCGTCTGGCACACGAGCATGCACCCGGGAATCGCCTTTTCGGCAATCGCGGCGTTATCCACGATACCCGCATCGACCACGGACTGAGCCCAGTCCGCCGGCGCCGCGTTCACGGCCTCAACGCTCGCAGCATGGCAGCGCAAGAATTCCGCCACGGCCTCGGGATGCTCCTCGGCAAAGGCACGGCGCACCACGGTCACACCCGTCAGCAGGCGCGAGCCCGTGTCTCCTGCCAGCTCATCCCACACATCGGTCAGACTTACCGGTGCCGACAGCTTGCCCTCGCTCTTGGCGATGGCAGCGGTCTTGAACGGCTCCGGCAGCACGCCCACGGCGGACGGGTCGGCAAGCAGAGCCGACAGCACCTCGGTGGGCTCGCTCTTAAACTCGAGCGCCACCTGGTCGGTCAGGCCCGCGCGCTCCAGCAGGTAGTTCATGACGTACTCCGGCGTGGTGCCCTTGCCCGTCATATAGACGGTATGGCCCGCCAAATCGCCAAACGAGGCCACACTCGCGTCGCCCGTCACCACGTTCAGCACGCCCAGCGTGTTGATGTCGATGACCTGCACCGCGCCTTCGGTCTTGTTGTAGAGAACGCTCGCCACGTTAGCGGGCACCAGGGCAATGTCGACATCTCCCTGAATGACCTTGGGCACGATCTCGTCGGCGGCAGTGTTGATCGCAAAGTAGAACTCGTTATCCGTGGCGCCCTCGTCCGCCTGGTCCATAAACTGCACCAGGCCAATCGACGTCGGCCCCTTGAGCGAGGCGACGTGTACCTCGACCTGTCTCTTATACACATCTCCGAGCCCACGAGACTACGCT
>CABSMX010000094.1 GCA_902478945.1 uncultured Collinsella sp.
CCTTGTCCAAGGAGAAGGAGATCACGCTGGAGCTCAAGAGCTACTCGCAGGCGGGTATCTTTAAGTCCTACGACAAGATCAACTACCTGTACCTGGTCATGCCGGTTCGCATCTAGCGCTGCGTCATGACCATGTTTGCCCGCAACCTTTCCGTCGCGCGCTACCGCAGTTTCGATAGCTACCGTCTTGACCTGGACGAGGGCGTGACGGTGCTTGCGGGGCCCAACGCGGCGGGAAAGACCAACCTTATAGAGGCGCTGCAGCTTTTGACGAGCGGCGCCTCGTTTAGGCATCCCACCGCTGGCGAGCTCGTGCACGACGGCACGGGCTCGTGCAGGCTCGAGTTGAGACTCGAGGGCGATGGCCGCGTGCTCGATATGGGGCTGGGCGTTGAGGACGGCAAGCGCTCGTTTAGCCGTAACGGCAAGAGATGTTCGGCCGCCGGCGTGCGCGGGGTTTTGCCGAGCGTGCTGTTTTGCCCCGATCATCTGGATATGGTCAAACGCGGTGCCAGTGTGCGCCGCGCCGCCCTCGATGACTTTGGCGTGCAACTGAGCGCCCGTTACGCCGACCTGGCGAGCACCTACGGGCGTTGCGTGACGCAGCGCAACGCTCTACTCAAGGAGACCTGGTGCTGCCGTGAGATGCTCGGCGCATGGAATGACTCCATCGCCCGCGCCGGGTCAGCCCTGCTCGTACATCGTTTGGCCCTGCTCGACCGACTGGCAGGCCATGTGCGCGCCGCGTATGGGCAGGTGGCGTCCGGTGAGGACGCAGGCGTGTCCTATGTGTCCACGCTGGGGGATTTGCCTCAAGCCGAAGGGCGCGAGGAACTGAAAGGTTGGGCATACGAGCATATGCTCGCGGCCCTCGATGAGCGTGCCGATGAGGAGATGCGCCGCGGCGTGACGCTTGTGGGTCCGCATCGCGACGAGATTGAGTTTTCCGTCGCGGGCCGATCGGCCCGTTCATTTGCCAGCCAGGGCCAGCAGCGAACGCTGGTGCTTGCCTGGAAGGTGGCAGAAGTGGCCGTGGCGCGCGATATCCTGGGCACCGCGCCACTGCTGCTTTTGGACGACGTGATGAGCGAGCTCGATGCCGGGCGGCGAGGCGCTTTTCTGCAGCTGATCGGTGATGATATCCAGACGGTCATAACCACCACCAATCTGGGGTATTTTACCGATGACCTGCTTGATCGAGCCAAGGTGGTGAGCATGGGTGAGACGTGCTAATTACGAGCGCGAGAACGGAACGGTTGCCTTTGGTGGCTTTTTGGATGCCGAGCGTCAGCGCATCCTGGCGGCCGCGACACCTGAGCGCCGCGCGCAAATGGAGGCTGCAGAGGAATCTCGTGCGGTCTATCGCGCCTGGAATGCGGTGTGCTCGGGCACGCGCGAGGGACGCCACGTGACGGGCCTGCGCTACCTGCCCGAGTCCAATGAGCTGCTGGTGTATCTCGATTCGCCCTCGTGGACGCAGGAGATGACGCTGCTGCGCGAGATCATCCGGGCACGCATGGAGCGGGCCGGCGCGCATGTGGACGGCCTGGTGTTCAAAACGACCGCGCCCGGTCACACGCCGCCGGCTGCCAAGGAGCGCCTGCGCCCAGCCGTGACCGAGCGCCCGCCGGCTCCGCACGCCGATCTCAGCGAGCCCGAACGCGGCGAGATTGAGCGCCAAGTGGCGCCCATCGAAGATCAAAAACTGCGCGAGGCCCTCGAGAATGCCATGAGAGCTAGTGCCGAGTGGGCCAAGGGCGTGCAAAGCAAAAAAGAGCCTTAAATCGCATCTGGTGGCCTTGTAGAGCCAAATACCCTCGTTCCCGAGGGTATTTTTTTACGATAAACTAGTAAGGCTGTACACATTTTCTTAGCTGAAGGAGGACGTGTGGCAAACGAAAACGATTACGATGGCGGCGAGATTAAGATTCTCGAAGGTCTCGAGGCCGTTCGTAAGCGCCCGGGCATGTACATCGGCTCGACGAGCGCCAGCGGCCTGCATCACCTGGTGTGGGAGATCGTTGACAACTCCGTTGACGAGGCCATGGCCGGTTTCTGCACCGAGATTCAGGTGACGGTCCACGCCGACAACTCCATCACGGTCGTCGATAACGGGCGAGGCATCCCCGTCGACGAGCATCCCATCAAAAAGATCCCGACGCTCGAGGTCGTTATGACGATCCTGCACGCCGGCGGCAAGTTCGATAACTCGGCCTACAAGGTCTCGGGCGGACTGCACGGCGTGGGCATCTCCGTCGTCAACGCGCTGTCCAAGCGCGTGGTCGTGCAAGTGCGCCGTGATGGCAGCATCTACGAGATGGAGTTCTCGCGCGGCAAGACCGTCAAGAAGATGGAGGTCGTGGGCACCTCGGATTCGACGGGTACCACCGTCAGCTTCTGGCCCGACGACGAGATCTTCGAGACCTGTGTCTACGATTTCGATACGCTGCACAACCGTCTGCAAGAGACGGCGTTCCTCAATAAGAATCTAAAGATTGTGCTGACCGACGAGCGCGAGGCGAATCCCCACGTGGAGGAGTTCTGCTACGAGGGCGGCATCATCGACTTCGTCAAGTTCCTCAACGACGGCAAAGACGTCCCCGAGGCCTTTAAGGAGCCCATCTACATCGAGGGCAAGTCGGATCCGGCTGCACCCGTGACCAAGATGGGCGAGGTCGAGGTGTCCCTGCAGTGGAATGCCGGCTATGGCGAGAACGTCATGTCGTTTGCCAACGACATCTACACCCCCGAGGGCGGCATGCATCTCGAGGGCTTCCGCACCGCTCTCACCCGCGTGATTAACGATTACGCCCGCAAGCAGAACCTGCTCAAGGAGAAGGACGCCAACCTGAGCGGTGACGACGTGCGCGAGGGCCTTTCGGCCGTCATTTCGGTTAAACTGCCCGATCCGCAGTTTGAGGGCCAGACCAAGGCCAAGCTCGGCAGCTCCTACATGCGCGCGCTCACGCTCAAGATCGTGACCGATGGACTGACCGATTATCTGGAGGAGCACCCCAAGCCCGCCCGCGAGATCGTCAAGAAGGCCCAGCAGGCCTGCAAGGCCCGCAACGCCGCCCGCAAGGCGCGCGAGGCGACCCGTCGCAAAAGTCTGCTCGAGACGGCGTCGCTGCCCGGCAAGCTCGCCGACTGCTCGGTGCGCGATGCCGAGCTGACCGAGCTCTTTATCGTAGAGGGCGACTCGGCAGGCGGTTCGGCCAAGGACGGCCGTCGCCGAGACATCCAGGCGATTCTGCCCCTGCGCGGCAAGATTTTGAACGTCGAGCGCGTGGGTGACCACCGCGCGTTCTCGAGCGACACCATCCAATCCCTGATCACCGCGATCGGCTGCGGCGTCACGACGAGCGCCGGCGACGGTGGCGACTTCGATATCAGCAAGGCGCGCTACCACAAGATCATCATCATGACCGATGCAGACGTTGACGGTGCGCATATCCGCATCCTGCTGCTGACGTTCTTCTACAAGTACATGCGCCCGCTGATCGATGCCGGCTATGTCTATGTTGCCTGCCCGCCCATCTTTGGCATTAAGGTACGCAACAAGATCCATTACGTGTATCCCAACGGCCGCCAGCCCGAAGACGAGATTCTGCGAGATACCATTCAGAGCCTGGGCCTGAACCCCGACGACAACGACGAGGACGGCAAGGCCAAGGACGGCAAGATCACCAAGAAGCGCAAGGGCTATACCGTTCAGCGCTACAAGGGCCTGGGCGAGATGGACCCCAAGCAGCTTGCCTCGACGACGATGGACCCCAAGACCCGTATCCTGCAGCGCGTGTCGATCGAGGACGCCGTGGTGGCGGACCGCGCCGTGCGCGAGCTCATGGGTTCCGAGGTCGGCTATCGCCGCGAGTACATCGAGAAGCACGCACATGACGCACGATTCTTAGACGCCTAGCTTTCCCAGGCACCCCATCTTGCCCTTCAGGATTTCGGGCGCCGCACGCAAGGCGTGCGCCCTCATCCTTCAGGGCAACCTGGGGCACCTGGAAAACCTAGGAGGGTTATCCGGTGTTCCCGGTAATCCGTCTCCGTGGTGGGGAACTAATGGACCACGCAAACCATGAGGAGGTAACGTGGCAGACGATATCAACAACAATGAGGGTATGGACGAGGCCGGCGACGCCGGCATGCCCGATGATCTGAAGCGCCTACTCGCCCGCGCCGAGCAGGGCGAGGACGGCGATCCGGATTCCTATAACCCCGACGCCGAGGATGAAGATGATGAGGATGACGACGCCGAGCTCGAGGAGAGCTTCGGCGCGGTCGATCGTGGCGCTTCGGCCGGCGAGGACATCAACGGCGGTCAGCTCCAGATTTCAGAGTTCGGCCGCGAGATGAAGCAGTCGTTCATCGAGTACTCGATGTCGGTCATCACGGCGCGCGCCCTGCCGGACGTGCGCGACGGACTAAAGCCGGTGCACCGCCGCATCCTGTACGCCATGAACGAGAGCGGCATCTACCCCAACCGCCCGCATAAGAAGTCGGCCTGGACGGTCGGAGAAGTTATCGGCAAGTACCATCCGCACGGTGACTCCGCGGTTTACGAGGCCATGGTTCGTCTGGCGCAGTGGTTCTCCATGCGCACACCGCTCATCGATGGCCACGGCAACTTCGGCAACATCGATGGCGACGGCGCGGCGGCCATGCGTTATACCGAGAGCCGCCTGGCAAAGCCTGCCATGGAGCTGCTGCGCGACCTGCAAAAGGATACCGTCGACTGGCAGCCCAACTACGACGAGTCGCTCGCCGAGCCCGTGGCGCTGCCCGCGCGCTTTCCCAACCTGCTGGTCAACGGTAGTCAGGGCATCGCCGTCGGCATGGCCACCAATATCGCCCCGCATAACCTCACCGAGGCGATCGAGGCCACCTGCTACCTGATCGACAATCCCGACGCCACCGTCGACGAGCTTATGCAGATCATGCCCGGTCCGGACTTCCCCACCGGCGCCATCATCATGGGCAGCGCCGGCATTAGGCAGAGCTACGAGACCGGTCGCGGCTCCATTACCGTGCGTGCCAAGGCCCACGTGGAATCCACCAAGACCGGTCGCAGCCGCCTGGTCTTTACCGAGATTCCCTACATGGTCAACAAGGGCACCTTGCAGGAGAAGATCGCCCAGCTCGTAAACGACAAGCGCATCGAGGGCATCTCGGATATGCGCGACGAGTCCAACCAAAAGGGCATCCGTCTGGTCATCGAGCTCAAGAAGGGCGTCATTCCGCAGGTCGTGCTCAACAACCTGTATAAGTACACCTCGCTGCAGACGACCTTTGGCGCCAACAACCTGGCACTCGTCAACGGCGTTCCCAAATGCCTGAGCTTGCGCGAGATGCTGCAGCACTACATCGACCACCAGGTCGACGTCGTCACCCGTCGCACTCGCTTTGACCTTAAGAAGGCCCAGGCACGTGCCCATATCCTCGAGGGCTACTTGATGGCTCTCGACCATATCGACGAGGTCATCAGCATTATCCGTTCCTCGCAGACCGACTCCGAGGCAAGCGGCCGCCTGATCGAGCGCTTTGGCTTTACGCCCGAGCAGACCACGGCCATCCTCGAGATGAAGCTGCGCCGCCTGACTGGCCTGGAGCGCGACAAGATCCAGGAAGAGCTGGACGGTCTGCGCCGCGCCATCGCCTACTACGAGGACCTGCTGGCGCATGAGGAGAAGATCCTGGGCGTCATCAAGGAGGAGATGCGCGAGATTTCGAAAAAGTTCGGCGACAAACGCCGCACCGAGATCAGCCATGTCGAAAAGGATCTGGATGTCGAGGACCTCATCGCCGACGAGGACATGGTCGTGACCATCACCCACACCGGCTACGTGAAGCGCATCCCGGTGGCTGCCTACCGCGCCCAGAAGCGCGGCGGCAAGGGCGTGTCGGGCGTCAACCTTAAAGAGGACGACGTCATCGACGAGATGTTTATCGCGTCCACGCACGAGTACGTGCTGTTCTTCTCGAGCAAGGGCAAGGTCTACCGCCTGAAGGTGCACGAGCTGCCGGTGGGTACGCGCCAGGCGCGCGGCACCGCGATCGTCAACCTGCTGCTCTTTGAGGAAGGCGAGAAGATCGCGAGTGTCATCAGCTGCCGCGAGTTCCCCGCCGACGAGTACCTGATGTTTGCCACCAAGAGCGGCATGGTCAAGAAGACCGTGATGAGCGCTTACGACCGCAGCCGCCGTGATGGCCTGATCGCCATCAATCTGAGAGACGACGACGCGCTGCTCGCCGTGCGCCGTGTGCGCGAGGGCGACAAGATCATCCTGGCCACCACTGCGGGCAAGGCGATCATGTTCCCCGAGGACCAGGTTCGCGCCACGGGACGCGACACCAGTGGCGTTCGTGGCATCGGCATGAAAGACGGCGTGAGCGTTTTGGGTATGGAGGTTACCAACGGCAACGGTGACCTGTTCGTCATCACCGAGCGCGGCTACGGCAAGCGCACGCCGGTTGCGGATTACCCGGAGCAGAATCGCGGCGGTCAGGGCGTCTACACCATCCAGATGACCGAGCGTAAGGGCAACCTCGCGGCCATGAAGACGGTGGGTCCGCAGCACGAGCTGTTCATCGTGACGGAAGGCGCGACGGTCATTCGCGTCAAGACCGACGAGATCAGCCAGACCGGCCGCGCCACCCAGGGCGTCAAGATGATGACCGTCGACGACAACGACCGCGTATGCGCCGTTGCCCGCATGACGGCAGCCAAGGAAAAGCCCGAAGGCGAAGGCGCCGAGGGCGAGGCAGCGGTCGATGACGAAAAGGCCCCAGTCGATCTAGGCGACGGCAACGACATGCCAGAGGATCTCCTAGACGAGTAAGAGGCCCTAGCTGGTAGAAAATATCAGACCCCATATATCGGCGGTCGGCGCACTGCGCGCCGACCGCTTTTTTGAAAACCTCGGGACTCGCGTTCGCCCCGGCCGCACGGCGGCATGTGAAGTCGATCGCGAGTTCCGCACGAGCCAGAGAGCACTTAATGTGCTCTCTGCGCGAGTCAGGACTGTCCGAGCAGGCGACTTCACATGCCGCCGTGCGGCCGGGGCGAACACCCTCCAAAGATTTTCAAAAAAGTTATTGACGCGCGCGTAACGACTCGTCTAATATATCCCTTGCGCGATGGACCTGTAGCTCAGTTGGTTAGAGCGTCCGGCTGATAACCGGGAGGTCACAAGTTCGAATCTTGTCAGGTCCACCA
>CABSMX010000095.1 GCA_902478945.1 uncultured Collinsella sp.
GTCCTGGCTCGCACGAAGAGCACATTCAGTGCTCTTCGGCTCGTGCGGAACTCGCGACAAACATAACCAAGCCCCATCGGGCAACCTACCAACCAAGTCTTTTCAGCCCAGCCCCCTGTGTACCGCGCGTCGAAGATCTTCAAATTCAGCTGCCTGACAATCGATTCTTATAGCAGAGGCCCCTTGGCCTTTAGTTTGATACAAGTTCCGCACGAGCCGGAAAGCACTTAATGTGCTTTCCGTGCGAGCAGGACTGTTCGCAGTAGCAAACTAAAGGCCAAGGGGCCCAGTCAACCTATCAGCAGCGAATACTCAGCAGCTAGTTGAATTTGAAGATCTTTGAGGCAAGACGGTATAGGCCGAGTGTGGTTTTACCACCGGCACGACCGCGCAGATTGGTGAAGAAGCCGACCACGCCGTAGCGGGCACGACGATACATACGCTCGTCATAGGCCTTCAAATCATTCCACAACGTCTTCAGGCGCTCGTCGGCACAATCCTCGTCGGAAAGCTTAGTAAGCACCGAGCAGATTGCCATCATCATGGTGAAATAGCCCATCATGTACGAGCGCAGGCGCGACGACTCAACATCGGTGTACAGATGGAACGACTCCATCATGATGCGCGTCACACGGAACTGCTGGTCCAGACGCTTGACCATCGTGGCCTCGTTGACGCTCTGGCCCTCGCGACCGATAAAGTAGCGATAGAGGTCGATGTCGGCGTAGTACATGGTCTTGCAGCGCGGCAGCGGCACGTAGGCGTAGATGTTGTCTACATAGAACGTGTGCGGCGGCATAGGCAGGTTGGACGCGCGCAGCACATCCGTGCGATAGCACAGGCTGTGCATGAGCAGATTCTGGTCCAGACGGAAATGACCAATCTGGTCCCAGGTAAAGATCTTTTTTCGCGGCAGGGCAAACTTGTAGCCAATAGCGGTGTGCGTACCCTCGTAAACCTTCTCGTACACATAGTTCGAGATAAAGAGGTCGACGCGCTGGTCGCGCTCCTCAAAACCGCGAAGGATCGAAAGCATGGTCGACAGGGCTGCGCCATCGAGCCAGTCGTCCGAGTCGACAACCTTGTAGTAGGTGCCCTGTGCCTCGCGCAAGCCCGAAAGGACGGCAATGCCGTGGCCGCCGTTCTCCTGATGCACCGCGCGGATGATTCCGGGGTAACGCGTCTCCCACTCATCGGCCTTGGTCGCCGTCTCGTCCTTGGAACCGTCATCGACGATGATGATCTCGATATCGGTGGCGTAATTGCTCCCCTCCAGAATGGAGGTGATGCAATGGTCCATGTCCTTGGCGGCGTTATACGAGGGAATACCGAATGATATGACTTTATGCATGGCAGGCGATAATCTCATCCGAAAGATCGAGGGCGGAGTTGGTCACGGCATCCATATCGTAGTAACGATACTCGGCCAGGCGACCCACCGGGTGGAAGTTCGTCAGGTTCTGGACGCGCTCAAGATAGCGCTCATAGAGCTCGAGGTTCTCGGGCTCCAGAATGGCGTAATAGGGCGTCTCACCCGAGCCGGGCGTATAGGCCTTGGAATACTCCTTCATGATGGTGGTCTTGCCGGGCAGGACCTGACCAGTCATGTTCTTGAACTCGGTGATACGCGTGTAATCCTCACTCGTGGTGTAGTTGACGGTGCCCACGGGCTGGAACTGGTCCATATCGAGCGTCTCGAACTCCATGTCGAGCGTACGGTACGGCAGAGCGCCCAGGTCGAGGTTGAACAGCTCGTCGAGCGGACCGGTGTAGACGATCTCGCCGCCATAGACCTTACCGTCGATCTTGACGGTGGTTTCGTCAATCTCGAAGAGGTCGCGGGCGTCCACGTCGCAGAACACATCAATCAGATCGTGGTCGAGCATGTGCTCGAACAGCGCGGTATAGCCGTCCTGCGGCATGCCCTGGAAGGGAGCCTGCGGGAAGTAGCGGTCATCGTCGCCCACAAAGACGGGAACGCGGCCGGTGATCGAGGGATCGATCTGGTCGGGCGTCTGGCCCCACTGCTTCATGGTGTAATGCAAAAAGACGTTCTCGTAGACGTAATCGGCGACCTCGGCAAGATCCGGGTCGTTCTTCTTGCGCAGCTCCATGATGGGCACCTTGACGTCCTTGCCAAAGGTCTCCACGAGCTTCTGATACAGCTCCTCGCCGCGCTCATCGCCAAAGGCGAGCTTGAGGCTCGCGTGGTTAAAAGGCACGGGCATGAGGGTGCCGTTGATGTTGGCAAGCACCTTGTGCTGGTAGTCCGTCCACTTGGTAAAGCGCGACAGGAAATTGTGGACGCGCTCATTAAAGGTATGGTAGATGTGCGGACCATACTCGTGGACCAGGATTCCGGCCTCATTAGCGCAGTCGTAGGCGTTACCCGCAATGTGGCTACGGCGCTCCAGAACGGCAACACGATAGCCGATGGTCTCGGCGAGACGACGGGCACAAACGGCACCGGCATAACCGGCACCGACGACAATCATGTCGTATGCGCCGGCGTTAAAGCCTTCAGGCAGGCCTGAGGTAATCTGCATCGATACTCCTTGTCAAAAGCCACGGGCTCGTTAGCTGGGCTTTTCTCGAACATTCTTCGAGACATATTTATCAGAGCGATTATAGCGCTAATGCGTCCTATAATGAGCTTGCCACACAAGGAAAGCTCAAGCACCGCGGCGTACATAATTGAAAGGTAAACCCGCTAGCAGCGGGTTTATTCGTGAGCAGCCGGGCGCCTGGAGCTTAGCGAAACGCTTGTAAGGAGTAACATGAGCGATTTCCTAAACCGTATGAAGTCTGCCGCCAAGGCTGACCTCAAGACGATCGTCCTGCCCGAGGGCGAGGATCCGCGCACCATCGTCGCAGCCACCAAGATCATCGATGAGGGCCTGGCAAAGATCGTCATCCTGGGCAACCCCGACGAGATCAACGTTCCCGGCGCTACCGTCATCGACCCGCGCAATGCCGAGAAACACGAGGAGTACGCGCAGAAGTTTGCCGAGCTCCGCGCCAAGAAGGGCGTCACCATCGAGCAGGCTCGCGCCCAGGTGATGGACGCTACCTACTTTGGCACCATGATGGTCAAGATGGGCGATGCCGACGGCCTGGTCTCCGGCGCCTGCCACTCAACCGCCGACACCCTGCGCCCCGCGCTGCAGATCCTCAAGACCGCCCCGGGCACCAAGCTGGTCTCGGCCTTCTTCGTGATGTGCACCGACACCCCGCAGTTCGGCACTGACGGCACGCTGATCTTCGCCGACTGCGGCCTCAACATCAACCCGTCCTCCGACGAGCTCTCCGAGATCGCCATCGCCTCCGCTCACTCCTGGTCCACCTTCATGGGCAACGTTGAGCCGCACGTGGCCATGCTCTCCTACTCCACCATGGGCTCCGCCGGCGGCGAGGTCGCCAAGAAGGTCCAGGAGGCTGTGAAGTTCTGCAAGGAGAAGGCTCCCGAGCTCGCCATCGATGGCGACCTGCAGCTCGACGCCGCCATCGTCCCCACCGTCGCCCAGCTCAAGGCTCCCGGCTCCTCCGTTGCCGGCAAGGCCAACGTGCTCGTGTTCCCCGACCTCGAGGCTGGCAACATCGGCTACAAGCTGGTCCAGCGCTTCGCCGGCGCTGACGCCTACGGCCCCATCCTGCAGGGCATCGCCAAGCCGGTTAACGACCTTTCGCGCGGCTGCTCTGCCGACGACATCGTGGGTGTCGTGGCCATCACCGCCGTCCAGGCTCAGATGGCTGAGTAGCGGACGCACTCCCCCGAAGGCCGTACGGGCTAACCCCTGAAAACGTCCTCGACCAATGAAACGCCCCCGTTCTGCTCCTTCGGAGCTACGAACGGGGGCGTTTCTGGTCTGCGGAGTGTTTTCAGGGGTTAGCCCGTACGGCCTTCTACAACTACGTAGTAATCAGGGTATCTGGGGTGGACGGCGGCTTGACTACGAGCTGGGGCTAAGGATCTGAACGAATGGGTGCCGTTGCTGGAAGCGCAGGCGTTGCTGGCGATGGTAACTTTGGGACTGGAATTTCCGCCTGCTAGCAAAAAGGCCTCCGGAGCTGTTGCTCTGGAGGCCTTTCATCTACTTGCAAATGCGCGCGTTAGTTGTTCTTGGTCAGGCGCTCGACGTCGTGGGCGATCATGTATTCCTCGTCGGTGGGGATGACCATGACCGTGACGGAAGAGCCGGCGGCGCTGATGACCTGCGGACCGTTGCCCACGGCCTCGCGGTTCTTGTTGTTGTCGATGCGCACGCCTAGCCACTCAAAGCAGTCGCAGAAGGCCTTGCGGATTGACCAGTCATTCTCGCCGATGCCGGCGGTAAAGGTGATGGTATCCACGCCCGCCATGGAAGCGATCATGGAGCCGGCCTGCTGCATGGCCTTATAGGCGAACATATCGAAGGCGAGCAGGCAGCGCTCGTCGCCCTCGGAGGCGCGTGTACGGATGTCGCGGGCGTCGTTGGAGATGCCCGAGATGGCAAGCAGACCAGACTGCTTGTTCATCATGTCGTCGACTTCCTGGTAGCTGTAGCCGCCCTCGCGCTGGAGGTAGCACACGGTGGCAGGGTCAATGGAACCACAACGGGTGCCCATCATCAGGCCGTCGAGCGGCGTGAGCCCCATCGTGGTGTCGCGGCAAACGCCGTCCTCAATGGCGGCGAGCGAAGCGCCGTTGCCCAGATGGCACGAAAGCAGACGGTGGCAGCACGAGCCCAGGATCTCCTTAGCCATCATCCACTCGTAGCGGTGGCTCGTACCGTGGGCGCCGTACTTGCGCACGTGGTACTTATCGCACACGTCCTTGGGCAGCGCGTAGGTGTAGGCGACCTCGGGCATGGTCATGTGGAACGAGGTATCGAAGACGGCCACGTTGGGCAGCTCCGGATACTTCTCGCGGCAATACTCAATCGCCGCGGCCTCGCCGTAATTGTGCAGCGGGGCGAGCGGGGCCACCTCGAGAATCTTAGCCATGACCTCGTCGTCGACAACTGCGGAATCATCGAAGTGCCAGCCGCCCTGAACGATACGATGTCCAATGCCATCAATCGTAAAGTCGGTCTTCTCGAGCTCCTCGAGCACGCGAGCGATAGCAGAGCGATGACCGGGGAAGGGAACCTCCTCGGTCTGCTTGGCGCCACCGTTCTCGGAGTGGCCGAAGATGCCCATGTCCGATCCGATACGCTCGCAGTTGCCTTTGGCGAAAACCTCGCGGGTATCGGTATCCAAAAGCTGATATTTAAGGCTTGAACTGCCGGCGTTGACAACAAGTACGTTCATGAGACTCCTTTGCAGTGCAATACGGCCGGCGCAGACCCCTTAAGGCGGCCGCAATTTAATAAGAAGTTATCATATCTTGATAAATAGCTATCAGCATATCGCCCAACGAGCGCAAAAGAGGGACTGAACGGCACTTGGTCGTCCAGCCCCTCCCCTCTTGCAATTACTTGCCGTTGACGATGCGCTCGACGTCGGAGGCGATCATGAACTCCTCGTCCGTGGGGATGACGAAGATCTTGACCTTGGAATCCTTGACAGACAGGCACCAAGCGCCGTCGCCACGCAGAGCGTTACGGGCATGGTCCATCTTGACGCCCATAAAGGCCAGACGGTCGGCAACGCCGGCGCGAACGGCCGGAGCGTGCTCACCGATGCCGGCGGTGAAGACCAGGGTGTCCATGCCACACATGGAAGTGGCCATCTCGGCAGCCTTGGCGGCAATCTTGTAGACGAACATATCGAAGGCGAGCTGAGCCTCGGGGTCACCAGCAGCGGCGAGCTCCTCGACGTTACGGCAGTCGTTGGTCTTGCCACCGGTCACAGCCAAAAGGCCGGATTTCTTGTTCATCATCTCGTCGACCTCGTCGAAGGTGTAGCCGCCCTCGCGCTGCAGGTAGCACACGGTAGCCGGGTCGATGGAGCCGCAGCGGGTGCCCATCATGACGCCATCGAGCGGGGTGAGACCCATGGTGGTGTCCATGCACTTGCCGTCCTCGATGGCGCACAGGGAGGCACCGGAGCCGATATGGCACACAACGACCTTGCGGGCCTCGCCGTTGGTCATCTCGGCGACCTTCTTGGAGATGTAACGGTAGCTGGTGCCGTGGGCGCCGTACTTACGGATGTGCAGCTTGTCGCAAACATCCTTGGGAAGGGCGTAAGTCTTGGCGACCTCGGGCATGTTGAAGTGGAAAGCGGTGTCGTAGACCGTAACGTTGGGCAGATCGGGATACTGCTCCAGGCAGTACTCGATAACGTTGGCCTCGGGGTTGTTGTGCAGCGGGGCGAGCGGGGCGACCTCACGGATCTTGGCGAGAACGTCCTCGTCGACAAGGGAGGAATCGCCAAAGTACCAACCGCCCTGAACGATGCGGTGACCGATGCCCTCGATCTTGACGCCGTTGGCCTCGAGGTCCTTCAGGACGGCCTCGATGGCGACCTTGTGGTCGGGGAACTCGATGTTCTCGGTCACCTTCTTGGAGCCGTTGGCAGCATGGGTGAAGGTGCCGCCGGTAAAGCAGACGCGCTCGCAGGAGCCCTTTGCGGACACTTTGTGGGACTTGGTATCGATGACCTGATACTTAAGGGTCGAAGATCCTGCGTTGACGACCAGAACGTTCATGTGTCTCCCTACTAACAGGCGGTGTGGCGCCGCCAGGTTACATACGTTTCAATAATAAACCCAAACGCCCTCGCGCTCGGGTTTATTGCGTTGATATATAAGTTATCGGTGCCAGAGCTTCCGTTTCATTGCACGGAAGAAGCGCCCTCAGATGAGGTTCTCGCCCAGGTTTTTGCCGCCGAGGACGTGCATGTGGAAGTGCATGACGGTCTGGCCGGCGTTGACGCCCTTGTTGGAGATGACGCGGAAACCGTCCTCCAAGCCCTTGGCCTTGGCAACCTCGTGGATGGCGTGGGCCATGGCGCCCATGGTCTCGGCCGGCACGTTGTCGGCGATGTCGCTGTAGTGCTTCTTGGGGATCACGAGCGTGTGGACCGGCGCCTGGGGATTGAGGTCGTCGAACGCGATGACCTGGTCATCCTCGTAGACGACGGTCGAGGGGATCTCGTGGTTGGCAATTTTGCAGAAGATGCAATCACACATGGTTGGTTCCTTTCTTACAGACCAAGGTAATTAT
>CABSMX010000096.1 GCA_902478945.1 uncultured Collinsella sp.
ACGCAAAGAAGGCCACTTAATGTGGCCTTCGTCTTGCGCAGGACTGTAGAGCAGGAAACCTTATATCCGGCCCCTCCGGTCGGGGACCGCACAAGCACGACTACAGCGTCATGTTTGGATCGGCGTCGACGTCGAACGGCGAGATTTCACCTCGGTCGAATTTACGGCGGGCGACCTCCGCGATCATGGCGGCGTTATCGGTGCAGGCAGACAAGGGCGGCACCGTCACGCGAATCCCCTGACGCCCGAGCTTCTTGATCATCATCTCGCGCAGATGCGGATTGGCCGAGACGCCGCCGCCGATGCAATACTCCTTGCACCCGGTAGCATGCAGGGCGTTTTTGGCCTTCTTGTACTGCACGTCAAAGACCGCCGCCTCAAACGAAGCCGCCAAATCGGGCAGGTGAATCGTGCGCCCGGCCTTGGTCTCCTGCTCGATGTAGAGCGTCACCGCCGTCTTGAGGCCCGAAAGCGAGAAGCGGTAGTCTCCCCTGCTGTTAAGCGCGCGGGGAAAATCGATCGCCTTGGGGTTGCCCGTCTCGGCAAGCTTGGAGATGATGGGGCCGCCGGGATAGCCCAGGCCCAGCGCCTTTGCCACCTTGTCAAAGGCTTCGCCCACGGCGTCGTCCAGCGTCTCGCCAAGCACCTCGTAGTCGCCCCATGCCTTTACGTGCACGAGCATGGTGTGCCCGCCCGAAACGA
Organism: uncultured Collinsella sp.; assembly: GCA_902478945.1. Taxonomy (GTDB): domain Bacteria; phylum Actinomycetota; class Coriobacteriia; order Coriobacteriales; family Coriobacteriaceae; genus Collinsella. The sequence goes on from CABSMX010000096.1 coordinate 703, forward strand.
GCGTAAAGATAAACGGGGGCTTAAGGTCGGGCTGCGCCAACAGGTTGGCAAACAGGTGACCCTCCAGATGATTGACGCACACGAGCGGTTTGCCAGCAGCATACGCAAAGCCCTTGGCAAAGGCAACACCCACCACCAGGGCACCTACCAGGCCCGGACCCTGCGTCACGCCCACGGCAGCAAGCTCACTTGGCGCAATCGCCCCGCCCTCAAGGCCAAGCGACGCCGCGGCATCTTCAAGCGCCGCATCTACGACACTCACAATCACCTCAACGTGCTTGCGCGAGGCGATCTCGGGCACCACGCCGCCAAAGCGAGCATGAAAATCAATCTGTGTCGACACCTGGTTGGCCAGTATATTGCCATCCGCATCGATAATTGCCACGGCTGTCTCGTCGCAGGAGCTCTCGATGGCAAGCACCAGGCGGCGGCGCTCGATTTCGGCACGCTCCTCAGCGGTGCGTTCGGGCGCGGGCAGCGGCCATACACGCTGTTCGGCAGCCGTCGGCTCGGGCGAGGCATTGTCGAGAGGAAGCACCAGGGGCAGCGGCGCCGTCATGACGATGGCATCCTTGCCGGCACCGTAATAGCCACGGCGACGACCCGCCTCGGTAAAGCCCAGGGCGGCATAGAGTGCAATTGCGGCCTCGTTGCCGTCCTCAACCTCAAGCGAAGCCGTGGTGCAGCCGAGCATCTGCGCGTCATAGCTCACGTGCGACAGAAGCTTGCGGGCGATGCCCTCGCGACGATGCGCCGGATCGACGGCAACGTCCATAATCTGCACGTCCCCGTCGACGACCATACCGCCGGCAAGACCCAGCAGACAGCCGTCGTCGTGCGCCACCCACCAGCTACGCGGCGCGGCAACGTCCTCGCCCAGCTCGGACAGGAACATGCCCGGCGTCCACGCCTCGTGTCCGGCGCCTTCAAAGCAGGCGGTCTCCAGTGCGCCCGCGCCCTCGGCATCCGCCGCGCCCATGGGGCGGAATTGCAGATGACGTCCGGCAAGCTCGTCGGCAACACCTGTCACCTCACTCTGCGCGCTCTCGGCAAGGCCCAGACGCTTGCGCTCGTTTTCCTCGGCGTCCGAAAGGCGCGTATAGATCGGCAAGACGCGAGCCGGATCGCCATCGCCTGCGGCGTGCGCCATCAGCAGGCCCTCGCCCGAGGGCCACCACAGGTCTCGCTCCACGCAGCGCGCCGTCTCATCCTCGCCCAGCAGTTTGCCATAACGCACGAGACCGTCACCAGTCAGCTGAACCTGATCCCAGTCCGCGGTCTGGCGCCACTCATCAAGCGCCACGGCGGCCTTGACCACGCGCTCGCGCTCAAACAGACGCTCGGGACCCTCGTCCCCCAGCACATACAGCGCCGGGTACACCTCGCCGCGCATGGCGTCGGCAAGAACACCAAGCTTGCCGCGTACGCCGGCCTTCCATGCCGTCCAGGCGCAAGCGTCAAGTGTCGACACGCCGAGCAACGGCACGTTGGCACCGCGTGCTAGACCCTTTGCGGTGGAGATGCCGATACGCACGCCCGTAAACGAGCCGGGACCGCGACCGACCACATAACAGCCGACATCGCTGCGATCCAGGCCGGCCTGCTTCAGTACGCCATCAACAGTATTCACGAGCTCCACGTTGGCATGGCGGCGACACAGATGGTCCCCACTCACCAGCTTCGTCTCACCTGTCTGCACATCAATCCAGCTTACCGCGCAGGCAAGCATGTCAGTCGAAGTATCGAGCGCCACCACCGGCGCGTTGTCCCTATGCAAGCTCATCTTGTACAGCCCTATCTATCAAATGGGAAAGCTCCGCTGCGCGCTCGCCGTGCGCCTCGAGCGTTATCGTTCGCACGTCGCTGTCGTCCTCATCGCGCTTAAGCGTCACCGAAAGATACTCATCTGTCAGTTCATCCTGAAACTGCTCGCCCCATTCCAGCAGGCAAACACCCTCATAGCCCAGCACGTCAAAAATGCCCGTATCCTCAAGCTCGTAGGCATGCTCCAGGCGGTACAGATCAAAATGGAACAGCGGAATACGCCCTTGGTCATGAACGGCCATGAGTGCGAACGTAGGGCTCGTGACCATATGCTCATCGCCCAGAGCGCGCGAAACGCCCTTGGTAAAGTGGGTTTTGCCCACCCCGAGGCCGCCGGTCAAAATCAGCACATCGCCATCTTCTAGACACGGTGCGACCAGCTCGCCAAAATGCTCCGTATCGGCAGTACGAGCCGTTCTATAGGTACCTACCCCCAGGCGCTCCAGGGACATATGCGCTCCTTATTATTCCGAGGCGGTCTCCGGCGCGGGGTGCCGCTCCAGATAGTCGCCCAGCATCTTAAAGTCTTCCTCCAGCAACTCCTGCCACGCCGGATTGCGCAGCGCCGCCGCAGGATGAAACGTCGGCATCACCACAAAGTGTCCCATCTGATGGAACCTGCCGCGCAGCTTGGTAATGCCGATCTCGGTCTTGAGCACAAAGTGCGTTGCGGGGTTACCGAGCGTCACGATGATATCGGGCCAGATGCTTCGAATCTGCTCGCGCAAAAACGGTGAGCAAGCCAGCACTTCCTCGGGACGCGGATTGCGGTTTCCCGGCGGGCGACACTTAAGCACGTTGGCGATATAGACGTCCTCGCGCTTAAGACCTGCCAGGGACAAAATGCCGTTGAGGTCTTCACCCGCCGCCCCCACAAAGGGTTCGCCCTGCAAATCCTCGTTGCGACCCGGTGCTTCACCAACAAACATGACGCGAGCGTGGGGGTTTCCCACGCCAAACACGATGTTATGGCGCGACTGATAGAGCTGGCAGAGATGGCAGTCGCCTAAAACAGCCTCAATCTCCTCGAGTGCGACCTCACGTGGCGCCTGATGGGTATGGCCGGGGATGTGCATGACGCCCATAGCGGCTCCTACACGTAGACCTTGTCGAGACGCATGCCAAAGCCGCAGGCGACCTCGTAGTTAATCGTTCCGCGCAGTCGGGCCATCTCGTCCATAGTGATCTCGGCATCGCCATCGCGGCCGACAATAATCATCTCGTCACCATACTCGGCCTCGGGAATCTCGTGTGCCGGGTTGGACTGAATGGCGACCATAAACTGATCCATGCAGATATTGCCAACCTGACGCACGCGCTCGCCGCGATACAGCACATCCATACGATTGGAAAGCGTACGCGATAGGCCGTCGGCATAACCGATCGGCAGCGTGCAGATCTGAACGCGCGTACGCGGTACGCGGTAGGTAAAACCGTAGCCCACGCCCTCGCCCATCGCGGGGTGCGCCACGCGCGTCACGCGCGCATGAACGCTCATAACGGGATCGAGCTGCATCACACGGCTACTCAGCTCGCACGGCTGCATGCCATACAAGCCAACGCCGGCGCGAATCATATCAAAATGCATCGAGGGGTCGAGCATCGAGGACGGCGTGTTGGCGCAATGCACGATACCGCACTCAAAACCCGCATCCTTAATGGCCTGAACGGCCTCGGTAAAGCGCTGGCACTGCAGCTTGTAGTCCCAGCCCGAAGGTTCATCGGCCGTGGCGAAGTGCGTAAATACGCCGTCGCACTGAATACCGCGATGGAAATCAATACCGCGGACAAAGTCGAGCACCTGCGTGTAATGTACGCCGATGCGGTTCATGCCCGTCTCGATGGCGAGATGATACTTGCCCACCTTGCCCGCCGCGACGGCACATTCGCCATACGCAAGAGCAAAGTCGGACGTATAGACCGAGGGCATGATATCGAACTCGAGCAACGTCGGAATGGCCTCGATAGGCGGCTCGCTTAGGATAAGGACGGGTTTCGTAATCCCGCCCTGTCGGAGCTCAACACCCTCGTTAACCGTCGCCACGGCAAACATGTCGGCGCCGGCCGAATACATAATCTTGGCGCACTCAACAGCTCCATGACCATAAGCGTCGGCTTTAACCACGCAGCACAGGCGCTGACGCGGATTCAGCAAATTCTTATAGGCCCTCGTGTTGCGGCGAAGCGCCCCGCGGTCGATCTCGACCCAGGACCAACGCGTCAAATCGGCTTTATTCATAATTAGTCATCCGACCCTTCGTCCGTGATTCCCAGATCATCGAGCGCATCCTTTGCCGCCAACTCCATGGCGGGACCGATCAAGTCGATAAGATCGGTCGCGATAACGCTCTTCTCGCCAAACTCCGTCGCCGCGGCAAAACCGGCATAGCTATGAAGCGCGACGGCATACGAGTACAGCAGCTCCCAGCGGTCCATCTCGTCGCGCATGGTGGCAAGTGTGCCGGCCAGAATGCCCGCAAGGACGTCACCCGAACCAGCGGTCGCCAACGACGCCGGGCCCGAGAGCGGCAGCAGCACGCGTTCAACACCGCAAATGGCCGTCGTCGGACCCTTAGCGATAACAACGAGGTTATCGGAACCGGCAGCCCAGACAACCTTTTGCGCAGCAGCAATCGCGGTGCCAAGGTCATTGACCTCATCGCCGGCAACGAGACGCGAAAGCTCGCGATAATGCGGCGTCATGACGAGCGGCTGCTCGCGACGATACATCTCAGGATTGCTATCGATGCCGTCGATTGCAATCTTGGCAAGGCAGTTGAGAGCATCAGCGTCCAAGATAAGCGGCACGTCGAGCTCGAGCAGGCCCGAAACCACCTGCATAGCACCGGCAGACGTCGTCATGCCGGGACCACACAGCACACAGCTGTATTTCTTGGCAATCTCACATACCGTCATGCGCGCAGCGGCACCAAAAGAACCGCGGGAATCAGATGGAATGGCAAAAACCGGAATCGAGGGGAGCGCCATGCGAATAAGGTTGGCACATGCATCTGGCGTCGCGACCGCCACATAGCCGGCACCTGCGCGGGCAGCGGACTTAGCAGCCATAATGGCGGCACCAGGATACTGCGCCGATCCGGCAACAATGAGCGCCGATCCGCGCGAGTACTTATCGATATTCGTGGGCAGCGGAGCAAAGTAGTCCACAAGGTCGCCGGGTTCCACGATCTCGGCAGCATGGTCGACATCGTCAATAACCTCATCAAGGCGGTCATACAGACCGCCGCAGACCAGATCGCCTGCATATTCGGGACCGTCAGCGCTGTATAAACCGATCTTGGGAGCAATCATCGTCACCGTACGCTCGGCACGAATGCAGTCGTCATCCACCACACCCGTCTCGGCATTCAGGCCCGAGGGAACATCGATGGAGACAACGCGATCGGCATTTTCATTGACCGTGGGGATCCAGATTGAAAACGGCGCACGAAGATCACCATGAAAACCGGTACCAAAAATGGCATCGACTACAACATCAGCCTTATCAATCAGCACCTCCAGCTCATCACGAGAGGGGCCGACACACACATGCACATCGCGACCAGCAGTACGACGGGCGACATGACGAGCGAGAGCGGCAGGGATCTCATCCGGCTCAACCGGAGAGACGATATCTACATCAACGCCCTTATGCGTCAGAATGTCAGCGGCAACCCAGCCATCTCCGCCATTGTTGCCAAAACCGACCAATACAAGAACGCGATCGGGGTTGAGCTTTAAAATCTCGTTGGCAGCAAATTCGCCCGCCAACTCCATGAGTTCGGCCTTCGAGGTACCCTCACGCTCGATAATATCTTCGAGGCGAACGACTTCCTCGGTACTCAAAACCGGTTTCATCTATGCTCCTAGCATATCTTGCGGATCATCATCCAGATGTTCCGACAAAGCAGATTGTTGCAGCTGTTCGAGCTCGTCTAAGACAGAACGAGCCTCTTTAAATGTCTGAGCAACGCGCTCCTTCGTGCTCACCTTTTCTTCCTTGGGTTTAGGTCGAGCATCCTCGGTGATCGCAATGGCATTAGCGACAGCCAAGTCACCCGTCAGAGTAATAGAAAGGGCGACCTCGACAACACCCAATTCCCGGGCGATTTCAAGAGCACGACCCGAAAGCAGCGCTTTTGGCTTGCCGAGCTTATCGCGCGTTACGGAAACGTCTTTACGGCCAACGCCCTGGCTAAAACCCGTACCAAGCGCCTTAAGCACCGCCTCACGAGAAGCAAAACGACTGGCATAATGCGCGGCAGGACGAGACGAGGCATCGCAATACGAACGCTCTTCATCGGTAAACACGCGCCGAACAAACGCGGGCGTATTCTCAAGGATTGATTTCATTCGCGAAATCTCGACGATATCAACGCCGATTCCGGCTTCGGCCATAATCACCTCCATGCTGCACAGACTATGACATTGTAGCCCGTTCGCAGAAGATGCGACAAACGAGGGTCAAAAACACAGCGAGAGTGGAGTGATGGCCCTATAAACGCAAAAAGGGGGAGGCCGCGAGGCCTCCCCCTTCTTCAGTTTCGCTGGCGGCTCGGTGCCGTCCACCGGTCAGCGGCGCCCTGGCCTCCCACGGGCTGAC
>CABSMX010000097.1 GCA_902478945.1 uncultured Collinsella sp.
GCTCCTGTTCGAGATCGAAGCCGGGTCCCACCCTTCCGCTTTTAGGTCGGCCAACACCGCCCTGAGCAGCAGGTTCTCTATCTGGTCCTCGTTGAGCCCGGCGAGCGGGCCGGTCGCGGGCGGGGCGTAGATCGACTTGTCGGGGCCCAAGCTGGCCTCCTTCCGGCGCGGTTTCCTCGCACCGATTCTACAGCGCGCCCCGGTGTAGCTGTGCGGGAGGTGCCCCGTCGCCCACTTCTTGGCCGCGCCCACCGAGACCCCCGCGAACTTCGCGGCGGCGGTCGGCCCCATGCCGTCCTCCGTCGCCAGGAGGAAGAGCTCGACCTTCTCCCTGCTGTACATGCGAACCTCCAGTCCGGACCGCTTCACGGTCCAACTTTCTGTCCGCACCCCCTTTTGCCTGTTAAAAGGCATGTCTGGGAACTATTTCACCGCAAGTTATAAAGGGCTGGTTGGGCTCGTTTTACGAGGGTGGATTAGGCACGTTCGAGGAAGGCCTTGTAGCCGCGGTAGGCCTCGTAGATATCGGCCTTGTTGGCGACTTCCCACAGGGCGTGCATGGACAGGACGGCAACGCCGGAGTCGATGACGTTCATGCCGTACTTGGCCATGATGTAGGCGATGGTGCCGCCGCCGCCCGCGTTGACGCGGCCGAGCTCGCAGGTCTGGAAGTCCACGCCGGCCTCGTCCATGATGTCGCGGACGAGGGCCACGTACTCGGCGTCGGCGTCGTTGGAGCCACCCTTGCCGCGGCTGCCCGTGTACTTGTTGAAACACAGGCCGCGACCCATGAAGGCGGCGTTCTTGGTCTCGAACTTGCCGGCGTAGCCCGGGTCGAAGCCGGCGGACACGTCGGAGGAGAGCATACGGCTGCGGGCGAGCGCGCGGCGCAGGGCCAGCGGGCTATCCTCGCCGGCGAGCGTCATGATCTCGGCGACGGTGTTCTCGAAGAAGCGGCTCGTCATGCCGGTGGCACCCACGGAGCCAATCTCCTCCTTGTCGACGATGAGCGTGATGCTCGTGCGCTCCACGCTGGCGACGTCGATCTGGGCAAGCATGGAGGGGTAAGCGCAGACGCGGTCGTCGTGGCCATAGCCCAAAATCATGGAGCGGTCGAGGCCCATGTCGCGGGCGCGGCCGGCGGGCACGACCTCGATCTCGGCGGAGAGGAAGTCCTCCTCCTCGACGTCGTACTGCTCCTTGAGGATGTCCAGGAACATCTGCTTGACGGGCTCCTTGGGAGCGTCCTCGTCGTCCTCATCGAATTTGACGGGGCGGCCGCCCACGATCACATCGAGGATCTCGGCGTCGACGGCGTCCTTGGCAGGCTTGGACATCTGCTCGCTCGAGAGGTGGATCAGCAGATCGGAGATGGTAAAGACCGGGTCGTCTGCCTTGTCGCCGATGTTGATGTCGACGGTGGTGCCGTCCTTTTTGCAGATGACGCCCACGAGTGCGAGCGGGGAGGCCACCCAGTGGTAGCTCTTGACGCCGCCATAGTAGTGCGTGTCGAGATAAGCCATGTCGCCGGCCTCGAAGGCGGGGTTCTGCTTAAGGTCCAGGCGCGGCGAGTCCACGTGGGCGCCCAGGATGTTAAAGCCCTGCTCGAGCGGGGCGGTGCCCAGGTTGACGAGCATAAGGTCCTTGCCGTGGTTGGCGGCGTACACCTTGTCGCCTGCCTTGAGCGCGCGGCCTTCGGCGATCACGGTCTCCAGGTCGACGTATCCCGCCCCCTCGGCCATCTTGATGCCGGTCTTGACGCACAGGCGCTCGGTCTTGTTCTCGCTTAAAAACTGCTTATAGCCGCGGCAAAGCTCCTCGAGCTCCTCGACTTGCTGTGGCGTGTACTTTTTCCATGCGCAGGGACGCTCCATGACGCAGGCTCCTTTCGGATCGATCGTGCTGGTTGATGTACCGTGAGCCATCGTATCACGCGCGGGCTCGCGGCGGCAGGGGAGCTTGATGTGCAGTGGCCGCGGGGCGAGGAGCGTGTAAACTGGAGTGAGCAAACCGTGCCCAGCCCAAAGCGAGGTATTCAATATGTCTGACAAGCGCCGCACCTTTGCCGTTATCGACGGCAACTCGCTCATGCATCGCGCCTTCCACGCCGTGCCGCCGACCATGAACGCGCCGGACGGTCGCCCCACCAACGCGATCTTTGGCTTTCTGAACATGTTTCTCAAGATGATCGACGCCTTTAACCCCGATGGTGTGGTCGTGGCGTTTGACAAGGGCAAGCCGCGCGTGCGCATGGAGATGCTGCCGCAGTATAAGGCGCAGCGCCCTCCCATGGACCCCGATCTGCACGCGCAGTTTCCGATGATCAAGGAGCTGCTCGGTGCGCTCAACGTGCCGATTCTGCAGTCCGAGGGCTGGGAAGGCGACGATATCCTGGGAACCATGGCGCGCCTGGGTGAGGAGGCAGGCTGCGACATGCTGCTGGTGACCGGCGATCGCGACATGTATCAGCTCGTGACCGAGCACGTCAACGTCGTCTCGACCCGCAAGGGCCTGTCCGACGTGGCGATCATGACACCTGAGAGCGTGGATGATCTGTATCACGGCATCACGCCGGCGCTCGTGCCCGATTTTTACGGTCTGAAGGGCGATACGTCGGACAACATTCCCGGCGTACCGGGCATCGGCCCCAAAAAGGCGAGCGCGCTTATTGCGCAGTACGGCAGCTTGGACGAGGTCATCGCGCATGCTGACGAGGTCAAGGGCAAGATGGGCGAGAACCTGCGTGCGCACATTGACGATGCGCTGCTGAGCCGCAAGGTCGCAACCATTCGCACCGATGCGCCTGTCGAGCTCGACTTTGACGAAACGTCCTTCCCGGCGTTTTCTGCCGACGAAGTGTCCGCGGCGCTGGGCACGCTTGGCATTACAGCCATGCAGAACCGTTTCTTGGCATTGATCGGTGGCGAGGGTGGGGCAGCGGCCACCGCCAGCGCGTTCGAGATGCCCGCGGTTTCGCGCGCTGCCGCCGGCGATGCCGAGGCGCTCGCTGCCGCTGCCGCCGAGATCGCTTGCGCGATCGAGGCAGGCGAGTGGATTGCCGCCGTGGTGGACGATGACAAGGAGGAGGGCGCGCTTTTTGGCCTGACACGCACGCTGTGGCTGGCGACGCCCAAGGGACTGCTTGCGCTTGAGGAGGGCGACGGCGGTGCGCCTGCCGTGGCCGATGGCTTCAACTTCGCCCACGGCGTGATCGCCGGCGTGCTTGCGCGCCTGTTTATGGAGGGCCGCGTGGCGAGCCCGGATATGAAAGCACTGTTGCATGAGCTTTCGCCCATCGACTCTTCCGAGCTTGAGCTCATGGATCCGCTGGCAGTCGATTCCACGCGCATCTTCGATACCGTGGTTGCCGCCTACCTGTTGGATTCCGACCGCTCCGAGTTTGACGAGGCGCATCTGGCCGATACCTATCTGCAGATGGCGCTGCCTGCGGTGCGCGGTGCAGAGGGTGCCGGCGAGGACGCTCCTGCGCCCGCCGCTCGCACGGCGGCTTTGACGCTGGCGCTGGTCGCACCGCTGCGCGACCGCATGGCCCGCGAGAACGCCGCCAACGTGTTCGACGGCATCGAGATGCCGCTCGTGCCGGTGCTTGCCAAGATGGAGCGCGCGGGCATGCTCGTGGACCCCGACCGTCTGCACAGTCTGTCCGAGGGTCTGGCGACCCAGATTACCGAGGTTGAGCGCAGTATTCGAGACCTGGCGGGTGACGAGACCTTTAACATCGGCAGCCCCATGCAGCTCTCGCATGTGCTGTTTGACGTTATGGGTCTTCCGACCAAGGGCCTCAAAAAGACCAAGCGCGGCTACTATTCGACCAACGCCAAGGTGCTGAGCGACCTTGCCCGTGACCATGAAATCGTGCGTCTGATCTTGGATTGGCGTGAGAAGTCCAAAATCAAGTCCACCTATCTGGACACACTGGGCCCGCTGCGCCGCGGTGACGGCCGCGTGCACACCACGTACAACCAGACCATCACGGCAACGGGGCGTCTGTCCTCGAGCGACCCGAACCTGCAAAACATCCCGACGCGCTCGGAGCTGGGGCGTACCGTCAAGACGGCGTTTTCGGCAGGCGAGGGAAGTGTCTTTTTGGCGGTGGACTACTCGCAGATTGAGCTGCGTCTGCTCGCGCATCTCTCGGGCGATGAACATCTGGTACGTGCCTTTAACGAGGGAGAGGACTTCCATGCCGAGACGGCCGCGCGCGTATTTGGCGTTCCCGTGTCTGAGGTAACGCCCGACCTGCGCAGCCGCGCCAAGGCCGTGAACTTTGGCATCGTGTACGGTCAGCAGGCGTACGGTCTGTCGCAGTCGCTGCACATCTCGACGGCCGAGGCGCGCGACATGATCGACCGCTACTACGAGGCCTATCCGGGCGTGCGCACGTTCCTCGACAACGTGGTGGCGCGCGCCAAGCAGACGGGCTACGCCGAGACCATGTACGGCCGCCGTCGTCATATTCCGGAGCTCAAGGCCAAAAATCCGCAACTCCGCGGCTTTGGCGAGCGCACGGCCATGAACCACCCCATGCAGGGCACCGCCGCCGACATCATCAAGATCGCGATGGCCCGCGTGAGCCGCCGTCTGGAAGAGGAGGGCTTTGCCGCTCACATGATCCTGCAGGTACACGACGAACTGGACTTTGAGTGCCCGGTCGACGAAGTCGAGCACCTGACCGCCATGGTCCAAGACGTCATGGAGCACGTAGTAGACCTCCGCGTACCCCTAATCGCCGAAGCCAGCACCGGCATAACCTGGGCCGACGCCAAGTAAGGGTACACCCACAACTCCAAAGTAACCAAAACCAGAAGGGGGCTCCTTGCCAACAAGGAGCCCCCTTCATTCCAAATAATCAGCCAAGTATCTAGACGCCAAGACGCCATCTTGGCGGCAGGTAAGTCAACGTAGCCATGCCCGGGGCCTGCCGTTTGATTTTTGTAGATTCCGCACGAGCCGAAGAGCACTTAATGTGCTCTTCGAGCGAGCCCAGGACCTGACCGAGCAAAAATCAAACGACCGGCCCCGGGCATGGCGACGAGATGGATTAACGAGCCGCCAAGATGGCGTCGATGAGCGTCAGTACGCCCCCGTCGTTGTTGCTCGGAATACGCCACTTGGCATGCGCGTTCATGTGCTCCTCGGCATTGTCCACGATAAAGCTGTGTCCGACGCGCTCCAGCATGGGGATGTCGTTGTACGTATCGCCAACGGCGGCGGCGTCGGCGATATCGATGCCGAGCTGCTCGCACAGGTGCGCGACGCCCGACCCCTTGTCGACGCCCAGATTCATAAAGTCGATCCACTCGCGGCCAGCATTGGTGACGTAGAGCTGACCCGAGAATGCAGGGCCGTAGTCCTCGCGAAACGCTGGCTCGGCATCGTAGGCGGGGAAGAAGATCGAAATCTTGTTGGATTCGACGTCAAGGCCCTCAAAGCTATCGACGTAGTTGATTGTGTTGTAGTAGACGCTGATCTCGTCGTGGTATTGATGGTCGCGGGCAAGTACGTAGAACTCGTCGAAGCAGCACAGGACGGGGACGGCGCGCGGATCCTCCGAGGTGCGGCTCAAGACCTGCTGATACAGCGCCACATCGATAGTGCTCTTATAGATGTAGTTGCCGCGATATATCACGCATGCGCCGTTATCGGGGCAAAAAGCGATGCGGCTCTTGATGTCCTCAAACATCTCCTCGAGTTTTGGGGCGGGTCGTCCGCTGGCGGGGCAGAACACGATGCCAGCCTCGGCGAGCTTGTCTAGACGCTCGTCGAGGCCCTGAGGCAGAACGCGCTCGTCGGTCAGTAACGTCTTGTCCATATCGACGGCGAGAATCTTAATGTTGCCGATATTGGCGTCTGATTCGTAAGTCTGCATAAAACGCGCCTTTCGGTTTCCAGAATGTTTCGGGTGATTGACCCTCTACTTGGTAGTCGGGCGTATTTTCGCAGGATTGGCGCATATTTGCATCATCATTCACAAAGTAATGAAAAAACTTTTCAGAAATTTGAATTTGTCGCTTGTGCTGCGGGCACTTTAGCGTAATATAGCGACCATCGAAAACGGAGACGGAAAAACAACCGCTTACCGAGGAAAAGGTACCGTTTGCGATATTAGAATTGCGCCCGGCGATAGGTGAAAGGAGAGGCAGATGCAGTTCGTAAAGATCATCACTACTGCAGACAATGCCATCCGACGCCAGCGCGCAATTTCCCGACGACGATAACAATCGTCTCTGTCCGCATGGGGCGAATTGCCTCAACAGAGTCATTTTGAGGTCGTTGGGTTTTAAGCACGACATAGCCGCATGTTTCTAGGGCATGCCTGTGCTGATTTTTGCTATTTAACCTGATATTGCACGGTATATGACCTTGAAATGACTTGCAACTGACCGATGTTCTAACTAGCTACCAAGGGCGAAAGGAAACAGCCATGAGCAAGGAAAAAGTCGTTCTCGCATATTCCGGTGGTCTTGATACATCCGTATGTGTCAAGTGGCTCCAGGACGAGAAGAATCTCGATGTCGTTTGTGTCTGCGGCAACGTGGGCCAGGAAGAGACCGGACTGGATGCCAAGAAGCAGAAGGCGCTCGACCTGGGCGTTCTCGATTGCCAGGTGCTCGACCTGCGCGACGAGTTCTCCGATGAGTTCCTGACCAAAGCCATTGCAGCAAACTCCATGTACGAGAACAAGTATCCGCTGCTCTCCGCCCTGTCTCGCCCGCTGCTTGCCAAGAAGCTTGTTGAGGTCGCCCACGAGTTTGGCGCGACCTACGTCGCCCACGGCTGCACCGGCAAGGGCAACGACCAGGTCCGTTTTGAGGCCGCCGTCAAGGCCCTCGACCCCGAGCTCAAGGTTATCGCCCCGGTTCGCGAGTGGGACCTGAAGTGTCGCCCCGACGAGGTCGCCTATGCCCACGCCCACAACGTGCCGGTTCCCGAGGGTGCCAACGACAACCCCTACTCCATCGACGACAACCTGTGGGGTCGTGCCATTGAGTGCGGTCACCTGGCTGTCTCTTATACACATCTCCGAGCCCACGAGACTACGC
>CABSMX010000098.1 GCA_902478945.1 uncultured Collinsella sp.
GTCGGCAGCGTCAGATGTGTATAAGAGACAGACGCAGCGCATACCCGTCGCGGACACCCCGCCCCAACAGCAACCGGCATCTACGTACGCGCCTGATTCACCGCAGGCCCCCGCCGCCAAAAAGAGCAGCACCAAGGCGCTTATCGCCGTTATCGTTGTGCTCGTGGCAATTATCATCGCCTTGGTCATCTTTTTTGTGATCAAGCCTTTCGACAACGCCGCCACGCAAACGACTGCCGAGATTACTAAGCTGCACCATGATGTTGACGATGATGACCTCAATCCTCTCGACGACCCCAATAGCCTTTTTGACGATGACGACGAGGATGGCAGCCAGGCGACCCTCTCCGAGCAAAACCTCTACCGTCACCTGAGCGAATACTACGATCTGCTCGAAGATCTCGATAGCCAGGTCCGCGCCTGCGCGCAGGCCTTCAATGGCAGCTATCTGGAAGAAGATCGCACCACCCGTCAAAATCTCGCCGACGTCGCCGAGCGAACGGAGGACACCATCGAGCAGTATTACGATATCGTCGAGGACCTGGACGTCCCCATGAGCTCCAAGAACTACAGCTCTTGGAAAGACATCGTTGCCCTGTATGACGACCTGGACCACCGCATCGACGCGATCTGCGATGCCTGGGAGATCAGCCTAAAGTACGCAAAGCCCGCGGACCATAAGGACGAAATCGTGGCGCCGCTGTCGCGCGACAACGTGGCGGGCACCAATGACAACAAGTACCGTCAGGACTTTGAGGACCGCTATCCCAGCGCCAAGCCCGTCGAGGTGAAATAATCCCAACAATCGATCAAAAACTTGCGGTGAAATAGGGATTGATTAGGCCTTTTGCCAGCAAAAACAGTCCCTATTTCACCGCAACTTAGAAGTGGGGCCGGGCTCGCATTTGCATTTGCGCGCCCGGCCCCACCGTGTCTATATGTGCTCGGATATGTGCTCGGTTACTTGTCGGCAGCGGTCTTTTTGGTAGTCGAATTCTTGGCCGTCGTCTTTTTGGCGGTCGTCTTCTTGGCAGCAGTCTTCTTTGCTGCCGTGGTTTTCTTCGCCGCGCTCGCCTTGGTCGCAATCTTGCGGCCGCGGGCGGGCTTCTTCTCCTTGGTCGGGCAATCCATGTTGACGCAGATACGCCACGGACCGCGCGCCGTGTTGACCACCACGATGGGGGCGCCGCACTCGGGGCAGGTCTCGCCCGTCGCCTCGAGCTTGCCGCGCGCCGGCAGCGGATAGCTCACGCCGCAGTCATCGTAGTTGGTGCAGCGGATAAAGCGCTTGCCGCTCTTCTCGCTCTTGTGCGCGATCAGGTCGCCATGGCGTCCGGCCTCGGCGCACACCTTGCACTCGCCCACCTTAAGGTCGGGCTCGTAGTTGGTGGGGCACGTCGGGTTCACGCAGATCTCGAAGGCCTTCTGGCGGAACGGCTGGCACTTAATGCGCGGTGCACCGCATTCGGGGCACACGGCCGCCTCGCCCTCGAGCGGGCTCACCTTGACGCCGCTCGGCACCGGATAGGTCACGTCGCAGTCGGGCCAGCCCATGCAGCCGATAAAGCTGCCGCGGGTCTTGGCGCTCGTCTTCATAACCAAGTCCTTGCCGCACTTGGGGCAGGCGCCCACGCGCGCATCGGCCGTGACGGCGTCGCTGATGGCGTCGCCCAGCTCCTGCGTATGCTTGAGCAGCTCCTCGAGCACGCCGGCCAGCAGCGCGCGCGAGTGCGTCACGACATGCTCTTCGGTGTCCTCGCCGCGCTCCACGCGGGTCATGTCGCCGTCGAGCTCGCTGGTCATATCGGGGCTCGTGATGCGCGGGGCAAACTGCGACAGCGCGTCAATGATGGCAATGCCCAGCTGGCTCGGCTCAACGGGATCGTTTTTGAGATAGCGCACGGCGTACAGGCGCTCGATGATGCTCGCGCGCGTGGACTTGGTACCCAGGCCGCGCTTTTCCATCTCCTGCACGAGCTTGCCCTGGCTGTAGCGCGCGGGCGGCTCGGTCTGCTTGGCCTCGAGCTTAATGTCGAACACGTCGACCGTATCGCCCTGCTCCAGCGGCGGCATCTGCTCGTCGCGCTTAAGGCCGTACGGGTATGCCTCGCGGAAACCGGGGGTCACGAGCACATCGCCCGAAGCCACGAACGGCTCGCCGTTCACATCGAGCTCGAGCTTGGTGTTCTCGATGGTCGCAGGCCCCATGAGCGTCGCCAGGAAGCGGCGGGCGATGAGGTCGTAGAGCTTGCGCTGGCCGCCATCGAGCGCGGACGGGTCGCCCTCGCCCGTAGGATAGATCGGCGGGTGGTCGGTGGTCTCGACCTTGCCGCGCGTGGGCTTCATGGGACCGGCGAGCACCTTTTTGCACACGGGCGCCAGCGCCGGGTTGATCTTTGCCAGGTCGCTCACCACGGCGCCCAGATCGAGCGTCGCGGGGTACACGGTGTTGTCGACACGCGGGTAGCTGATGAGGCCGGCCATGTAGAGGGACTCGGCGATGCGCATCGTACGCGCAGGCGAGATGCCCTCGGCCGCGGCGGCAGCCTGCAGCGAGGTGGTCGCAAACGGCGTGGGCGGCTGCTGCTTACGCGAGCGCTTGGTCACCGCGGCAACGGTCGCCGTCGTAGCGCCGTCAACGTGGCCGTACGCTGTCTCGGCAGCATCCTTGTCGGTAAAGCGTGCCGTCTTGTGCGCAATCTTAAAGCGGTCGTCCTCGGCAGCACCCTGCGCGGCGCCCATGCCACGGATCTGCCAATAGTCCTCGGGCACAAACGCCATGCGCTCGCGCTCGCGCTCGACCACCAGGGCAAGCGTCGGCGTCTGCACACGGCCGGCAGAGCGCACGTTACCAAAGCCGCCAAACTTGGCGAGCGTCAGGTAGCGCGTGAGCACCGCACCCCAAATGAGGTCGATGTGCTGGCGGCTCTCGCCGGCGTCGGCCAGATTCTGGTCGAGCGAGACGAGATTATCGAAGGCCTGCGTGATCTCGGCCTTGGTAAACGAAGAGTACTGGGCGCGGGCAACCGGCAAGTCCGGCGCCACCTCGCGCACCTTGTTGAGGGCGTCCGAACCGATTAGCTCGCCCTCGCGATCGAAGTCCGTGGCGATAATGACGCTGTCAGACTTTTTAGCGAGGTTCTTGAGCGAACGAATGAGCTCCTTCTCGGCCGGTAGCTTAATGACGGGCGCCCAGGTGAGGTAAGGCAGGCTCTCGAGTTTCCAGCCCTTGATTGAGATGCCATCGGCAAGAAACGGCTTGCGCTTGGTGTCGTAGGGCGGACGCGCCAGGCCATCGGGTATGTCGGCCGGCAGCATCTCGCCGTCCTCGGTGACCGAATACCAGCCCAGCTTTTTATCGAACAGCACGCTGTCGCAAAAATCGGGCGCTAGGATGTGACCGGCAAGGCCGATGGTCACGCACTCCTCGCCCTTCCACTCAAAACGGTAGATGGCGGTGTTGTACACCTTGTCCTTTTTGGGCTTGCCCGTGGACAGACGCTCGGCGATCTGACGCGCGGCGTCGTTTTTCTCGGCGATGATGAGCTTCAAAAGAGGCTCCTATCTCGTATCTCTGCGGCTACGCCCGCCCGTATGGCGGCCGACTTACGCCCTTGCTTGCTCAATCTGCCCGATGAGCCAATCGCACCAGGCATCCATGCCCTCGCCCTTGCGCGCGCTCACGGCAAACCGCGGCGCCTGTGGATTGAGGTCATCGAGTGTCTTAGTATACCTATCCATGTCAAAATCGAAAGCCGGAGCCACGTCAACCTTGTTGAGCAGCTGCGCGCCGGCGTGTTGGAAGATGCCCGGGTACTTGATGGGCTTGTCGTCGCCCTCGGGCACCGAGAGGATCATGATGGACAGGTTCTCGCCCAGGTCAAAGTCGACTGGGCAGACCAGGTTACCCACGTTTTCGATAAAGATGACGTCGATGTTTTCCAGACCCACAGCCTGGTCGAAGGCGTCAACGGCCTCCATGATCATGTTGCCCTCGAGGTGGCACAGGCCGCCCGTGTTGATTTGGATGGCGGGCATGCCGGCTTCCTTCATGGTGATGGCGTCGACGTCCGAGGCGATATCGCCCTCGATGACGGCGCAGCGCAAGCCGGCCTTGTCGCGCAGGCGCTCGTTGGTGCCCAGAATCGTAGTGGTCTTGCCCGAGCCAGGGCTCGACAGCACATTGATCACATAGGTGCCTGTCTCTTTAAATCGCTGTCGCAGCTGATCTGCCAGGCGCTCATTGCGCGACAGAATTGGCGATGCGATATCAATCGTTTTCTCGGCCATACTCGGCGCTCCTTACTTCTACCATTTATACCCCGTCCCCAGGTTGCTGGCGGGCTAATCGTCGGGGGTCTCGATCTCGATACTTGCGATGTCGAGTTCGCGGCCGTGCAGCAGACGCACGTTGGCGCCGCCACACTGGGGACAGCGACAATGGAAACGGTCGTGATCAAAGACCTCGCCGCAGTCCAGGCACTCGCTTTGTGGATGGACCTCCTCCACGGCAAGCTCGCAGCCGCGCGTGAGCGGGTCCTCGTCGCGAAACGTCTCCCAGGCAAAGTCGAGCGCCTCGCGCACGACCTCGGTCATATCCCCGATACGCAGCGTTACCAAAACGGCGCGCGAGGCCCCCGCCCCACGCGCCGCGCGAATCACTGTATCGAGTATGCCGTTGACAATGCCAACCTCGTGCATACCGATTTACTCCTCGTCGTCCTCATCGTCCGAGAACAGGTCCAGACGACTCACAAACAGGCCCTCCTTGCCCTCGCGCGCGGTAATGACCACACGGGCGATGGCGAGCGAAATCTCGTAGAGCGAGAGCAGGGCGCCATACATGAGACCCAGCGTAACGGGCGAGCCGTCGGGCGTGATCACAGCCGAACCCACGAGCAGGCCAACGTATACATAACGCCAGGCACCGCGGAAAGCAGCGTAGGACACGATGTGGAAGACGGACAGATAGAAGATGATGAGCGGCAGCTCAAACGCCACGCCAAAGCCGATCATAAAGAGCAGCTCCATGTTGACGTAGTTCTCCAGATCGGGCAGTGCCGTAGCGACGGCCGAGGTCTCGCCGATGAGCCACTCAAAGCCCGCAGGAATGATGATGAAGTAGCAGAAGATGGCACCCAGGAAGAACAGCACCGTCGAGGCGAGCACCGTGGGCACGACCCACTTGCGCTCGTTGGGTCGAAGCGCCGGCAGGAAAAACGCCAGAATCTGCCAGATGATCATGGGCGTGCACATGACCACGGCCATCTTGATGGCCAGCGAGAAGCGCAAGCCAAAGCCGCCGAGCGTGGTAGTGATGTAGAACTTACCGTCCGGCACAAAGGAGCGGATGGGATCTTCCAGGATGTCGAGCACAACAGGCGTGGCGAAATACAGCACGATAGCGGCGGCAAACACCGACACGACCACGATGGTCAGGCGGCGACGGAGTTCTCCCAGGTGATCGAAGAGCGGCATACGCGCAGGTCCGATAGGCATTACTCATCGCCTCCCTTCGAGGCGTCGGCGGCGGCAGCGTCGTCCTCGGCCTCGAGCTCGCGAGCGAGCTGGTCGACGACGGCCTTGCGCTTGCGGGGACGACGGGCGTAGAGATCGGCCGTCGTGGGCTCTGCCGGCTCGGGCTCGGGCTCCGGCTCTGCAGCAGGTTCGGGATCGACGGTGGCAGCGGCGGCAGGCTCTGCGTTCTCGGCCTCCTCGGCAATACCTTCGTCCTCGGTGGCACCCTCGCTCGCGGCCTTCTCGGCGGCAAGGCGGGCACGGCGCTCGGCAAAGGTCTCCTTCTTTGCGGGTGCAGCCGTCCCGGCGGCATCCTCGTCCGCATCGGAATCGTCATCGACGGCAGCCTTCTTGGGCTTGACCGGAGCCGAAGCAGCCTCGCTTACCGGATCGATGATCTCGGACTGAACAACGGCCGTCATCTTTTCCTGCGTCTCGCGGAACTGACGAATGGCACGGCCGATCGTGCGGCCCATCTGTGGGAGCTTATCCGGGCCAAACAGCAAAAAGCCGAAGACCACGATGATCGCGAGCTCACCCTCTCCAATACCAAACACACATACCTCCAAGGCTCGATGTGAGTCGAGCCCGCACCGCGCCATTCGGCCGGAACTCGTCTATTCATTCGGTCAAGTATAGCGCCCGGACGCCAAAACGTCCGAGCGCATCACAAACATATGCCAAACGGCACGCCCTTTTGGGGGCAAAGATTATGCCGCCGTGATCGAAATCTCCTGGTCGACGCCCAGCAGCTGAACCACGCGCATCACCTGGGGCTGCACATTAGTGCAGCTAAAGCGCTTACCGTGGTCGTCCGCGTGGTGCGCGGCGCCCACGAGCACGCCAATGCCCGTCGAATCGATGTAGCTCACCTGGGCAAAATCGAGCTCAACGGCCTCAGTGGGCTGCTCGAGCGCCAGGTCGATAGCATTGCGCAGGCTATCGGCGTTAGAGATATCGATCTCGCCGGTTACCTTAATGGTGTAGATCTCCGGCGTGGGGTTGGTGGAAATACCCAAATCCATGTATACGCTCCTTTACGTATCGAAAGTGCGGATAGTACTGGGCGCGGACTTGCGGGGCCCTAGGCGTTAGGCGCGCTCGGCACGAGCAAGCTCGGCAGCGACAAGCTTAACGGCCAGCACCAGCACGTCGAGCGCGGCCACCAGGTCCTCGACCGTGGGATAGCTCGGCGCAATACGGATGTTGGTATCGCGCGGATCCTTGCCATAGGGCCAGGTGGCACCGGCCGGCGTGAGCTTGACGCCCAGGTCGGCGCAAAGCGCGGCGACCTTCTGGGCCGAGCCCTCGGGACCATCGAAGCTTACAAAGTAGCCGCCGCGGGGGTGCGTCCAGGTGGCACAGCCCGTATCGCCCAGGCCCTCGGTGAGCTTGCGCTCAACGGCCTCAAAGCGCGGACGCAGGAACTCGGCATGCTTTTTCATGTGCTCCTTGACCGCTGTCTCTTATACACATCTGACGCTGCCG
>CABSMX010000099.1 GCA_902478945.1 uncultured Collinsella sp.
GCGCTGCGGCGCCTCGATCGTCAGCGACGTGACGGGCTTCACCGACCCCAAGATGGTCGAATTTGTCGCGACGAGCACCTGCGGTGTCATCGTGATGCACGCCGGCGAGATCGCGGCGCCCACCCGCACGCATGCGACGGTGCAGCTCGATACCTCGGCCGCGGCGTTTGTTGCCGAGAAGGCGCGCGAGGCGGCTGCCGAGGCTGCGCGCGAGGCCGAGAAGCCTGCCCGCCGTCGCCGTGGCAAGCTGCTGGGCGAGCCCAAGACGGAGGCCAAGCTGCCGGGGGGCGTGGTGCAGCCCTCGCTGCCGTTTGGCGATCCGGAACCCGCGCCCGAGCCCACGGACGAGCAGAAGCAGGAGGCATCGGCCGCCGAAGAGGCCGCCCCTGTCGCCGAGGCCGCCACGACCCCTGAGCCCGCGTCGGAGCCCAATGACCACCTGGCCGCCATGATGCGCCGCAGCGCCCGCCGCGAGGAGGCCTACGTGCCCACCTCTCAGCTCCGCCGCTTTACCCTGCCCGATTCGGCGCCCATCATGCGCCGCGTCATGGGCTTTCTGTCCGACCAGGCCCGCACGCTCATCCATGCCGGCGTGTCGCGCGACCGCATCTGCATCGATCCCGGCCCGGGCTTTGGCAAGACGGCTAACGAGGACATCGTCATCCAGCGCGAGACCGCCAAGATGGCGTCGCTGGGCTATCCGCTCATGTGCGCCGTGTCGCGCAAGCGTTTTGTGGGCGCCGTCTCGAGCGTGACCGAGGCGGCCGCGCGCGATGCCGCCACGTTTGGCGTGTGCCTGGGCGCTATCCAGGCCGGTGCCAACATCGTGCGCGTGCACGACGTTACCGGCTTTGCGCAGTTCCTGAACGGTTACTGGGCTGTCGCCAAGCCGCAACCGCGCCGTGCGTTTGTGGCCGTGGGCTCCAACCTGGGGCATCGTTGCGACAACATCCGCGCCGCACGCGACATGATCGCCGAGATTCCGCTCACCTGCGTGTCCAACTGCTCGCGCATCTACGAGAGCGAGCCGGCCTACGAGATGCGCCAAGATGCGTTTGCCAACGCCGTCATCGAGATCAAGACCGAGCTGGCGCCGCTGGTGCTGCTCGACGAGCTTATGAAGATCGAGGCTGAGCTGGGGCGCGACCGCTCCAAGAAGGCCAAGGTCAACGGTCCGCGCACCATCGACCTGGACCTGCTGTGGATGGACGGCGAGATCCATGGCGGCAAAAAGCTGCGCCTGCCGCATCCGCTCATTGGCGAGCGCGACTTTGTACTGGTGCCGCTCGAGGATCTGATGCACGACCCGGCGCGGTTCTTCCGCTACAACGGCGTCGAGGTCAAGGAGCCCGAGGACCGCGTAGGCCATATCGTGGGCGAATTGGGGCGTATGTAGATGATTGAGATGAATGCTGTGGCCGTTGGCACCGAGCTTGACGCCGCGCGCGACGCGGGCCGCGAGGGTGCGTCCGCGGGCTGGTGCGCTTGGAGCGCGGGCGAGACGTCGTTGACGTTTTCGCTGGTCGTGCGCCCGGACGTGAACATGCATGCCTTCCACGGCCTGCCGTTTGTGGCGGCGATGGGCATGATGGACGCGCTCGTGGGCACAGCGTCGACGCCGGGCCTGGACCTTGTCGGCAAGGTGGGCATTGAGTGGCCGAGCAATATCGTGTGCGGCGCGCCTGCGTTTGAGACGTCGTTCGCGCGCGTCGCCGTCAACGGCGGCGCCGGTGCTGCGGGCATGTTCGGTGCCGTGACGGTGGATATTGAACGTTCGGCGCTGAGCGAGCTCGGTGTGGATGCGGCCGACGAAGCGCTGGTCGAGGAGTTGGCTGCCGCCGTGCTGACCCGCGTGGACGCCTGGGCGGCTGTTGCCAACACGCCGCAGGGCGCTGCCGGTCCGCTGGCCCCCGTGTTGGGCGAGTATTTCGATATGGTGCCGCTGCTGGGCCGCCAAGTTGCGGCGGTGTCGCCCAACGGCCTGCCGCTTGCGGTCGGCGTGTTTGCGGGCCTGGACATCTGGGGCCGCGCGACTATCAAGACCGATGCCGGCGAGCAGGAGTTTCCGCCCGAGGCCGTACGGATTCGCGGGCTGTAACGCGGGGCGCCAGCGCTCAAAGATAACGATGACAACGAAGCCCTCTTCGGCCTGCACCGGGGAGGGCTTCTGTGTGACCCGAGAGAATGGCCGCGTCGGTCCTATTCCTCAAAACTGAAAATTTTTCGATTTTGAGGAATAGGATTAAGCCAGCTCGGCCTTTCGCGAGGTATATTCGTTACAGATCCTATTCCTCAAAACTGAAAATTTTTCGATTTTGAGGAATAGCGATAAAAGACCGCGAGGGGGTCCCAATGAAACTCATCGATAGAACGTCATATATGGACACGTTGACGAGCCTTATTGGCGTGCCGGACATCAAAGTCATCACGGGCATCCGCCGTAGCGGTAAATCAAAATTGCTCGAGGCCCTCCGCGATTACGTGGAGGCAAATCTGTCCAATTCGAATGTCATCCATATCAACTACAACCTCGATGAGTTCGAGAGCCTGCTCGAGTATCACGCGTTGCTCGCCTATGTAAAAGATCATCGAGTGCTCGGCAAGCAAAACTTTCTGCTTATCGATGAAGTTCAGATGTGCGACGGTTTTGAGCGTGCGATCAACAGCCTTCATGCATCCGAGCAGTACGACATCTTCATCACCGGATCGAATGCCTTTTTGCTGTCGAGCGATCTGTCGACGCTCTTTACGGGGCGCACCTTCGAGATCGAGGTTTTCCCATTCTCGTTTGAGGAGTATCGTCTCTATGGCGATGAGGGCGAGGTCGACCGCGACTTCGATGAGTACGCGAGAACCGGCGGTATGTCCGGCTCTTACCCTTATCCACTGCAGGAGCAGCGCTATCAATATCTCTCCAACGTCTTTAAGACGCTCATCGTGAGGGATATCGTGCAGCGGCATAACGTGAGAAACGAATCGGCGCTGCTACGCATTGCCGATTACATGATGGACAACGTTTCCAACATTACGTCGGCACGCAACATTACTGATGCATTAAATGCGGATGGGCTAAAGATTACGAACAAGACGGTCGGCACGTACATGGGGTACCTGTGCGATGCGTTTGCCTTCTATAAAGTTCGTCGGTACGACATACGCGGCAAAAAATACCTTAAGAGCGGCGAGAAGTACTATCTGGCGGACCATGCGTTTAAATATGCGCTTCTTGGTACACGTGATATGGACTGGGGCCGCGTATACGAGAACATGGTGGCAATCGAGCTGCTGCGCCGCGGATACGAGGTATACGTCGGTGTACTCTATAAAAAGGAAATAGACTTTGTAGCAATCAAGCGGAGCGAGAAACTCTACATTCAGGTGAGCGACGACATCAGCTCGGATAAGACATTTGAACGCGAGATTTCGCCACTGCTGAGCATTGGCGATGCGTATCCCAAGATGATTCTCGCCCGCACGCATCATGAGGCCACGGACCGCGATGGGGTGCAGATCGTGGACCTGGCGAGGTGGCTGTGCGGCGAGGCGTAGCAGAAAGTCCTATTCCTCAAAATTGAAAAATTTTCGTTTTTGAGGAATAGGACCGATGCGTTGCCTAGTTCGCCGCTCGTACTCGACTTAAGCCCCGTCTTACCCCAGCTCCTGCATGCGGCGGTAGATTTCGCAGATGCCCTTGATGGTGAGCTGCCCGTCGACCACGTCGAAGGCATCGGTCGAATCGGCGACGATGCCGGCGAGACCGCCCGTGGCGATAACGGTGGCGTCCTCGCGGCCCAGCTCGCGCTTCATGCGCGCGACCAAGCCCTCGGCCATGGCGGCGGCGCCCGTTACGGCGCCGACCTTGATGCACTCCTCGGTATCGCGGCCGATGGCGTGCTCCGGCGCCTCGAGCGGAACGCTGGCGAGCTTGGCGGCACGGGCGGCAAGCGCGTCCATGGAGATGCGGATGCCCGGCGCGATCGCTCCGCCAATGTAATAACCGTCCTTATCGATGACGTCGATATTGGTCGCGGTGCCAAAGTCCACCACGATTGCCGGGGCGCCGTAGAAGGTCTCGGCCGCAACGGCGTTGGCGACGCGATCGGCACCTACGGCCTGGGGGCGCGCCGCGCGCAGCTTGGTTACGGCGGCCGTCTGCGGCCCGATGACGATGGCGTCCGCGGCAATGCGGTCGGCCACGGCGTGCCACTCGCGCGAGAGCTGCGGCACCACGCCGGCAAAGGCGATCGCGTCGACCGCGTCGAGCGAAAGGCCGTACATCTTAAAGAAACCCATCAGGCGCACATGGATCTCGTCGGCGGTATAGGAGCGGTCGGTGGGCATGCGCCACGACTGCACCAGCTCGTCTCCGTCAAACAGGCCCATGGCCGTCTGCGTGTTTCCCATATCGATAGCGAGCAGCATGTCTACTCCCAGTGTTGGCATAAAAGGACGCGCACCATTGTATACGCGCCGTCGACGGCGCTCGGCTGCGATTCGGTTACAGTGATATGGGCTGAGGGGTTTAAATATGAAGGAATTATGCTCTACGAGATTTTCCTTGCCGTTTACCGAACTCCCACGTAATATTCTTTCTTGCGCACATGAGGCGCCCAGACATTGCGGGGTGGAGCAGTCTGGTAGCTCGCCGGGCTCATAACCCGGAGGTCGTAGGTTCAAATCCTGCCCCCGCGACCAAGAACTTGCAGCTCGTCGGCCTAGCCGGCGAGCTTTTTTGTTATCCCGGGATCGTTTCTTCGGTTCAATTCTCAGCCTCTCAATCAAAGATCTCGATCTGTAACACCAAGACCCGATTTGGGCGGCTAGGTGTTACAGATCGAGATATACCGGCGGTTTGGACCGCGTTTGTCTAAATCTGTAACACGAGGGACGGATTTTGCCGGGCAGCTGTTACAGATTGAGATTTTCTAGCAGGCGGGTCCCGTTTGTCTAAATCCGTAACATCTGGGGCCCATTTTGCCGAGTAACTGTTACAGATTGAGATCTTTCGGCAGGCTAGATTGGTTTGTCTCGATCTGTAACAGGTGGGGGTCAAAAGTGGGCCTAGCTGTTACAGATCTAGATTGTTGAGGATGGGTTGAGAGGAAGGTCTTGATCTGTAACAGCAAGACCCGGTTTTGCCGAGTAACTGTTACAGATTGAGACGAACCGACGGGCCGTCCCGCCCCATCCACCTGCCGTCACCTGATATTCGCCGATTTTCGTTGTGCCGCCGTGCTCTCATGCCATATCCTCTAGACAACTACGCGGCACCATCGCCGCCGCGCCTACAAGAGAGGAATGTCCATGACCGCACCTGCATCCAAACTGCTCCAGCCCATTACGGTTGGCCCCCTTGAGCTCAAGAACCGCATTATGTTCCCGCCGCTGACCACCGGCTACGAGGAGCGCGACGGCTCCATTGGCGAGCGCAGCCTGGCTTTTTACGAGCGCCTGGCCCGTGGCGGCGTGAGCTACATCGTCATTGGCGACGTCGCTCCCGTCATGACCGCGAGCCCCACGCCCAAGCTGGCGACCGACGCCCAGATCCCCACGTTTAAGGCGCTGGCCGACGCCGTCCACAAGCACGGTGCCAAGGTCGCGCTGCAGCTGTTCCACCCCGAGTACGACGTGCCCGGCGTCGGCCGCATGGTCATGGGATCCATGGCCGCCGCCAAGGCCGCGCAGGAAGCCAAGGCCGCCGGCGACGAGGAGACCTTTGCCGCCAAGATGGCCGAGTCCAACGAGATCCGCAAGCAGGCATATGCCAAGCTGCACCACGACATGCAGCACTTTGTGAACGAGGCGAGTGTGGAGCAGCTCACCCAGATCAAGGAGGCCATCGCCGCCTCGGCCGCCCGCGCGCAGCAGGCCGGCATTGACGCCATCGAGGTCCACGGCGACCGCCTGGTGGGTTCGCTGTGCTCGGCCATCCTCAACCAGCGCACCGACGAGTACGGTGGCTCGTTCGAGAACCGCGTTCGCTACGCGCTGGAGGTCGTCGCCGCCATTAAGGAGGCCGCGCCGCAGCTGATGGTGGAGTACAAGCTCCCCGTGATCATGGAGAACCCCGACGGCACGCCGCGCGGTAAGGGCGGCCTGCAGCCCGACGAGGCCTGCGAGTTTGCCAAGCTGCTCGAGGGCGCGGGCATCGACATGATCCAGGTTGCACAGGCAAATCACACCGGCAACATGGGCGACACCATTCCGCCCATGGGCGCCATGCCCTACAACTGGACGCTGCCCGTGGCCGAGCGCGTCAAGGCCCTGGTCTCCGTGCCGGTGGCAACCGTCGGTCGTGTTGTCTCGGTCGAGGCCGGCGAGAAGATTCTGGAAGACGGCGCGGCCGACATCATCGCCTATGGCCGCTCGCTCATGTGCGACCCCGACATTGCGCTGAAGGCCGCCACGGGCGAGCCCATTCGCGAGTGCCTCAACTGCAATAAGGGCTGTGTCGACGCGATTCAAAACCGCAAGTACATCTCGTGCGTGCTTAATGCCGAGAACGGCGACGAGGCGACCATCGCCATCAAGCCGGGCGAGGGCGACAAGAAGATCGCCGTGGTGGGCGGCGGTATTGCCGGCCTGGAGGCCGCGCGCGTGGCGGCCAAGCGCGGCTACGACGTGACCGTCTACGAGGCGAGCGATCATCTGGGCGGCCAGATTGTGCTGGCGGCCGCGCCTCCGCGCAAGGACGAGATCATGCGCTCGGTCGAGTATTACAAGAAGATTCTGCCTGACCTGGGCGTGAAGGTTGAGCTCAACCATGTCGCTACCGCCGAGGACCTCAACGCCGCCGATGCCGCGATTGTGGCCGTGGGCGCGCACGACGTGGTCATCCCCGTTCCGGGTGCCGACTCGGAGAAGGTCGTCTCGAGCTGGGACGTGCTGGCCGGCAAGGTGGAGCTTACGGGCCGCGTCACCGTCATTGGCGGCGGCCCTGTCTCTTATACACATCTGACGCTGCCGAC
>CABSMX010000100.1 GCA_902478945.1 uncultured Collinsella sp.
GGATACGGGAGTACGACGATACTTTCAATCGGATCGCTTTTCCTGAGCCCGGGAACGGCAGCGGGCCTCGTTGCTCCCAACGGCTCGGGGAAAACCACCCTTCTTGAAGCGCTGTCGGGCCAATTTCCCACCCGCATCCGCTCGGGAAGCCTGTTGGCAGACGGAATCTGCCAACGCCGATCAGCCGAATTCGCAGAACTCGTCTACCTGAGCTCTTCGGGCAGCGCGGATCTCTACCCCACGCTATCGGCCATCGAGCACCTTGCTTTCGTTAGGGAGGCGTGGAAATCGGCCGCCGACATCGACTCGCTCTGCGACTCCCTCGGAATCTCCCCATATCTCGACAAGCCGACCCGTAAACTCTCGACAGGAATGAAGCAGCAGGTAAAGCTTGCCATGGCGATAGCGACCGATTGCCCGTACCTCATCCTCGATGAACCGCTGAACGGCCTCGATCCGGGAAAGCGGAAAACCTCCTGCGACGCGATGCGCAGCGAGGTGGCGCGGGGACGAAGCGTGCTCATTTCAAGCCATCTGCTCGACGACCTGGCAGACCTCACCAACTCGTTCTACTTCATCGAGGCCGGCACGCTCGTGGAAAAGATCAAGTCGTCCTCGCAGACGCTCAAGCAGGAATACCTCGATACATACGAGGGAGGTGAATGACATGATAGGCAAGAGCTATGCAAAGATAGCGATTGTTGACTTTGCACTTTGTCTTGCAATGGTGCTATGTGCATCATTTGCGAGGTTTAGGTCCGAGCAGTCGTTCATCGATGGCGCTGAAAACGGTTTTGGCATAGATGGGATGTATGTCAACGATGGCGCGACCAAGCCGTCTATGGCGATTCTTGCAGGCGAAGATATGGAATGGCGAATCTGTAATGACGATGGCTCTTGTATGAGTGGTCGTTTGGCCGCAACGAGCGACCCGAATTCGTTCGATCTTCTCGATAATGATGGATCGGATTGCGGTTCAGTTCACCTTTCATATGCATCGCGAGATGGGATGGACGGCATTCTCTACGTCTCCCACGAGACCGGCGATTTCAAGATGCGCAGGACTAACCGAGTGCCGGCTTTTATCGAGGAGTGAGAGTTCCCGGCGGTCTGCCGATTAGACCGCCGGGGTATTGAACCCCGCATTCATCCGTACACACACGGATGAATGCGGGAAGTGTCCGGATGAAGGTGATAATCAAGGAAACAAAGCTGTTCTGCCTGGGACGGCTTTGGCCTGGACTTTAACCACAACATCGCAATCGACACTTATCAGCTCGCGCAACGCGCATGGCCAAATCTCGGACGCTGGTGCATGGAGGACCTTCGAGATTTACTGGACATCCAAAACGACGACGCACACCGCGTGCTCGCCGACTGCGAAGACGAAATGGCTGTCTACAATGCGATCAGAAACGGCGTGAAGTCGGGAGAGCTTTCTGTGGAACCGCCGCGCCGTCGCGCGAGCCGACCGGGCAACCCGGGCAATCTGGTCCCGGCTCTCCCGGTCGTATTCCTACGATATCGCCCCTAGATCACCAATGTGTCAGATAAAGAATGAGGCAATGGTTATGATCACGCCTACGGCAGATGCAACGACTACGCCTTTTTTCCTCTCCTTTAGTCCGACGAATAGGGTTGCCGTAAAGTAAAGGGCGGAAATGCAGTCTATGGCAAGCGAAACGAGTTCCTTGGGCGGTTTCAGCAAAAGGTCGCTAGCAAAGAGTAATGCAAGCAGGGCAAAGCCGATTGTGTTCAAGTATCTCGATTGATTTTGCGACAACATGGCAACTTCCTTTCAGAACATGCAAGTGAAAAGTCGGTACGATGTCATTGCGGTTGCAAACAAGCCGCCGCCAGGACCGGTTGTCACTAGACCGGCGATAACTTCAGCGGTGCCAGCAAGGTAGGGATCGCGCAGGCAAGCCTCCTCCTTCGCGTTCAGCTTGACCTTGTGAGGGACGGGGCGGTTATTTGCAGATCCGTGAGAATCGCACCACGCCTTGGAATATGAATCCGTGCAGCGTCCGCGCTCAAAAGGGATATATCGTAATTTTCGTCGTAGTTGTCTCCGACGTAGATCTCGCTGCTCTCGGCGGGAGATCCCTCGTCGGCATAGGCTGCCGCAACGGGCACAAATGGTGTCATGACAAGTGAGAGGCAAAGAGCTGCTGAGACGATGGAGGGCAGGCATTTCTTCATGGCTGGCTCCTTAATCTGGCCTTTGATAGTTACTCGATGTCGCCTCCTTCCGCTTTATATCCGTTGTATTCGGCGTATTTCTTTAATAAGGCAAGAGGTTCTTCCTCTCCTTCGGATAAGCTGATGATGTTTCCTTGATCATCCAGTATGAATACGGACGGAATATGCTCAAGTTCATATTGGTCATACACGGTATTATCTTAATCTATGTATATGGGAAAGTCTCCTTCATGGACCGAGGCTTCTTCAATTGTGCTGTCCTCGGAAACAGTGAAAAGGTTCTTCCTTAAGGCTGCGAAATTATCAAGTTGTTGCATATCTTCTATGAGAGATTCGCAGTGCTGACACCACGATGCCCAGAACATCAAGATGTTTTCCTCATTAGGTTTTAGCTTGTCAAAATAATTGACGTTTCGGCCGAGGCTGAAATCTTGGCCCATTTTAATAAACAAAGATGAGGGATAAGCATTGTGTTGCGGTTTGATATTGACGGCGATTAAGGCGGCGAAGCACACCAGAGCCGCCAAAGTCAGTAAGGCGATAACGCATTTTCTCGGTTTCCAGCTCATGACAGATCTCTCTCATGGTGAAACGCATACGTTTTGAAACGGGATACCGCTTCGATTCGTTCCGGACGCGGATGTGGACGTAACTGGTCTCGGTGCCAAGTGCGATTTCAGTGCTGTATATGACTTAACGGGAATGTCCGAGCAGTGCCGGAGTCTCCATCTGGATTGTTCCGACTGGAACATCGGCCCGAATACACTGCATAGCGACTCCAACAAGAACGTCCCCGGCGTAATCCTTCCCAAGGCATGGCAATAGACAAGTTCAAGTGAACGCACGAAGGCGGCTCCCGATGGTTCGTGAGCCGCCTTCGCAATTCAACCGATGGGAAAACCGACTGCTAATTCAATTTGACCCAGATGGCGGGGCGGACTCCGGCCGGGTCATCCTCCTCGCTTCCGTCATCGCCTGATTTAATTTCGCCCCATGTACTCACATAATTGGCCATGGGCTGTCCCTCATAGTAGAAGTCGCTATAGAGCGAGCTGCCGCTGTACTCCTCTACGGTAGAGGTCCACCAGTCCTTAACTTCGTTTCCGTCTTTCACTGACGTTGCGTGCAGGAAATCATCCGATGGCTCGAGGTCGTAAAGGAGGAAGGAGTCGGGGATCGTGACGTCTCCGTCGATGAGATCCCGCTCGGCATCGTTGAAGGCGAAATCCATGAAGCTGCCGTTCAGGTAGCCGTGTAGCGTGCTGGATTCAAAATCTTCGGCATCGCCCACCTCATCGAAAGGCAAGTAGTCGACGCACTTTTCTGTTACGAGGAGGGCCCTCCCGTCCTGCTTGTCGAGCACGACCCATCTGATGGGTTTTCCTGCGACAGAGGTTCCTCGGTAGGCTGGCAGCTCGGCAGAATAGGTTCCAAAATCGATGGTTTGCCCGATCGGCGTGTCTCGGATCTTCTCCTGGCATGCCCTCATGTCAGACCACATGGCGAGCATAGACGGCAGCGGCGAGATGGCGATTAGGGCCATCAGGAGGACGATGCCTGCAACCGCCGCGAGGGCCATCCCCTTCCGCTTTTTCGCAAGGCTCGCGATTCTCGCGTCCGCCTCGCTTACCTTTTCTCCCGAATCCCCGTAGCCCTGCTCGGCTAGCTTCTCAAGGCTCTCCTTGGCTGCCTCGACATCCTTCTTTTTGCCTTTCTCGAGCTTCGCGACGCTCGACCTGTAGACCCTGTCCCTTCTGGATTCATCGAGGAACGCGGCATCCTCCAGGTCCGCCAGTTTCTCGCGCACGGCACCGCAGTTCCAGCAGGTTCCGCGCCCCAGATTCACCGCACCGCAGCCGCACTGCCACCATCCATCGTGCTCGGAATGGACGCCTGAGCATTTGCAGGCATCGGCTCCCATCTCGGAGAGCAGAACATCGCGTTCCGACTCCTCGACCCCGTTGAGCGCGAGTGACGCGGGGCTATCGATGTCGATCTGGTCGCCGAAGGACGTCTCGCCGTCCGCTCGGGTCACAACGGCACGCGAGCCGGTGATAACAGACAGCTTGATTCTCACCGCCTTGGGCCTGAGCACCTCGCCGGCGGGCAGGTCGGCATCTAGGAGCGAGAAGTCGACGTTCTCCGTCTCCCCTCCCTCGCCCTCGAGCCCGACCGTGAACTCTATGCGGCTGATGGGTTTCGTCGATACGTTGACGATCTTTGTCTGGAGGAAGCAAGCTCCCGTCTCGGTGTCCCTGGAGACCTGGACGGCCAGTACCCTGATGGGGCAGAGTTCCTGCCAGGAGGGGTTGGCGTCGCGGTAGACGATCTTGTACTTTGACATGTCTACACCTCGGGCAGGGCGTCTTCATCCGTTTTTGCGCTGGGCACCGGCGCAGCTCGGTCTGGCAGTGCGCAGACGATCAGGCCGACCATGAGCGCCGTGCCGAAAAGGCCGATGAACCAGAGGATTCCCGCGCCATTGGTGTAATGCCCCTTGGCCCTGGCAATCTTAACAAGCTCCGCCACGCCGCAGATGTTGGCGGCAATCGCCAGGAGAGGTAGGAAGAAGATTATCAGCTCCACGCTTCTCATTTTCGGTCCCTTCTTCTCGACCGCCCATCTCGACACCGGCGGTCCTCCGTTACTTCCGATAACTCCAATTCTACTGTCCTCACCTGCGAATTTGTTGAGCAACAAATTCGATTGTGTGAGCGGTCGGTTAAGCTGCACAGACGTTGAGCTAATTACTCTTTGCCGCTGCGGCAAGACCAACGCAACTTTTTGGAATAGTCCTACGCTCGGCAACGTATCTACAAACCCTGAGCGAAGGGAACCGTATATGCATGCAGCGGCAATTTCGCCTCGGGGGGGTCGCTCGTAGGGCGGCCAATCTCCGAGGCCAGTCAATGATCGAGTACGTCCTGATCATCGTAATCATCGGATTGGTGATCGTGTTCGCGGGACCCGGCGTGGCCGGAGTCATCCGAAACCAGTTCAACCTGGTCGGCAACACGGTGAACAACGGGACGACCGGCGGCGTCGAGGGAGGTGCGTCCAGCGGCGGCTCCACCGGAGCCGATTCCGCAACCGTCCAGGCGGCAATCGCCAAGGACGCGAAGGACTGGACGCTCGACGAGCAGAAGGCGGTCGCCGAGGATATCGCCGCGAAGGGCGAGGCATATCCCGCGTATGCCAAGGCGAAGGCCGCCATGGATGCCGGCACCAAGCTCACGATGAAGCTCACCGACGGCAAGACGCTCGAGTATAAGATTATCGGCATCAACCATGATGATTTAGCCGACGGCTCGGGCTAGGCTGGTCTTACGTTCTTGACCAAGAACGAAGCAATTGGCAAATATCTCATGAATGCCGATAATACCGCCGTCGGCGGATGGGAGAAGTGCGAGCTCCGCGCGAAGATGAACTCCGGCGAGATCTGGAACCTGATGCCCTCAGACTTCCAGTCCAAGGTGAAACCGGTCAGGAAGCTGACGAATAACGTCGACGGAGCCGACAAGAATGCCGCCATCACAGCAACAACCGACAAACTGTTCCTGCTCAGCTACTCCGAGATTGTCGAGACCCCCCAAATCAGCTTCGGCTGGTCTGAGTATCCTTGGATTGGCGGTGAAGGCAGCCAGTATGAGGCCTTCAAGGGCAGGGTGACGAATAACTATTCGGGCAATGACTGTCTGTAAATCGAAAATGCATGGTGGGAGCGCTCACTTTGCCGAGGAAATCTGACTTCTTTCTATTTGTTAACTTTGGTGGTGCCCCTGCGTACTCAGGTTACCCTGATGGGTCATGGTATGTCTGTCCCGCTTGGTGCTTCTAGCTTGTCTTCTAGCTTATTTAGCGAAAAGGCCCGCACATTCCTGTGCGGGCTTTTCTTTTGGCAATTACTCGAACGATTTGAGGTCCGTGGCACAGGTTGTCGGGTTGAGGAGAAATGGGGTCATACAGCGGCTCTCAGAGCGCCTGCCGCACTCCCCCGCCATTACCTCCGCTGCGCCCTCGTATAGAGTCCATACTGCTCGGCGTTTCGTTGCAACAGCCCACTTGTCCACCAATCAAGTGAACTGCTGGAATAAATACAGCGACACGCTTGTTCGTTACAGTGGCCATATCCTTGTAAATCTCCGCGATAAATGCAGCCCGTTCTCGGCGTGTACCTGCTGCGCGTACGTACAATCATATCGCGTTAATAAATCGGCTCAAGCGTGCGCAAAACGCGCAAGTAACCGCAAAAAGCGATTATCGCGCAGGTAGATTTCTGGCACCCTGTTGCTTAATCAAAATTAAGCAATTGCTTAAAACAAAAAAGGTCAGGCACCTAGTGCCTGACCTGCAAACTTCTGGTCGGGACGACTGGATTCGAACCAGCGACCCCTTGACCCCCAGTCAAGTGCGCTACCAAGCTGCGCCACGTCCCGAAGCTTTTGTTTGTTGCTGTGTTCTCGCTCGCAACAGAGAGTATATTAACCCGAAACTTTGCCCTTGTGCAAGAACTTTTTTAAATATTTTGAAGCAAGTCCAAAATTGTATCTGCGAGCTGGGGTTTTGTTAGCACGGGAAGTTCTTGCGTGCCCGCTTTGCTCACTGTCTCTTATACACATCTGACGCTGCCGACGACTAGTCGAGTGTA
>CABSMX010000101.1 GCA_902478945.1 uncultured Collinsella sp.
AGACATCGTTGGCGATAATGGCATCGCAACCCTTGCGCGCAAGCTTGCGCTGCGCGTACTCCACGACGTTATCGGTCTCGGCCGCAAAGCCGATCACGCACCGCTCTCCCTTTTGGCGCGAGAGCTCGGCCAAAATATCGACCGTCTCGACCAGTTCGATGCGATCCAGGCGCTCGTTGACCTTTTTGAGCTTATGGTCGGCAGGGGCCGCGGGGGTGTAGTCGGCGACAGCGGCCGCACAAATGGCCGCATCGGCCGTCTGAAAGGCGCTCAGCGCTGCCTGCAGCATCTCTTCGGCGGTCTGCACGCGCACGCACTCCACGCCGTGGGGAACATCGAGCGATGTCGGCCCCAGCACAAGCGTGACCGCAGCACCGCGGCGTGCGGCCTCCCGCGCCAGGGCGATGCCCATCTTGCCCGAAGAGCGGTTGCCAATGAATCGCACCGGATCGATCGGCTCGTGCGTGGGGCCGGCGGTAATCACGATGCGCTTACCTGCCAGGTCCTGAGGCGCGGGGTTGAGCACCTCACAGACAGCCTCGACGATGTCCTCGGGCTCGCTCATACGTCCGGTGTCCACGTCGCCGCAGGCAAGGTAGCCGCTGCCGGGTCCCACCACATGGACACCGCGCTCTCGCAGCGTGGACATGTTGGCCTGTGTCGCCGGCGCCTTCCACATGCCGTTGTTCATAGCGGGTGCGATCACGATGGGTCGCGGCGTCGCTAGCAGCGTGGTGGAGATGAGGTCGTCGGCGATGCCGTTGGCCATCTTGGCGATGATATTGGCCGTCGCGGGCGCTACGACCACCAGATCGGGCTCCTGCGCAAGCGAGATATGGTGGATGGGGTCAGACGGGTCGTCGAATAGGCCAACAGCGACCGGCTCATTGGTGAGCGCGCGGAAGGTAAGCGGCCCCACAAACTCGGTGGCATGCTCGCTCATAACGACCTTGATGCGCGCGCCGCGCTTTTGCAGCAGGCGCACGATATTGCACGACTTATAGGCGGCGATCCCGCCGGTAATGCCCAGCAGGATCGTTTTTCCCTCAAGTTGCATTGAATTGTTGGATGCCGCCGTCATCATTTAAGCTTCCTTGCTGGTAAGCACCAGCAGGCGGTGGCAATACGGGCAGTGCGTAATCTCACTACCGTCGTGGTTGAGGTCGCTCATGGACGACGCCTGCAGCGCGGTGTGGCAGACCGTGGGGATGTTGCCCTTGATGGTCTCGACGGCCAGGCCGCGGAACTGCTTGAGCAGGCGCTCATAGTCGGTGAGCACGTCGGTCGGCAGCGTGGCGGCAAGCGTGGTGCGCTCCTTGGTGGCGGCATCAATCTGGGCCTGGAGGTCGGCGGCCTTGGCGCGGGCGGCCTTGGTATCGGCCTTTACGCCCTCCTCGAATTTGGCGATGATGGCCTGCGCGCGAGCCTCGCGGTCGAGCGCCTCCTTGTGGGCGATGACGACATCCTTGCGGGTGTGCTCGATCTTGTCCAGACGCTTGGCCAGGGTGGCGAGCTCGTTTTCCAGGTCCTGAACCTCGCGGTAGTCAGAGCCGTCAACGTGGCGCTTCTTGGCGGCCTCAATGGCGTTATTGGTCTGGATTTCGGTTGTGTTGAGATCATCGAGCTCAATGTCCAGGTCCTTGCGCTGAGCATAGAGCTTGGTCATCTCGGACTTAAGCTTTACATAGGTCTTGCGCTTGGAAGCGAGCTCCTTGAGCTCCGGCATATTGGCAAGTTCGCTCTTGTTGCGGGCGAGCTCCAAATCGATCTGTTGCAGCTTGAGTAGCGTAGCGCCGGCGCTCATAAGTTCTCTCCTTTTGTCACAGTCCACCATTGGCAAGGGTTCAGTATTTTAATCGCATGACGGGGGTCAACCCCGGCATCAACTGCAGAGTTCATCAATATATCAACGAACGGCTCCTCGGAGCGGTCATGGCCGAGCAGGATCACCGGCAGTCCGCGCAAGGCAAGGTCTTGCGCCACGTGGTAGCCCGCCTCGCCCGTCACGACAACGTCCGCGCCCGCGGCGATGGCAAGCTCGCCAAAGTCGCCGAGGGAGCCGCCCAGAATGGCGACGGTGCGGCACGGGTGATCGGTCTCGCCCCATACGCGTGGGTCGCTTCCGAAGGCCGTGGCAGCACGGGCGGCAAGATCGTGCAGCGTGCACGGGTCGTTGAGTGTCGCAAGGGCTCCCAGGCCGCAGACCTCGGGGTCGTCCACGTGCTCCAGCGAGCTTGTGGGCGCGGCGTTCAACAGCTTGCATAGGCAAGCACGCGCCTCGTGCGAGCGATCCAGATTGGTGTGGAACGAGATGATACTCACCCCACAGCGGGCAGCCTCGTAGAGCGCCGCACTGCACTGGGGGCGCGTTGCGCTGGGCGGGCAAAACGCCTCGGGCGCCTTGATGTAGATGGGATGATGCGTGAGCAACACGTTGGTACCGGCCTCCAAGGCGCGGTGCACGTTGGCCCTGGTAGCGTCGAGCGCACAGGCCACGCCACGGATCTCGTCGTCGGGGTCGCCGACGGATAAGCCTACGTGGTCCCAGGGTTCGGCGTCCGTCATAGGATAGCGTGCCAGCAGGGCGCACTCGAGCTCGGCGACGATCATGCGGCACCTACGATCGAGAGCAGCGTCTGGGCAAAGTCGTCCAGATCGTCCGGATTTACGCGGTCATCGAAGGAGATGCGCAGTGCGCCCAACGCCTGCTCGCGACCGATGCCCATCGCGCTCAAAACGTGGCTGGGGTCCATGCTGCCGCTCGAGCATGCCGAGCCTGCCGACACCTCAAAGCCGGCGGCGTCGAGCTTGATGATGAGCTCCTCGGAGTCCATTCCGTCAATGTAGATCGATACCATGCCGGGTAGACGGTCGGCATGCGCGTAGTCACCCATGGTGGCGTGAATGCGCGGATGGGCCGTAAGAGCGGCGTAGAGCTTGTCGGAAAGTGCTTGAAGCTTCTCGCGCTCCTGAGCCACATGGGGCGTCAGCGTGCGGGCGGCAGCGGCAAAGGCCAGCTGCGTGCGCAGGTCCTGCGTGCCGGCGCGACGTCCGGCTTCCTGTCCTCCGCCAAAGATGCGGGGGCGCAGTGGCGTGCGGGTCTTAACGTAGAGCGCGCCGGAGGCCACAGGGCCGCCGATCTTGTGCGCGGCAACGGTCATAGCATCGACGCCCAGCTCGGTGACATCGAGCGGAATATGCAAGTAGCCTTGGATGGCATCGGTGTGGAACAGGGCGCCCACGGTATGCGCCGCGGCGGCCAGCTCGCGGATGGGCTGCACCACGCCGGTCTCGTTGTTGGCGGCCATGATGCTCACGAGCGCGACGTCGTCGCCGAGCAAGTCGCTCAGCGCGGCAGGCTCAATGTAGCCCGCACGGCAGGGTTGCACCAGATCGACGGTGAAGCCGGTGGCACGCAGCAGCGGCAGGTTGTCCAGAATCGAATCGTGCTCGATGGCAGATACGATCACGCGGTTACGCTTGCGGTCACGCTGGCGAGCGCCCTCGGCAAGACCGAGGAGCGCCAGCTGGTTGGCCTCAGTGCCGCCGTTGGTCAGGACGATCTCGGACGGGCGGACGCGTGCGCCAAAGCTGCGGGCGATATCGCGACGAGCAACCTCCAGACGCGCGGCAGCCTTGCGGCCAAGCGAGTGCAGCGAGTTGGGGTTGACGCCGGCAAGCTCGCTGTCGTCGTACTCGCGCTGCGCAAGGAGCGCCTCGGCGCGCATAGGCGTCGAGGCGGCATAGTCAAGATTCACGGGTATGCGGTTTTGACCTACGGTCATAAGGGTTTATGCCTCCTGTGCGGCCTCGTTGCCCAGCTTCTGCAGCAGCGCAACCTCGGCAGCGGGATCTTCGGACTTAAATACGGCGGAACCGGCCACCAGGACGTTGGCGCCAGCCTTGACGACCTCGGCAATGTTCTTGGAAGAGATGCCACCGTCGACCTCGATCAGGGGCGACACGCCGTGGCGCTCACACATGGCCTTGAGCTCGTGGAGCTTATGCAGAGTGCCTGGGATAAAGCTCTGGCCGCCAAAGCCGGGGTTCACGCTCATCAGCAGCACCATGTCGACAACGTCTATGATGCTCTCGAGCACGCAGACGGGTGTGGCGGGGTTGAGCACCACGCCGGCCTTGACGCCACGCTGCTGCAGGTGCGTGAGCGTGCGGTGCAGGTGCGTGGAGGCCTCGTAGTGCACGGTGATCATGTCGGCACCGGCGTCGGCGTACCAATCGACCGTCTCGTCGGGGTTCGACACCATGAGGTGCGCGTCGACCGGCACGTCGGTGGAGCGCTTGACGGCCTTGAGGATGTCAACGCCAAAGGTGAGGTTGCCGGTAAAGTGACCGTCCATGACGTCGAAGTGCACATAGTCGGCGCCGGCGATCTTGTCGAGCTCGCCCTTGAGGTTGGCCATATCGGCCGAAAGGACAGACGGAGCGATTTTGATGGAACCCATGGTAGTAGCCTTTCTGTGCTAGTCAGTGAGTCCGTAGAACTCTTGAGAGGGGACGCGGTCGGTAAGAATCTCGAGCGCCCTATCCAAAGTAACACCGTTGTAGAGCGTTTGCTCCACGGCAAAGGTGAGCGGAATGTCTACGCCCAGTGAACGGGCGAGCTCGCTCACACTCCGTGCCGCAACGGCACCCTCGACCACCATGTGCGTGCGTGCCTGGTACTCGTCGAGTGACACGCCGTGGGCAAACTCGTAGCCAAAGGTGCGGTTGCGCGAATGCTCTGAGGTACAGGTGGCGATGAGGTCGCCCATGCCGGCAAGTCCCATGCAGGTCATGGCCTGTCCGCCGCGGGCGTGCACCAGGCGGCTGATCTCGGCCAGGCCGCGCGTCATGATAAGGGCGAGCGTGTTATCGCCCGCGCCGGAGCCGGCGGAAATGCCGCACACGATAGCGATGACGTTTTTCATGGCGCCGCATACCTCGACTCCGGTCATGTCCTGCGACAGGTAGATGCGGAAGGCCGTAGATAGGAGCAGGTCCTTAAAGGTCTCCCCTACCTGCGGATCTTTGCTAGCGATGACGGCGGCAGAAAGTCCGCCGCGGCAAATCTCCTCGGCATGGTTGGGGCCGGAGAGCGCCGCCACGCGCGCCTCGTTGCCAATCTCGCTGGCGATGACCTCGCTCATGAGCAGGCCGGAATCGGGCTCAATACCCTTGGTGAGGCAGAGCACCGGGGTGTCGGTGGCGATATAAGGTGCCGCCTGATGGCATACGCTGCGCAGGTGCGTGGAGGGTACGGCAAAGATGATGGCATCGGCGCTCTCGAGTGCCTGCGCCAGGTCCGTCGTGGCGACGACATTGCCGGGTAGCTCATATCCCACCAGATACCGGGGATTGCGGTGTTCGCCATTGATGCCGGCGGCCGTCTGCTCGCTATGGGCCCACATGGTCACGCGCTCGGCTCGCGCGGCGGCAAGGCCGGCGACGGCGGTTCCCCAGGAGCCGGAGCCAATCAGCGCAACATTCATGACTCTCTCCTACTTATCGTCGGGCTCGGTGACGCGCTTGGTAAACGAGAGCTTGGACTCCTTGCCCGTCATGAGCTTTTTGATGTTCGCACGATGGGCCCACACCACGGTGATGCCGATCATCGCCATGCAAAACTTAAGTCCCAGGCTGCCGTACGGAAAGACCGCGCAGACGGCGATGGGAAGACCGATGGCCGCGGCAAGCGAGCCTACCGACACAAACTTGGTGATGGCGACGGCCACGATAAACATGCCCAACAGCGAAAGTCCGATGGGCCAGTACCAGGCGAGGATGACGCCCAGGCCCACGGCGATACCCTTGCCGCCATGGAAGTTGAGGTAGGGCGAGAAGATGTGGCCCCACACCGCTGCCAGGCAGATGACGCCGAGCATCCAGTCGCCGGGGGCTCCGGGCGCCATGATGCTCACGGGGATGCCATAGCCCACGCTCGCGATGAGCGGACGGGCGATAATGACGCAGATGGCGCCCTTCAGGCAGTCGAGCAGCAGCGTGAGCGCGGCCACTTTGGGGCCGGCTACACGCAGGGCGTTGGTGGTGCCGATGTTGCCGGAGCCTGCTTTGCGAATGTCCGTGTGGTTGAACACACGGCCCAGGATCAGGCCAAACGGAATCGCTCCGATAAAGAACGAGACCACGGCGCAGATGGCGGTCAGCAGAATCGGATTATGCATCCTTTTGCTCCTTCTTCCTAAAGAAGAGTCGAATGGGCGTGCCAGAAAAATCGAAGGTCGAGCGCATACGGTTCTCGACGTAGCGCTGGTAGGTGTCGTTGACCAGGTCGCTGTGGTTGACGAAGAACGTGAACGTCGGCGGGTTGACGCCCGTCTGGGTCACGTAGTGCATGCGCAGGCGGCGCTTGCCGTCCACCACGGTATGACCGAACTCGCGCAGGTCAGTGAGGAACGTGTTGAGGCGCGAGGTGGTAATCTTTTGCGAGCGCGTCTTTTCGGCCGCGTCGACCATCGACCAGATCTTCTCGACGCTACGGCCAGTCAGGGCCGAGATTCGCAGGTACTGGGCCCAGGGAGCCATGACGCCCAGACGGCGGTCGACGGTCTCCATGCAGGCCTCGCGCTTGCGGTCATCGTCGAGCAGGTCCCACT
Source organism: uncultured Collinsella sp. (assembly GCA_902478945.1). Classification (GTDB taxonomy): domain Bacteria; phylum Actinomycetota; class Coriobacteriia; order Coriobacteriales; family Coriobacteriaceae; genus Collinsella. The sequence continues at coordinate 6,615 of CABSMX010000101.1, forward strand.
TGTTGAGCAGCACCACGATTGCGCAGCCGCGTTCGATGGCCAAGCCCATGACCTTCTGATCCTGTTCGGTGACACCCACGGAGGCGTCGACGACGAGCAGTGCCACATCGGCGCGATCGATGGCACGCAGGCCGCGGACCATGGAGTAGTACTCGATGTTCTCGTACACGGTGCTCTTCCTGTCTCTTATACACATCTCCGAGCCCACGAGACTACGCTGCATC
>CABSMX010000102.1 GCA_902478945.1 uncultured Collinsella sp.
GTGGGCTCGGAGATGTGTATAAGAGACAGGTACCTCGTGAGCGATATTTCGATTGCGCAGGCAGCGCTCGGCTGCGAGATCGAGGTCGAGGGCATTATGCCCGATGAGGTCGTTAAGGTGACGGTCCCTGCCGGTACGCAGTACGGCGACACCGTGAGCGTTGACAACTACGGCATGCCCCGTATCGGCGGTGGCGGCTCGCGTGGCCGTCTGATCGTTCAGCTGCGCGTGCTCGTCCCCACCAATCTCTCCAACAAGCAGCGCGAGCTGCTTCGTGCCTTTGCCGACGAGATGGGCGATGACGTCGCATCCGGTAAGAAGTCGGTGACCGATCGTATCAAGAGTGCCCTCGACGACATCCTCGATTAAGGAGCTCGCGTGCTCGCACCTCATATCTCTGTCGTCAACCTCGGCTGCCGCGTCAACCGGGTTGAGTCCGACCGTATCACTGCTGATCTAATGCGCCTGGGCTTTGCGATGGTGGAGCCTCAGGATGCTGAGCTGATCGTCATTAACACCTGTGCCGTTACGGGCGAGGCCGAGGCCAAGACCCGTAAGGCCGTTCGCCATGCGCTGGCCTATCCAAACGAGCCCTATGTGGTCGTGACCGGATGCGTAGTCAATCTGCACCCCGAGGAGCTGCTGGAGCTTTCGGACCGCGTGATCGCCGAGCCGTCCAAGATCGATGTCGCCGAACGCGTCTGCGAGGTGTTGGGCGTTGAGTCCGATAACGTTCCCGCCTGCAGCGACGGCGAGGTTGTTGACGCACTCGGTCGCTCACGTCTGGGCGTGAAGATCCAGGACGGCTGCAACCATCGTTGCACCTATTGTATTGTGTGGAAGGCCCGCGGCCCCGAGCGCTCCGTGCCGGTCGAGTCCGTGCTCGAGCAAGTTCGCGAGGCTCAGGAGGCCGGCGTGCCCGAGGTAGTGCTGACGGGCGTGAACCTGGGCGCCTACGATGGCAAGAGCGCGACTGACGAACACGTCGAGATCGATGAGCTTCTCGAGGCTATCATGGAGCGCACGGCTATTCCGCATGTGCGCATTTCCTCGGTCGAGCCCATGGATATCTCCGAGCCCCTGCTTAAGGTCATGGCGCGCTATCCGCAGCGCATCGCCCCGTTTTTGCACCTGCCCGTGCAGTCCGGCTGCACAAGGACGCTGCATCGCATGGGCCGTCCCTATAGCGCCGAGGCCTTCGAGGAGACGGTGCGCATGATTCGCACCAACTTGCCTCAGGCGTCCCTTTCGTGCGATGTCATCGTCGGTTTTCCCGGCGAGACGGACGAGGAGTTTGAGGAGTCGCTGGCGCTGTGCCGCCGCGTGGGCTTTTCACGTATGCACGTGTTTCGCTACAGCAAGCGTCCCGGTACTCTTGCTGCCGACATGCCCGACCAGGTGCCGCCCGAGGTCATGGCCGAGCGTAGCCGTCTTATGCGAGCCGCGTCGCAGGAGCTTGCCATTGCCGACGCTCGCCGTCGCGTGGGCACCGTTGAGCGTGCCGTGCTCGAGTATGGCGACAACCTGACGCTTGGTTCGTTCCATCATGCCCGTCTAGACGATACCAGTGGACTCACAGCCCCGTGCCTGCTCGATGTTGCTATCATCGGAGTCGATGATTCCGGCTTGGTCCATGCACGCAGGGAGGTTCATGGAAGCCTCGAAGATTAGACTTACCGTTCCCGAGGGTATTGACCCCTCGCGCGTTTTGGGTGCCGGCGACGGCGTCCTTCGTGCGCTGGAGAGCTTGGTTTGCGCCCACGTGGTCGCCCGTGGCGACAGTATCGCCGTGAGCGGTGACCCGGACGAGGTCGAGCTCGTGGCGCGCTTTTTCGAGCACGCTTTTCGCGAGGCGGCCGCCGGACGCACGCTGTCTGCCGACGATGTCTCTCGCTGCCTTGCCGTTTTGCGCGACGGTGAGCATGAGGCTACATCGCTTCGCGATGATGTGCTGCTTTCGTATCGCGGCCGTGCCATTCGTCCCAAAACGCTCGGCCAAAAGCGCTATGTAGATGCCATCCGCTCGCATACCATCACGTTTGGTCTAGGTCCTGCCGGTACCGGTAAGACCTATCTGGCCATGGCGCTCGCCGTTGCCGCGCTCAAGCGTCACGAGGTGGGCCGTCTGATCTTGACGCGTCCGGTTGTCGAGGCGGGGGAGAACCTGGGCTTTTTGCCCGGTACCCTCGAGGAAAAGATCGACCCCTACATGCGTCCGCTCTACGACGCCCTTTTTGACATGATGGATCGCGAGCGCACCGATGAGCTCATGGAGCGCGGCGTGATCGAGATCGCCCCGCTTGCCTACATGCGCGGCCGCACGCTGAGCGATGCCTTCGTGGTGCTCGATGAGGCGCAAAATACCACGCCCGAGCAGATGAAGATGTTCCTGACGCGCCTGGGCTTTAACTCCAAGTTTGTGATTACCGGCGACCTGAGTCAGCGCGACCTGGTGGGTCGTCGCGGCGGTCTTGCCGACGTCGAGCAGATTTTAGGCCGTGTCGACGATGTCGCATTTTCTCACCTCGAGCGTGCCGACGTGGTGCGCCATGCCTTGGTGGGGCGTATCGTCGAGGCATACGATGCTTATGAAGATGTGCGCGAGAAACGCGTGCACGACCGAAAGGAGTCCCGTTGAGTGTATTGATCAGCAACGATGCCGAGCTCGATACGCTGCTCGACGCGCAGGAGGTAGAGCACATCTGCGAGGTCGTGCTTGCCGCCGAGGGCGTTGAGCGTGAAGTCGAGATTTCCCTTTCATATGTCGATGAGGACGAGATGCACGAGCTCAACCACGAGTGGCGCGGTATCGACCGTACCACCGATGTCCTCTCGTTTGAGTGCGACTCGGCCTTTAACGAGGATATTCCCGCCGACGAGACGCTCGAGCTCGGCGATATTATCCTGGCCCCGGAGGTCATTGCCCGTCAGGCCCCCGGCTTTGGTAATGGGCCTGCCGACGAGTGCCGCCTGATGCTCGTGCATGGCATGCTGCACCTGCTGGGGTATGACCATATCGAGGACGACGAGGCCGAGGTCATGGAGGCCCGCGAGGACGCCATCTTGCGCGATCTGGCGCTCGAGCGCGGCGAGGACCCCAAGCTGGTCCACGTCGGCCCCATCACCAACCACGCCCACGACTAGGAGCCGTCTATGATTCCCGGATCGAACAAGGACCATCCGTCCTTCTTAAAGTCGTTCTCCTACGCCATGGAGGGCTTCGTCACCGCCGTCAAGACCGAGCGCAACATTAAGGTCATGCTCGTGGCGGGCGTGTGCACCGTCATTGCCGGCTGCATCGTGGGGCTCGACATTGCCGAGTGGGCCACGGTTATCATCTGCTGTGGCTTGGTGATTCACGGCGAGCTGTGCAACACCGCCATGGAGGCGATTGTCGATCTGGCGACCCAGGAGCTCCATCCGCTGGCAAAGCGTGCGAAGGATATCGCCGCCGCCTCCGTATACGTTCTTTCCATCACCGCCGCGATTGTGGGCTTGCTCGTATTTGCCCACGCGCTCGGCTTTATTTAGAAAGGGATTTTCATGTCCGACAATATGCAGCCTATCGATGAAACTCTGGACGACGAGTCCCTGGATGCGGTGGATGCCGAAGCGGCCGAGGCATACGATGAGGTCGAGGAGTTCGACCCGTTTGAGGGCATGAGCGACGAGGAACTCGACGCCCTGTGCGACGAGGGCGACAGCCTCGCGGGCTTTGGCGACGTTGAGCCTGGTTTCCGCAGCGGCTTCGTGGCGCTGGTCGGCCGCCCCAATGCCGGCAAGTCCACGCTGCTCAACGCCTGCTATGGCAAAAAGGTCGCCATCACCTCGCCGGTGGCCCAGACGACCCGCCGCCGCATGCGCGCCGTCGTCAACCGCCCCGGTTACCAGCTGGTCTTTGTCGATACCCCGGGTATCCACAAGCCCAAGGACGGCCTGGGGTCCGAGCTCAACAAGAGCGCGTTGTTCGAACTGAACGATGTCGATGTCGTCGCGTTTTTGATTGATGCCACCAAGCCGATCGGCAGGGGAGACGCCTGGGTTGCCGAGCGCGTCAAAAACGCCCGTTCCAAGAAGGTCCTGGTGCTCACCAAGGCCGATGAGGCCGGCCCCGCACAGGTCATGGAGCAGCTTAAGGCCGCCCACGAGCTCATGGAATATGACGATGAGATCGTGACGTCGTCGGTCAAGAACTTCAACGTCGATGCCTTCATTGAGACCGTTGCGCACTTTTTGCCCGAGGGTCCGCGTTGGTTCCCCGAGGGCATGGGTACCGACGCTTCCGACGAGACGCTCGTTGCCGAGTTTGTGCGCGAGAAGGTCTTGCGCCGCACCCGTGATGAGATCCCGCACTCCGTGGGCGTTATCTGTGACGCCCTCGAGCAGACTAAGAAGGTCCTGCGCGTGCACGCCACGATTTACGTCGAGCGCGAGGGGCAGAAGGGCATCATCATCGGCAAGGGCGGCGAAATGATTAAGCATATCGGCATCGATGCCCGTCGTGACCTTGAGCGTATCTTTGGCACGCAGGTCTTTTTGGAGCTGGACGTGAAGGTCAAGGCCGGCTGGCGCGACGACGAGGCCCAGATTCGCCGCTTTGGCTACAACGCCGAGGACTAAGGGCGCGCGGCGCGCATGGCAGGCTCCCGGATATATCGCACCAAGGTGCTCGTCCTCGACAAGACGAAGCTCAAAGAGACGGACCTGATCCTTACGATGCTTGACGAGCGGGGTCGGCAGGTTCGTGCCGTGGCGAAGGGCGCCCGCAAACCCGGTGGGCGTCTGGCCGCGCGCTGCGAGCTGTTCTGTACCGTCGATATGCTGCTCGCGCATGGACGGTCGCTCGACGTGGTTTCCCAAGCCGAGCTTATGGAGGCGCCGCTCGGCGCTGCGCCCGATTACGAGACGACCTGCGCCGCAAGCGCAATCGCCGAGGTCGCGCGCGTGTGCTCGTTCGAGGATGCTGAGGACCCGTTTACCTTTGCCATAACGCGGCGAGCGCTTGCCCTGGTGGGCAGCGGGCTCGACACGACACATATGGATTTACTTGTGGCGGCATATGTCTTTAAGCTGCTGTCGCACGTTGGCTATCGACCCGATTTTTCGGCCTGCGTGCTGTGCGGAGACCCCATGCTGTCGTATTTTTCGCCCCAGGCCGGCGGTCTCATGTGCGGGTCGTGCGCGTCGAGCGTTCCTGGTGCCGAACTGGTGTCGACCGGCGAGGTCGCCTGGTTGCGCGCCCTCATGTCCATGACCTTCGACGAGCTTATGGATCAAAAGATTGACCCGCATACTGCGGCGTTTTTGCTCGGGCTTTCGCATGTCTGGGCGGCAAAACATACCGATCAGCGGCTCCGTGCGATGGAATTCATGTTGGGTCGGTGATGATGCGCAGGCACAGGCTGCTTGTGGTAACATACCGACCTGTTGGTACCTCGACCTTGGTTGCTCGCTCCACCGGCGGCTTCCCAGTCCGAGGCGAATTGAGTCGCCCGCGGGCGACGTAAAACGAAAGGTGAAACAATGACTGTTTCCAAAGAGCGCAAGGCGGAGCTGACTGCCCAGTTCGGTAACACCCCGGTCGACACCGGCAACCCCAAGGTTCAGGTCGCCATCCTGAGCGAGCGCATCAAGGAGCTGACCGAGCACATGAAGTCCCACCAGAAGGACTTCCACACCCGTCGTGGTCTGCTCATGCTCGTCGGCCGTCGTCGTCGTCTTCTCTCCTACATCAAGAAGAACGACATCGTCGAGTACCGTGAGCTCATCAAGGCTCTGGGCATTCGCGACAACATCCAGTAAGGATTTGTACATGCTAAGAGCGTCCTGCGCAGCGGGGCGCTCTTTTTGTGTAAGGGCGTGAACAATCACGCTCTGAAGCGTGGCGGGGGCAGGGGGCCCGCGTCACATGAGAAGCCCGCAGGCAAGGGGCCTGTGGGGTAAAGGAGAACAATGACACTCGTATCCAAGACCTTTGAGCTGTACGGCAAGACCTACACCTTTGAGTCCGGCGAGCTTGCCAAGCAGGCCACCGGCGCTTGCCTGGTCAAGCAGGGCGATACCACGATGCTCGACACCGTGGTCGTCTCCAAGGAGCGTAAGAATTACGACTTCTTCCCGCTGACCGTCGACTTCAACGAGAAGATGTACGCCGCCGGCCGCATCCCGGGTGGCTACCTCAAGCGTGAGGGCCGTCCCAGCGAGAAGGCCACGCTCACGGCCCGTATGATCGACCGCCCGATTCGCCCGAGCTTCCCGGACGGCTTCCGCAACGAGGTGCACATCGTCGCTACCTCGCTCGTCGCCGACCAGGTCAACCCCTTCGACGTCATCAACGTCATGGGTGCTTCTCTGGCCATGACGCTCGGCGGTGTGCCCTTCGAGGGCCCGCTTGCCTGCGTGCGCATCGGCCGCAACGTGGAGACCGGCGAGTTTATCGTCAACCCCACCTATGAGGAGCGCGAGAACTCCGACCTGGACCTGGAGCTGGGCGGCTCTGCCGACTTCATTTCGATGGTCGAGGCCGGCGCCGAGGAGATCTCCGAGGACGATATGCTCGCCGCTATGAAGTTTGGCCAGGAAGCCCTTGCTGCCTTCTGCCAGGCTCAAGACGAGTTCGTCGCCGAGTGGGAGCAGGTCAACGGCTCCATCGTCAAGAAGGAGTACCCGCTCGACCAGCCCGTCGACTGTCTCTTATACACATCTGACGCTGCCGACGACTAGTCGAGT